>NZ_JBWBQS010000004.1:0-312004 GCF_056279125.1 Novosphingobium sp. Sphag1I | reverse complement strand
GCGCCATTCATATCTGGGCGGCATCAGCCCCCTCGCATTCGAGGCCAAGGTGGCATAGTGAGATAGGTGACCGGCACAAATCCGTTACAAGTCCAGGTCGGCAAAGCGCAGCCACAGAGCGGCCATGTCTTGGTGCAGCCTGTCGGTGGCCCCATCGGTCAATCGCAGGCCCTTGCTGGCCAACAAAGAGGCAGCCTCACGCTTGATCCACGGGGAGACACGCAAGGGCAACGCCTCGGCCTCCTCAGCGGTCAGGTGGTAGGTTGCTTCGGTCTCCTCAGGAATGACCTCCTCCTGAGCAATCCTCCACCCCTCGGCATCGCCGGGGTTCGCCTCATAGCGGGCCTTGAGGTCGTCATACCACAGCCCAGCCAAGGCGCGGCATTCACGCTGCGACAGATCAAGGGCGGGGAGAGTGTCGGCTGGCTTGGCAGCAGAGCGCAGGGAGGCAATGCGGCTTTTCACTCCGGCAA
Source organism: Novosphingobium sp. Sphag1I (assembly GCF_056279125.1). Lineage (NCBI taxonomy): Bacteria > Pseudomonadati > Pseudomonadota > Alphaproteobacteria > Sphingomonadales > Sphingomonadaceae > Novosphingobium > Novosphingobium sp. Sphag1I. The sequence goes on along the minus strand of NZ_JBWBQS010000004.1, from coordinate 311,531 downwards.
GCCAAGCATGGTAGGCAGCGCTGGCCTGTTCCTCAGTGAGCGAAGCATCCCAAGTGGGCTTTTCCTCGCCCTTGCCGTAGGCCGCTCTTACGTCTGCCGGGATGACTTGACGGGAGGCCCAGCGGCCTGATTTGGTGCGATACAGCTTAGCCATTCTCAATGCCATTTGGACCGCTCTTTTGGACCTGAGCGGTTCTGAAAGCTTTGATTTACAGCCATTCCCTTAGGCTTCAATGCCTTAAGGGTTCGGTGGTGGACAGGGCTAGATTCGAACTAGCGTACGCTTGCGCGGGCAGATTTACAGTCTGCTGCCTTTAACCACTCGGCCACCTGTCCACACCGTCAAACCTCTTTCAAGGCAATCAAGCTTGGGGGTCTCCCCCCAGAATGGCTCTGTTTGCACAGAGCCGTTCAGCCGAGGTCCGCGCCTATGGGCATGTTGAATGCGTCTGTCAACATGCCAAAATTGCGTGTCGGAAATAGGCTGTTGAAAAATACCTCTGTGACGGACACGCAGGACCATCCGTTAAAAAGCGCATGATTTTCATGGGAAGTTTGTAACGGTGGTGGACAGGGCTAGATTCGAACTAGCGTACGCTCTCGCGGGCAGATTTACAGTCTGCTGCCATTAACCACTCGGCCACCTGTCCACACCGTCAAACCTCTTACGAGGCAATCAAGCCTGGGGGTTTCCCCCCGAAAGGCCCCTTTTTGTGGGGCCGTTCAGCCGAGGACCGCGCCTATGCGGATCTTGCCCTTGCCTGTCAACACTCGAATTGGCAAAGGCGGGGAAATTTTTACGAGAAAGGACAATTTCATGAGCCGCCACAGCGACGACGACACTCCCCAAAGCGGGCGTGGAAAAGGCAAGGCGCTGCGTGGCCGCGCGGGGCGGAACAAGGGCGGCCGCGGTTCTGGCCGCGCCAGCGCGGGCGCGGTGCGCCTGTGGGGCCATCATGCCGTCGAAGCCGCGCTGAAGAATCCCGACCGTCGCCACCGTAAATTGTGGGCCACGCGCGAAGCCATCGCGAATCTGGATGGCGAGTTGCCCGCTGATTTCACGGTCGAATATGCGCAGGCCGCCGATCTGGGTCGCCTTGTTGCACGCGATGCGCCGCATCAGGGGCTGGTTCTGGAATGCGACGGGTTGGAGGATATCTATCTCGATGACGTGCTGGATGGCGATCCCTCGCGTCCGGTCATCGTGCTGGATCAGGTGACCGATCCGCACAATGTCGGGGCCATCCTGCGTTCCGCCGCCGCCTTCAATGCGGCCTGTATCGTCACCCAGGACCGCCACGCGCCACCCGAATCGGGCACGCTTGCCAAGTCGGCCAGCGGCGCTCTGGAAATCGTGCCATGGGTCCGCGTGGTCAATCTGGCCCGCGCGCTCGAAGAAATCGCCGAGGCCGGTTATTGGCGCATCGGCCTTGCCGGTGAGGCCGATGCCACCTTGTCGCAGGCCATGACCGCCGGCCCCGTCGCATTGGTGCTGGGCGCCGAAGGCGAAGGCATGCGCCAGAACATTGCACAGCATTGCGACGCGCTGGCCCGCCTGCCGATCAGCGAAGCGATGGAATCGCTCAACGTGTCCAACGCCGCCGCCATCGCGCTTTACGCCGTGGCCACGCGTGAGGGTGAGGAATAAGCCCCCTTTACCCGACCAACAAAAACGCCGCCCGGAGCAATCCGAGGCGGCGTTTTTCTTTCTGCTTATGGCTGCGAGGCGTTTCAGCCATTCAGCAGTCAGGCGCCGGTGATCAGTTCACCGCGTCCTTCAGGCCCTTGCCAGCCTTGAACTTGGGCTGGGCCGAGGCCGAAATTGCCAGAGGCTCACCGGTGCGGGGGTTGCGGCCGGTCGAAGCCTTGCGCTTGGCCACCGAAAAAGTGCCAAAGCCCACGAGGCGAACTTCGTCGCCCGACTTCAGAGCAGCAGTGATAGCATCGAACACGCCTTCGACGGCCTTGGTCGCATCGTTGCGGGTAAGGCCGCTGGCTTCGGCAACAGCGCCGATCAGTTCGTTCTTATTCATTTGGGTACCCCCAGAAAGGACGTTGAAAAATGTCTGTTTGAGTCGCCTCGACAGCGGGCGGAATTGAGCGATTTTTGAACGCCCTGTCAAAGCGAAATGCGGTTAAAAACCCGCAATTATCCCCGAGAATACGGGGATTTTCGACGAAGCGAGATAGAAATCATCCCATCGCACATCACGCGCATTCCGCGACCCGGATGACACATCCGAGTCGCGGCGTTGCAGCAATTATCAGTGTGCAGTCGCAGTAGAAGGCGCCGAGCCACCCGCCGGGGCCGCGCCGGGCTGGCTGGCCAGGTCGTCGGCTTCGGTCCATTCGATCGCCTGCGGCACTTCGGCCAACGCGCGGGCCAGAACCTGATCGACATGGCTGACCGGCACGATCTCCAGACCTTCGCGGATATTGGCCGGGATCTCGGCCAGATCCTTGGCGTTCTCTTCCGGGATCAACACGGTCTTGATGCCGCCGCGAAGGGCGGCAAGCAGCTTTTCCTTGAGGCCGCCAATCGCCAGAACGCGACCGCGCAACGTGACTTCGCCCGTCATCGCCACATCGGCGCGCACCGGAATGCCCGTCAGCGTGGAAACCATGGCCGTGACCATGCCAATGCCCGCCGACGGTCCGTCCTTGGGCACCGCGCCTTCGGGCAAGTGGATGTGCAGATCCTTGCGGTTGAAGATCGAAGGCTTGATCCCATAAGCAGGCGCGCGGGCCTTTACGAAGGAGAACGCCATCTGGACGCTCTCGCTCATGACCTCGCCCAGCTTGCCGGTGGTCTTGACCGCGCCCTTGCCCGGCACAGTCACGCTTTCGATGGTCAGCAATTCGCCGCCCACCTCGGTCCATGCCAGACCCGTCACCGCGCCAATCTGGTTTTCCTCGTCCGAAACGCCATGGCGGAATTTGCGGACACCGGCAAAATCAGCCAGGTTTTCGGGCGTGATTACCACGCTCTTTTCCTTGCCTTCCAGTATCTTGCGCAGGCTCTTGCGGGCCAGACGTGCAACTTCGCGCTCCAACGTGCGGACGCCCGCCTCACGGGTGTAATAGCGGATCAGATCGCGCAAACCACCTTCGGTCAGCGTGAACTCGCCCTTCTTCAACCCGTGGGCCTCAACCTGCTTGCGCACCAGATGGCGCTCGGCAATCTCGACCTTTTCGTCCTCGGTGTAACCTTCCAGACGGATGATCTCCATACGGTCCAGCAGCGGCTGGGGCAGGTTCAGGCTGTTGGCCGTGCAGACGAACATGATGTCCGACAGATCAATGTCCAGTTCCAGATAGTGATCCTGGAACTTGGCATTCTGTTCCGGGTCCAGCACTTCGAGCAGCGCCGAGGCCGGATCGCCGCGGAAATCCTGACCCAGCTTGTCGATCTCGTCGAGCAGGAACAGCGGATTGCTCGTCCCCGCCTTTTTCAGATTGGACACGATCTTGCCCGGCATAGAGCCGATATAGGTCCGGCGGTGGCCGCGGATTTCGGCCTCATCACGCACGCCGCCCAGCGATTGCCGGATAAATTCGCGCCCGCAAGCCTTGGCGATGCTCTTGCCCAGCGAGGTCTTGCCCACGCCCGGCGGGCCGACGAGGCACAGGATCGGCCCCTTCAGTTTGTTAGTCCGCGCCTGCACCGCCAGATATTCGATGATGCGGTCCTTGACCTTGTCCAGAGCATAGTGATCGGCATCGAGCACAGCCTGCGCCGCGCCAATGTCCTTCTTCAGCTTACTCTTCTTGCCCCAGGGCAGGCCCAGCAGCACATCGAGATAATTGCGCACGACGGTCGCCTCGGCGCTCATCGGCTGCATGGTCTTCAGCTTCTTGAGTTCCGTCTCGGCCTTGGTCCGCGCTTCCTTGCTCAGCTTGAGCTTGTTGATGCGCTCCTGAAGCTCGGCGATTTCGTTCGCCCCGCTTTCATCGCCGCCGCCCAACTCGCTCTGGATCGCCTTCAACTGTTCGTTGAGGTAATATTCGCGCTGGGTCTTTTCCATCTGGCGCTTGACGCGGCCACGGATACGGCGCTCCACCTGAAGCACGCCCAGTTCGCCTTCCATGAAGCCATAGACCATTTCCAGCCGCTTCAACGGATCGGTTTCCGACAGCAGGGCCTGCTTGTCGGCCACCTTGGCGCTGATATGGCTGGCGATCTGATCGGCCAGAGCCGAGGCATCCTCGATCTCGGAAAGCTGATCGCCCGCATCCTGCGAGAGCTTCTTGTTCAGCTTGGCATATTCGCCGAACTGATCAACCACGCTGCGCATCATGGCGGCCACTTCCGGCCCTTCGGCCTCGGCGCTTTCCACCGGCGCCAGTTCGGCGCGCAGCATCTCGTCTTCCTCGGTCAGGGCGACCATGCGGGCGCGGCGCGTCCCTTCGACCAGAACGCGCACCGTCCCATCGGGCAGTTTCAGCAATTGCAGGACCGTCGCCACCACGCCGACATCATAGAGATCATCGGCATGCGGATCATCGCAACCCGGATCAAGCTGGGCCAGCAGAAAGATATCCTTGTCGCCCGCCATTGCGGCTTCAAGCGCGGCCACCGATTTTTCGCGGCCCACAAACAGCGGCACAACCATGCCGGGAAATACCACAATATCGCGCAGCGGCAGCATGGGCAGCAGCGAAGGCAGCGACTGGATCTCATTCGAGGGAGTGTTCTCGTCGGTCATAATCTTCCATTCGGGTTGCGCCCAAGAACGGCGGCCCTGCGTTGTTTTTGAGGATATGGGGAGCAGATGCGCGCGGCGCAATGGGGAAAAAGAGCCAACTTATACCCAGCCTTCAAAATCAAAGGCCCCGCATCACGGCCCCGGCGGCAAAACCGGGTCAGGATGCAGGGCCTTTCGGCGGATTTTTCTGCAGGGATCAGAACGGCAGCTTGAAGCCCGGCGGCAGGCCCATGCCGCTCTGCGCCTTGGCCAGTTCGGCCCCGGCGACTTCGTCCGCCTTGGCGCGTGCATCGTTGAAGGCGGCCGCGATCAAGTCTTCCAGAATGCCCTTGTCGGCGGGCACCAACAGGCTGTCATCCACCGAAACGCCGATCACCCGACCCTTGGCGCTGGCGCGGATCTTGACCAGACCGCCACCCGCGCTGCCTTCGACTTCAAGCGAATCCAGCTTGGACTGGGTTTCGTTCATCTGCTTCTGGATCGTTTCGGCGGCCTGCTGGGCGGCCTTGATCATTTCTTCCATCGACTTCATCTATCGGCTCCCATAGGACTGGCGGCGCTGAAAACCGCCAGATTGTCCTTCATCGGTAATGTCCTGCGCCCCGGGAAAAGCGGCCAATGCCGCCTGCATCAAGGGCGATTCCTGTCGCTGCGCCACCTGCGCATCGCGGGCCTTGGCGTCAACCTCCATCAAAGTCGGCGCGCCGCCTTCGCTGCGCTGCTCAACTTCCCACAGATCGCCCGTCACCTCACGCAAAATCTTGCGCAAGTCATCGACGATATTCATGGCAAAGCCCGGCGCCTGTTCAAACACCAGTCGCGCAGGCGCCAGTTCAATCACCCGAACCTGTCCGCGCATCATCGCCCCCATCGGGATAGAGTAATGTTCGACATGTTCGACCAACTGCTTCCAATCCATCGCGGGGGCTGCGGATTGCGGAGCGTCCTGACCGGGCGCAGAAGATGCGGCCTGTGCGGGCATGGCGACAGCCTGCGCCGCCAGACCTTCCAGCTTTTTCACCAATTGCCCCGGATCGGGCATATCGGCCGCATGCAGGCATCGCAGCAACGCCATTTCCGCCGCCACCAAAGGCGCAGGCGCGGTCTTCACCTCGTCATGCCCCTTGATCAGCAATTGCCAAAGGCGGTGCAATTGGCCCGGTTGCAGACGCTGGGCCCAATCCTCGATAGTCTTGCGCTCGTCCTCTGACACGGCTTTGACTTCGCCGCGCCCGACCTGCGCCACGGTGATGCGATGGGTAATGTCCATCGCGCTGCGCATCAGGTTGATCGGTTCGACCCCCAGCGCAAATTGCGCCGCCACCAGATCGAGCAACCCGGCCCCGTCCCCGCCCAGCAAGGCCGCAAACAATTTGCGCTGCACACTCTTGTCGGCAAGGCCCAGCATTTCACGCACGCTCTCGGCGGTGACGTTGGTGTGTTCGGAATCGCTGGCCAGATCGGCATGGGCAATCGCCTGATCAAGGATCGACAGACCATCGCGCGCCGAACCTTCGGCGGCCTCGGCAATCATGCTCAACGCCTCGGCCTCGATGGCCACGCCTTCCTTTTCACAGATCGAGCCGAAATGTTCCGCCAGCAATTTGGCGGGAATACGTTTCAGATCAAATCGTTGGCACCGGGACAGCACCGTAATTGGCAACTTGTCGACTTCGGTGGTGGCAAAAAGGAACTTCACATGTGCAGGCGGCTCCTCAAGAGTCTTGAGCAACGCATTGAAAGCATTGCGCGACAGCATGTGAACTTCGTCGATAATATAGATCTTGTAACGCGCCGAAACCGCCGCATAGCGCACCGCCTCGATGATCTCCCGCACGTCGTCCACGCCGGTATGGCTGGCGGCGTCCATTTCGATCACGTCAATATGGCGGCCCTCGGCAATCGCCACGCAAGGCTCACACACGCCACAGGGCGAAATTGTCGGACCGCTCTTGCCATCCGCCCCCACACAATTGAGCGCCTTGGCAATCAGGCGCGCGGTGGAGGTTTTGCCCACCCCGCGAATGCCGGTCATCAAAAATGCATGGGCCAACCGGTCACGCTTGATCGCATTGGCCAGCGTCTGGACCATCGCATCCTGACCGATCAACTCGGCAAAGGTCTGCGAACGATATTTACGCGCCAGAACGCGATAAGGTTGAGCCGAAACGACCGGCGCGGATGTTGGGGCCGGTTCGGGCGCGCCGAACATGCTTTCCTGTCCGGCTTCCTCCAACTCCGCGGCGCTGGGCTGCTCTTCGGGCGCGTCATCATCCCACGGCAGATCATCGCCGTCATCGTCGCCGCCAAACATGTCCGAGGAATCAGTCATCATGTCTGTCTAACTAGGGCTTGGGGAAAGGTTTGTCGAATGGGTTACAGGGAAAGAAGAAGGGATAAATGCGAGGGTCTAGACCCTCGCGCTCCCATTACTGTCTGCGTTGCGCTCTGCATCGCCCAAAGCGCGACGCCTCACCGCCAGAGGCTGTAAATATGCCGCTTCGCGGAAGACTGGCCAAAAAACACAACCCCAATAACGGGATTGCAAAGGGTCCAGACCCTTTGCCCGCCGGAGGCATAAACCCCAACCGCAAACACAAAAAAACCAGCCCGAAAGCTGGTTCTTTGTAACGTAGGAGCCGGCCGACCCGCGGCAATTCCGTTGTGGCTGCTTCCTTCCGGACCTGACCAGGTTGGCGGACGCAACGTCCGACCGACTCCCGGAGCGGCCTATGGCGAGGCTTGCCAAACTTGGCAAGCCCCCTTTGTCACTTAACGGAAATTATCCGCGTAAGCCTGCAGCTTGAGACGACGCGGCGGGGTGGCGTGGATGGTGGCCACGATGCCATGCTTGTCGGCATAGGCCTTGGCTTCGTCCAGCGAGGCAAATTTCAGGCTCACCTGATTTTGCGTGTCGGCGCTGCCGGGCCAACCCATCAGGGGGTCGGGACGACGGGCTTCGTTCGGGGCGAATTCGAGGATCCACTGGTCCAGCAGGGCCTTGCCGGACTGCATGGCGTTCTTCGGGCGCTGAAAGATACGTGCGGTCATGCGATTGCCATGCCAGCGAATCGCGCCATAAATCAAGTGCGACCTTTGCCTTCGCTGCGGTTTTTGCTCGCTTCGAATGCGTTTTTCGTCTTCAGACTGGGGTCTTCGGCCCATGGCTCGTCGGGCCAGCGGTGTTTGGGGTATCGCCCCTTCATATCCTTGACCACATCGCGCCAACTTCCCCGCCAGAATCCCGGCAAATCCAGCGTCGTCTGGATCGGCTTTCCGCCCGGCGAAGTCAGCAGCAAACGCAGCGGCTGGGGTGGTTTGCCAAAGGTCGGGTGCCGCTCCAGCCCGAATAGCGCCTGGACGCGCACCTCGATGCTGGGGCCGCCTGCATCGTCATAATCGATGGGATGGCTGCTGCCCGCCGGACTGCGGAATTCCGAGGGGACCAAACGGTCGAGCGTCTGTTTTCCATCCCAACCAAATCGGTCCAGCAAGGCCTGATGCAGGGCGCCCGCCTCCACCGAATCGAGGCGGCGTTTAAGATGCGGCCCCGCCCATTCCTCAAGCTCGGCCAGCAAGGCGTCCTCGCCCAAGGCTTCGAATCCGGCAAAGCGCGCGCGCTTCAACAGGTTCAGGCTGGCCTTGCCCAATGGCAAAATCCCCAATCCTTCAGCCCTGATTCGATCGCACAGAAAGGCCGTCATCGCCGCCGGGTCCGGCTTGGGATCGCTGCCCCGCGCAAAAACGAATGCGCCAAGGCGGCGTTCCAGCAAAGCCTCGACCCGGCGTTCGTCAGCCACCCATCGCAAGGTCGACCGCCGCTCGATCCGGTGCGCCAGATGCTCCACCACCTCGGCCTCGGTCAGGGCGATGGCGCCGGTAATCCGCGCGCCCTTGGCCGACCCCTGCGCTTCACCCACGGCAAGATATTCGCTGCGTGCCAAGGATGAGAGCTGGTCAAGAACCAGCCCCCTGCCCCCGGCGGCAAGCCATTCCTCGCCGCTGGCATCCCGCCTTTTGGCCAGATTGTCGGGAAAACCTTCGGCCAGCAAAACGCCCGCAGGCGGTGCCTCACCGGCCAGCCGAGGCACCAGTTTTTCGGCGCGTTTGCCCCATTGCCTTGCCATCTGACGCGCGGCCTCGGCCTTTGGCGAGCGATCCGTGCGCCAACGATCCAGCCGTGCCAGCAAATCCTCGCCGCGCCCGCCAAGGCCCCGCTCCTGCAACAGAAAGGCCAGCATCGCCGCCGTTTCCCCCGCCCCGCGCGCCGCGCCATAGAGCAACATATGCGCCTGTTCCGGCCCCATCGGCAGACTGGCCATCGCGCGGCCATGATCGGTTATGCGATCGCCGTCCAACGCGCCAAGGCTGGAAAGTTTCGCCCGCGCCGCCGCCATCGCCGCCGCCGGAGGAGGATCAATCCACGCCATCGCCCCCGGATCAAGCGCCCCCCACTGCGCCAAAGCCAGAGTAAAAGGCGCCAGATCGCTGGTCAGCATTTCGGGCGGATCAAAGGCGGGGCGGCCCGCATGGGCGGCCTCTTCCCATAAGCGATAGGCAACGCCCGGCCCCTGACGCGCGGCGCGGCCCGCCCGCTGGGCGGCGGCGGCCTGAGACGAGCGCGTGGTGATAAGGCGGGTTACGCCTGCGGCCTTGTCATATTCCGGGCGGCGCGACAGGCCGCAATCAACCACCACCGACACGCCATCCAGCGTCAGCGAGGTTTCCGCAATGCTGGTGGCCAGCACGATACGACGGCGTCCATCCGGATCGCGGCGAATGGCGGCGCGCTGTGCCTGGGGTTCACATTGGCCGTGCAGGGGCAGGATCGGCGTGGCTTTCAACCGCTCCTCCAGCTTTTCCCCGACGCGGGTAATTTCCCCGACGCCGGGCAGAAAGGCCAGAATGTCACCGCTCTCCTCGCGCCAAGCCGTCAGGATGGCGCTGACCATCTGCTCATCCATACGCGCCTCTGCCCGCGCGCCAAGCCAGCGGATGGTAAGCGGCCATGCGCGCCCCTCGCTCTCAATCACCGGCGTATCGGGGCCGAGCAAGGCGGCAAACCGTTCACCGTCGATGGTGGCCGACATCGGGATGATGCGCAGGTCGTCGCGCAAAACTTGCTGACACTCGACAGCAAGAGCCAAGCCTAAGTCACTGTCAAGATTGCGCTCATGCGCCTCGTCGAACAAAACGGCGGAAATGCCGGACAGTTCAGGATCGGCCAGAATGGTCGCGACAAAAATCGCCTCGGTCACCACCAGAATGCGCGTTCTGGCCGATTGCTTGCTGTCCAGACGGGTCAGGTAGCCCACCGTCTCCCCCGCCTTCTCGCCCATCATTTCGGCCATACGCTCAGCCGCAGCGCGGGCGGCGACACGTCGAGGGGACAGCAGGATAATCTTGCCATCGCACCACGCCTCGCGGATCAAGGCGGGCGCCACGCTTGTCGTCTTGCCCGCACCGGGCGGCGCGATCAAAACCGCGTTGGGCCGATGGCGCAGGACGGCGAGCAAGTCGGGAAGGACGGCATGGATGGGCAGGTCTGACACAGGTTTGCGTCTTATGGATTTTGCAGGAAAAGGGAAGTGGGGCGCCAGCGGGGGGGTTTTAATTGCCTCCGGCGGGCAAAGAGCGGGGGCCCTTTGCAATCCAGTTATGGGGTTGCGCCAAGTTTGCAGTGAAGCGCTCTAGTCGGCGAAGCGGTTTATAAAGCCTGCGTGCTGCGCGACAAGGTTGCGCAAGGATGGTCGGGCGCACAACAATGACAGTATCGGGATTGCAAAGGGACCGAGTCCCTTTGCCCGCCGGAGGCCAACCTACCTCTTAATACCGCCGCGCCACCGAAAACAGCGCCGCTTCTTCCAACGCCGAACGCATTTCGCCAGCCGGGAAGATGCTCAAAGCATCAATCGCCTTTTGCGCATAATCGGCGGCGCGCTGACGGGTGGCCTCGACCGTACCGTGGCGGGCGATGATGGCGATGGCTTCGGCCAGATCCTCGTCCTCGGCGCGGAAACCGGCGATGGCGTCGCGCCAGAACTGCTTTTCTTCCTCGGTCCCGGCGGCATAGGCCAGGATCACCGGCAAGGTCATCTTGCCATCGCGGAAATCATCGCCCTTGCCCTTGCCCATTTCGGCGGCTTCGGAATCATAGTCGATGGCATCGTCCACCAACTGGAACGCCACGCCAAGGTAGCGGCCATAATCGTCGAGCGCCTGCTCTTCGGCATCGCTGCGCCCAGCAACAACCGCCGAGATGCGGCAGGCAGCGGCAAACAGCGCGGCGGTCTTGGCGGCGATGATCGAGAGGTAATGTTCTTCGCTCGTCTCGATCTTGCGCTGGGCGGTCAACTGATCGACCTCACCCTCGGCAATGATCGAAGAGGCGCGCGACAGAATATCCAGCACCCGCAGTGAACCGGCCTCAACCATCAATTCAAACGAACGGCTGAACAGATAGTCGCCCACCAGCACCGTGGCGGGATTGCCATAGATAATATTGGCCGCCGCCTTGCCCCGACGCAGGTCGGAACCATCGACCACGTCATCATGCAGCAGAGTCGCGGTGTGAATGAACTCCACCGCCGCGGCCAGAGCATATTGCGCGCCGCCAGTGTAGCCGACCAGATCCGCCGCCGCGACGGTCAACATCGGGCGCAGGCGCTTGCCTCCGCTCGAAATCAAATGGCCGGCAAGTTGCGGGATCAACGGGATCTCGCTTTCCATCCGGCTGAGAATCACAGCATTGACCTCGTCCATCCCCTTGGCGGTCAGTGCCAGCAAAGGGTCGATCGAGGGCTGAGGCGCATCCATAGGCGCCGCGCGTTCAGTCATGGAAACGGGTTGGGCAGTCATCGGGCCCGCATTGCGCCGCATCCCGCATAAAGGCAAGGCTGGAATCGACCATTGTCTCATGCTAGCGGCGCTTTATGGTTGAAACGTCACATCAGGGCAGCATCGTTGCCACCACCGATCCGGTTCTGGCCTCTTTCCGGTCGAGCATCGACAATATCGATGCCGCGCTGATTCACATTCTGGCCGAACGTTTCCGCATCACCAAGGCCGTTGGCGAATATAAAGCCACCCACACCCTGCCCGCCAGCGATCCGGGGCGCGAAGAGCGCCAGATTGCCCGCCTGCGCAAACTGGCCGAGGATGCGCAGCTTGATCCCGATTTTGGCGAGAAATTCCTACGCTTCATCATTGATGAAGTGATCCGGCATCATGAGAAAGCCAAATTGGGCGAGTAAGGGGTTTTAAGGAGTTTTGCCTCCGGCGGGCAAAGGGCGGGTGCCCTTTGCAATCCCGTTATGGGGTGGCGTTTGGATCGCCGGGATTCGCCAATCCGCGAAGCCGTTTATCAAGCCTGCGGCACGGCGACCTTGCGCGAGGATGATCCGACGCACGCCGATGACAGTATCGGGATTGCAAAGGGCCCCCGCCCTTTGCCCGCCGGAGGAAAACTTGCGTTTTACCCCCGCGCTCTGGGCAACCGCAACTTCACCAACAGCCCGCCCAAATCCTCACTCTCGGCCAATTCAACATTGCCGCCATAGATTTCGGCAACATCGCGCACGATAGCCAGCCCAAGACCCGTCCCCGGCTTGCCCGTATCCAGACGCGCGCCACGGTCGAAAATACGGGTGCGTTCGGCCTCTGGAATACCCATCCCGTCATCCTCGACCCAGATCTCGACCAATTCGCCCTTCGCGCCAACGTCCAGCGTAACGAAAACGCTGCCCCCGCCATATTTGGCCGCATTTTCAATCAGATTGCCGAGCAGATCATCCAGATCCTGCCGCTCGATGGCAACCTGTGCGTCATGCGACCCGTCGAGGTCAAAGCGGGTTTCGGGATAGAGTCGCTCCACCGCGCGCATGACGGATTTGGCGGCATCCCATACAGGCGTGCGCGCCTGCCCTGCGCCGCGTCGGCCAACCGCGCGCGCGCGGGCGAGGTGGTGTTCGACCTGACGCCGCATCACCGCTGTTTCACGCACCACCGATTCGGCCAGGTCATCCTCCTTCGCCTGCGCCGCATTGAGTAGCACCGTCAAAGGCGTCTTGAGCGCATGGGCCAGATTGCCCGCATGGGTCCGAGCTTCTTCAGCCTGCCTCTCATTATGCGAGAGCAAGTCATTGAGTTCCTGTACCAAAGGCTGAACCTCAACCGGCAAGGGATCATTGACCCGGTTGGCCCCCGTGTTGCGCATATGGGCAATGGCCAGCCGAACCCGGCGCAGCGGCGAAAGCCCGTACCAGCTTTGAATCGCCGCCATCAGCACAAGGCCAAGCCCCAGCACCAGAAAGCTGTCGATCAGGATCGAGCGAATGCGGTGGATCTGCGCGTCCAATTCGTGCCGGCTTTCCGCCACCACGAACCACCACGTCGTATTGCTGCCCGGCAGGATGATCGAGCGTTCCATGATGCGCAAAGGCTCGCCCGAAAACTGATTCGAATCGTAGATATGCGCCTGCGTATCATTGTGATTCGCATCAACTTTCAGCGTGCGATCCCAAAGCGAACGGCTGGGAAAATCCTCGTGCCCCTTGCCGGTGATCTGCCAATAAAGGCCGCTGTTGGGTTCCAGAAAGCGTTGATCGCCAAGGGGACGGTTGAAGAAGACTTCACCATCCGGGCCGATTTCCGCGCTGCCGATCATGCCGGTCAGCATATAGCCCAATTGTTCGTCGAAATTGCGCGTGACCATCGCGGTCATCGCCCGGTCCAGCGCCAGCCCCCCGGCCAGCAGCAGCACCAAAATCCAGCCCACCGCAATCAGCATCATACGCCGCGCGAGGCTGCCGGTGTATTTCACCCGGTCAACCTTGCGCGTTTCGGTATCTGATGCCTCATGCCCTTGGGCGCTGGCCATCGTGCTTAGCCGCGGGCCGGCTCGTCAAGGCTGTAACCCAGACCGCGGATCGTGGTGATCACATCGGCGCCCAGCTTCTTGCGAATACGGGTTACAAACACCTCGATAGTGTTTGAATCGCGGTCGAAATCCTGATCATAAATATGCTCGATCAATTCCGTGCGCGACACCACCTTGCCCTTGTGGTGGAGCAGATAGGACAGCAGCTTATATTCCTGTGCCGTCAGCTTGACCGGCTCCCCGGCCAGCGTAACGCGGCCCGAACGCGTATCGAGGCGCACATCGCCCGCGATCAGTTCGCTGCTGGAATTGCCCGAAGCACGGCGGATCAGCGCGCGCAGGCGGGCGATCAATTCCTCGGTCTGGAATGGCTTGGCCAGATAGTCGTCGGCGCCGCCATCCAGCCCAGCCACCTTGTCCGACCACGAATCGCGCGCCGTCAGCACCAGAACGGGGAACTTGCGCCCCTCCTTGCGCCACATGGACAACACGGTCAGACCGTCGATTTCCGGCAGGCCCAGGTCAAGGATCACCGCGTCATAATCTTCGGTACTGCCCAGAAAATGGCCGTCCTCGCCGTCCACCGACAGATCGACGGCATAGCCGTTCTGTTCCAGCGTGGTTTTCAGCTGGCGGCCCAGCGTGGGTTCATCCTCAACGATCAGGATCCGCATCGGCACTTCCTTATTATTAGGTCGGATTAACAGGGGAAATGGGGGCGGGCATAGGCCGCGTCAAGCGCAGGAGCCGAAAGATCAGCGCCGTTGGCGCAGTATTTCCCCGGAACGTGCATCAACATCGACAAACACCACGCGCCCGTCCTTCACGAATTTCAGGCGATAGGCCATGGCCAACGGGTCATATTCAGGCCCCAGATATTGTGCGCCCGCCATAGTGGGCAACACGCGCCCTTCGATCTCGCGCAAGGAACGGACGTTGCCGGCGCGCATCTCGCGCCGCACTTCGCCCTGCGCCTCGCCCGGACCGGCATGGGCGGCGGGGACCGGCGGCAACGCCAGCACCGAGACCATCGCCCAGAGCGCCAGCGGAGCCATCATCAGCAAAGAGGTGAGCCTTGTGAACATGCCGTATGGGTTATCCGTTTGCGATTGAACGCGATGTGAATAGATAACATAGCGATTGTTCAGCGAGGAATGGAAGGTCAGACGCCCCATGAAAAGAGCATTTTTCTTTGCACTTGCCGCTTGGGCATTGCCGCAATCGGCTTTGGCGCAATCGACCATCCCTCCTTTGGTGACCATTGTGCCCAAAGGGCCGGTCGTATCACTGGTTCAGAACGCCAGCGTCGAACAGGCGCCCGATATAGCCAATGTCGATATCGGACTTGTCACCCGCAACCGCGATCGGGCCGCCGCCATAGGGGCCAGCAACGCAGCCATTGCGCGGATCAAAGCCGACCTGATCGCCAAGGGCGTAGCTGCGGCCGACATCACGCCAGGCTATTTTTCCGCGCGTGAGGAATTTGACATGGATGGCACTATCCGTCGGCGAAAAGGCTTTGTCGTGGAATCCAATCTTGCGTTGAAATTACATAAGCTGGCCCTGCTGGGCGATGCCATGGGCGCCGCGATTGGTGCAGGGGCAACCAGTGTTGGCAATCCGGAATTCGATGTTGAAAACAAGGAACCCATTCTTGAAAAGCTCATGGCCGAAGCAACCGCCAAAGCGCGCGCCAAGGCCATGATCCACGCAAGGATCAACAGCTATTCCGGCGCAAAGCTGTTAAGTGTCACCGACAGCGACGGGCGTTCGAGCTTTCAGGCCCGAAAACTTGCCGCTTTCGAGGAGCGGGCGCCCAGTACAGACCTGTCTCCCGACATCACCCCTCGCCCGGTGACCATTTCGGTATCGCTGGCCATGGCCTTTGAACTGACCAACTGATGGACTGCTTGCCATGGGCGATGATGCGCCGTAACGCGCGCCCATGGCAGTTGCACCTATTCTCAGCTGGGAAGGACTGAGCCTGATCCAGGGATCGGGCTGGCTTTTCCGTGATCTCGACATTTTCATCGGCCCGCGTGACCGGCTTGCGCTGATCGGGCGCAACGGGGCGGGCAAAACGACCTTGCTGCGCCTGATCGCGGGGACGCTGGACGCGGATAAGGGCAATCGCTCGATCCAGCCGGGCACCAAGGTTGTCGTGCTGGAACAGGACCCTGATTTCAGCGACTGCCCTCGCCTGCTCGACTATTGCCTCAAGGGCGCAGACGCCCCGCCCCAGCATGAGGTGGAATCCATCGCCAGTCAGCTTGGCATCGACCTGACGCGCGAAGCGGCCAGCGCATCGGGCGGCGAACGCCGCCGCGCCGCCGTCTGCCGCGCCTTGGCCAGCGAGCCGGACCTGCTGCTGCTGGACGAACCGACCAACCATATGGATCTGGCCGCGATTGACTGGCTGGAAAGCTGGTTGCAACGGTTCAATGGCGCGTTTGTGGTTATCAGCCACGACCGCACCTTCCTGACCCGCCTGACCCGTGCGACGCTGTGGCTGGATCGCGGATCTTTGCGCCGGCGTGAGGTCGGCTTTGGCGGCTATGAGGCGTGGGAAGAAGAAGTTTACGCCAATGACGCCCGCGCAGCGGAAAAGCTGGACGCAAAGCTGAAGCTGGAAAACCACTGGCTTTCACGCGGGGTAACGGCCCGACGAAAGCGTAATCAGGGACGGCTGGAAAAGCTTTATGCCCTGCGTGCGCAGCGCGCCTCGATGCTCAATCCGCAGGGCGCGGCCAAGATGAAGCTGGCCAGCGATGATGTAAAAACCAAATCGGTGATCGTTGCCGAAAACGTGTCCAAAAAGTTCGGCGATCGCACCATCATTCGCGATTTCTCGCTGCGAATTCAGCGCGGCGACCGTATCGGTCTGGTGGGCAGCAATGGCGCGGGCAAGACAACCCTGCTCAAGTTGCTGACCGGCGAATTGGAGCCGGACACCGGCACGGTCAAACTGGCCCAGACATTGTCGGGCGTGATGATTGATCAGCAGCGCAGCCTGTTAAGCCCGGAAAAGCGCATCCGCGACGTTCTGGCCGAGGGCGGCGACTGGGTCGATGTGCGCGGCGAGAAAAAGCACGTTCAGGGCTATCTCAAGGACTTCCTGTTCGACCCCGGTCTGATCGAGGCGCGGGTGGGCACTCTTTCGGGCGGCGAACGTTCGCGCCTTTTGCTGGCGCGGGAATTTGCCCGCACGTCCAACCTGCTGGTGCTGGACGAACCGACCAACGATCTTGACCTGGAAACGCTCGACCTGCTTCAGGAAGTGATCGCCGATTATGACGGCACGGTGATGATCGTCAGCCACGACCGCGACTTCCTCGACCGGACCTGTACGGTGACGCTGGGGCTGGACGGTTCGGGGCGCGTGGACATTGTCGCGGGTGGCTATGCCGATTGGGAAAAGCAGCGCCAACAGCGCAATGCGCCTGCGGCCAAGAAGGCCAATGCCGTCGACAAGGCCGAAGCCGCGCCCGTCGTCATGCCCACGCGCAGCAAGGTCAAGCTGAGCTATAAGGATCAGCGCGACTATGACCTCCTGCCCGCGCGGATTGAGGCGTTGGATGGAGAGATCGGCAAGCTGGAGGAAGCTCTGGCCGATGGCGACCTTTACACCAAAAATCCGGCGCGGTTTGCGCAATTGACCGCGGCGCTTGATAAGGCCCGCGCCGAAAAAGATGCCGCCGAAGAGCGCTGGCTCGAACTGGCCGAAATGGTCGAGGGGTGATTTCACGCCTCCGGTGGGCGCCCGCCGCCGGAGGCGCCCCCATCACGCGATACGATAAAATTCCGCCACCCGGTCCAGCGCCAGTTTCAACACCAGCTTTCCCGAACGCGTGGGCCAATCCAGCGCCTTTTCCGCCACCGGCAAGCTGTCGCCAGCGCAAACCACGCGCCACAAAATGTCGGAAAGCCCTTTGCCCGCCGTGCTGATCGCCCCGTCAAAGCGGGCCTTGGCCGCAATCTGGCGCTCTGTCGGGTTGAGGTCGCGATCATGGCGGCTGCCACGGATTACCACCGGTTCCCAACGCATCGACATGTTCGGGGCCATTTGGGCCGCCTCCCAATCGTGGCGCAGCCGTTCACCGGCGTCCAGTTCGCGATCGGTTAAATGCCCCCGCGCATGCAGCCATGTCAGCGGCGATTCGCAAAGGTTTACGGTCACGCTGCGCCCTCCCTTGCGCGGCTTTGATTTTCCCGGGCCTTCAGAGGTTAATTCCCGTTCGACAAGTTGCCGATTCATTGTAGTATCTCCCTAGGTTTATTCCGGCATTTCCTGCGTCAAGTTTGCCAACAACGGCGAGTTGTAGGAAAGGAAAAAACCGGATTGGTTCGAGGGGTCGACTAGTCATGATTAACCGCATACGTGATATTCGCAGACAAAAAGGGATGACGCTGGCCGATGTGGCCGCGCGTTGTTCACCGCCCACCACGGCGCAGACGATTGGCAGGCTGGAAACCGGCACGCGCAATCTCTCGCTCATCTGGATGAACCGAATCGCACTGGCGCTTGAGGTTGACCCGGAATTGCTGGTGCGCGGAGACGCTTCTGAACAGGCCAAAATGGTCGCTCGCCTCACCGATGTCGGGGCCGAGGCTTTGACCACGCCGCGTGATGCCATTCTGCCGACCGAACTGGTTGGTGAAGGTACACAGATGGCCATGTCGGTCGAAACCGGCGCGGGCGATTACCGTAGCGGTGATCAGATCTGGTTACGTCAGATGCAGCCTGAACACTTCTCCAAATTGGTTAACAGGGATGTGCTCGCGCCGCGCCCCGGTGGCCGATTCGTTTTCGGGCGCCTGATCGACCGTGATGAACACCGTATTGCACTGCTGCCCCCCGGAATCGGCCATCGCCAGTTGGTGATCGACAGTCCGCCGTGGCTTGCTGTTGCCGAAATGTTAGTACGAAAGCTGTAATCACCCGCGCATGATGCGCGTTCTTTCCATTTCCACGCTGTTTCCGTCACCCGTTCGCGCGGGTTTCGGTAAATTTGTCGCCAACCAAATGGCGGCATTACATGGTCTGGGCGGGGTAGATCTGGTGATGATCAACCCCATCGGCCTTCCGCCATTTCCTTTACGTATGCGTCAACCCTATCGGGATTGGTCCGCATGTCCGCCGCAGTCAGAACTGGGCGGGTTGACGGTGCATCATCCCCGTTTCACCCTGATCCCTATGGTGGGTGGCGACAGCAACCCGGCGCGTATCGCGCGGGCGATCATGCCCATGGTCCGGCGCCTTCACGCGGAAGAACCGTTCGACATCGTCGATGCCCAATTCTTTTTTCCCGACGGACCGGCTGCCGCCATCATTGCGCGTGAATTGGGCGTGCCCCTGACCATCAAGGCGCGGGGCAGCGACATCCATTACTGGAGCGGTCGGCCCAAGGCGCTCTCGCAAATGCTGGATGCGGCCGGCTACGCGTCGGCCTTGCTGACGGTTTCGGGCGCATTGGGGTGGGATATGGTCACCTTGGGCATGGATGAGGCGAAATTGCGCATTCATTACACTGGACTGGATCGCGCGCGCTTTTATCCGCGCACCAGAATCGAGGCGCGACGTGATGCCCTCGACAAGCTGAACCTCGCCCTGCCCGCCGACGCTCCGCTGTTGGTATGTCCGGGCGCGCTCATCGCGATCAAGGGGCAGTCCTTGGCGATCGACGCGCTGGCCGATCTGCCCGGCGCTCATCTGGCCCTGGCGGGGACAGGTGCCGACGAAGCCGCCCTGCGCCAACAAGCGCAAGCCTATCCCGGCAGAGTGCATTTCCTTGGTCAGGTCAGCCATGACATCCTGCCTATATTGATGAGCGCGGCCGACGCCGTCGTTCTGCCTTCTGAGCGTGAGGGCCTTGCCAATGTCTGGGTCGAGGCGATGGCTTGCGGCGCGCCCTTGGTCATCCCCGACATTGGCGGCGCGCGCGAAGTCGTCACCACCCCCAACGCAGGCCGATTGGTGGAACGCAGGCCCGCCGCCATCGCACAAGCTATTGCCGAAATCCTGAACAGCGCCATCCCACAAAAGGACGTGGCCGCCCACGCCGATCGATTTAGTTGGGAAGCCAATGCCAAAGCACTGCGCCAGATCTGGGCCGAAGCCAGTTAGTGGCGAATTTCGATATTGGGAACGACCATAAAAAAACCCGCCCAAGCGCAAGCCTGAGCGGGGTTTTTTATGGTCGGAACGAGATCCTTTGGATCAGGGCGCTTCGTTCTTGCCGCCCTCTCCCGGCACAAAGCTGGTCGGGTTGACTTTCAACCAGATCAGCATCGGCGCCGCCGCATAAATCGACGAATAGGTGCAGACAAAAATGCCGAGAATCAGCGCGGCCGAGAAACCGAAGATCACCTTGGGACCAAGCAGCATCAGCGCAATCAGCGTGATCAGCATCGTGCCCGAAGTCACCACCGTACGCGCCAGCGTTTCGTTCACCGACAGGTCGAGCAATTCCTCCAGCGGCATCTTGCGATACTTCTTCAGGTTTTCGCGGATACGGTCATAGACCACGATCGTATCGTTAAGCGAATAGCCGATCACCGTCAGGATCGCCGCCACGATGGTCAGGTCGAACTCCATCTGCGTCACCGCAAACAGGCCCAGCACCAGCGACACGTCATGCACAAGGCTGACCAGTGCGCCGACGCCGAATTGCCATTCAAAGCGGTACCAGATGAAGATCGAGATCGCGAGGCTGGCAAAACCCAAAGCCTTGAACGCGGTCCAGCCCAGCTCCTTCGACACCTTGCCCGACACCGAATCGACGCCATCGACGCGCGCATCGGCATGGTTCTGCTTGATGTTGGCGGTGATCTTCTTGGCCATGGCATCGGCCAGAGCCGCATCCTTGTCCGACCCTTCGGGCAGACGCAGGCGGATCGAGATCTCGTTGGGCTTGCCAAAGGTCTGGATGATCGGTTCACCATATCCCAGCGCCTCGACCTCGCCGCGCAATTGCGCGACCGGGGCCACCGGGCTTTGCGTAAAGGTCACGCGGATCATCTGACCGCCGACAAAGTCCACGCCCATGTTCAGTCCATGGGTGAACATCAAACCCCAGCTTGCCACCATCAGCAGCACGGAGATGATCGTGGTGGGCCACTGCCACTTCAAAAAGTGGAGGTTGGTGTTGTCAGGGACGAGTTTAAGCAAACGCATGGAAATTCACCCCTATCAGATCAGCAGGTCGGACGGGCGCTTGCGGCGCAGCCAGCCCGCCACCCACATGCGGGTGAGGAAAACCGCGGTGAACACCGAGGTCGCGATACCGATCATCAGCACCACGGCAAAACCCTTGATCGGGCCAGACCCGAATTCAAACATCAGCACGGCGGCGATGATATGGGTGATGTTGGCGTCAAAGATCGTGCGACTCGCCTCGGTATAACCCAATTCGACCGATTGAACGACCTTGCGGCCACGGCGACGCTCTTCGCGGATACGTTCATTGATCAGCACGTTGGCATCGACCGCCGCACCGATGGTCAAAACGAAACCGGCAATACCGGGCAACGTCAGCGTGGTGTTGAACACCGCCATGATGCCCAGAATCATCAGCACGTTGATGATGACCGCCAGATTGGCGTAAATGCCGAAACGACCATAGGTGACGGCCATAAACAGCACGACCAGCGTCGTGCCGACCACCATGGCGATCATGCCCTTGTGGATCGAATCGGCGCCAAGGTCAGGCCCAACGGTGCGTTCCTCGACGACCTTCAGATCCACCGGCAACGCACCCGAACGCAGGGCGATGGCCAGTTGGTTCGCGCTCTGGATCGTGAAGCTACCCGAAATCTGGGCGCTGCCGCCCATGATCGGTTCATTGATGTTGGGGGCCGACAAAACCTTGCCGTCCAGAATGATGGCGAAAGGCTTGCCGACATTCTGGCTGGTCAGGCGAGCGAATTGTTCACCGCCCTGATTGTCAAAGGTGATCGAAACGACAGGCTCATTGTTCTGGCTGAAGCTCTGCGTGGCATTGGTCAGGCGATCGCCCTTGATGCCGCCCAGACGCTTGACCGCAATGGCGCCCTGTCCGTTGGCAAAAGGCACGATTTCATCGCCCGGAGCGACAACGCCGCCGGACATGCCGTTTTCATCGACCAGTTTGAATTCGAGCTTTGCCGTCTGGCCGAGCAATGCCTTCAAGGCCGCCGGATCAGACAGGCCGGGCACCTGCACCACGATACGGTCCGCGCCCTGACGGATGATGGTCGGTTCACGCGTGCCCATGGCGTCGATACGCTTGCGCACGACTTCGGTGGCGGTTTCCATCGCCTTGTCGATGGCGTCGGCAATGCCTTCCTTGGTCGGGGTCAGGACAAAGCGGGTGGTGTCAACCACCTGAATATCCCAATCCCGCGCACCCGAAAGCCCCGCGCCATTGGTCAGCGGCACCAGTACTTCGCGCGCGGCGTCAACCTCGGCGGCGCTGGCCACCATAAAGGACAGCACGCCGCCCTTGGTCGAAATATCGCCATAATGCACGTTGCCCGCCTTTTTCAGGGCGGCGCGCACTTCTTCTTCCTTGCCTTCAAGGCGCTGCGAAACGACCTGATCGGCGTTGGCTTCGAGCAGAAGATGGCTACCGCCTGCAAGGTCAAGGCCAAGGTTGATCTTGGGATTGGGCAAGGACGCGGGCCAGTTGCCCCCGCCCCATGACACCATAGAAGGCACGGCCGCCGCCACGCAGATCAGCGTGAGCGCCCAGTACCAAAGCTGTTTCCAGCGGGGAAAATCGAGCATGGGTTCTATCCGGCTCTAGAAATGAAAAGCGGCCCATCGTGATCGACGGACCCTGTGGGCGCACATAAGAACGCCCCGCAGCCTGTTCAAGCGCGGGGCGTATATGGCCTTAATCGTTGGCAGGCTTGCCCGCGTTGGGCGAAACCACATCCGAAATCGTCGCCTTGACCGCACGGACGCGGGTGTTGGGAGCGATTTCCAGATCGAGGTAATCATCCTCTACCTTCACAACCTTGGCCAGAAGGCCACCGGCAGTGACGACCATGTCGTTCTTCTTGATGCTTTCCAGCTTCGACTTGTGGCTTTTTTGCTGCTGCATCTGGGGACGCAGGAACAGGAACCACATGACAATGCCCATCAGCACCAGCGGCAGGAATTGCAGCCAAGCGGGCGGCTGGCCACCGGCGGCGGCGGCGGAAAGAATGGAAAGCGTTTGGATCGACACGGGAAAACACCCTTGCGCAGGAATAACAGGAACCGGACCAAGGCCCGAAAAGGCCGAAAATATCCTGCCTTCTCCAGCCTCCCCCGAAGTGCATGAGCGCCTAGCAGCTTATCCGGATCATATCAACGCAACGGGCGCCACGCGCGCGAAGCCCCGAAATGCTTGGGTTCTGATCCTCAAGGCAAAAAAATTGCCAGAAAAATGCAAAAAGGTGATTGCCACGCCGAAAAAGCCCTCCTATAGGCGCGCCTCCGGCAGGGCGACGGCCCTACCGGAAACAACCAAGGTCGGGACGTAGCGCAGCCTGGTAGCGCATCACACTGGGGGTGTGGGGGTCGGAGGTTCGAATCCTCTCGTCCCGACCAATTGGTTTCAAAAAGGCGATTGCCCATGTGGCGGTCGCCTTTTTTGTTGCGTAATTTCCGCAAGATTTTCCTACCATAACCATTTTGGTTATTGCCGATCCCTAACTCAGGAGATCCGCATGAACGAATCGCCAGACCGCAACACCCCGCCCGCTTCAACCGGCCCCATCGTCGCGGAAATCACATCCCCCGACCGTTATGTCAGCCGCGCCCGGCCCAGCTTCCTCTACCTTATGTATGGCATGATCCTGCTCAGCCTGCCGATGGGCCTGTTGTCAGCCATAAGCGCGCCATTGGCGGCGGCCGTCACCAACGGCGTCAAATTATGGCTCAACAGCCTGCCCGACGGGCTCTATGCTTTGTTTGGCACTGGCTATCTGGGTTATACCGCCGCGCGCCAATGGGGCAAAGTGGCCGGGTCTGACCGCTAAACCTTGCCCGCCGCCTCTGGCCTTGTATGACGCCTGCAACGCAAACAGTTTCAGGCAGAATACACCATGGCGACGACCATTTTCGTTCTCAACGGCCCCAACCTCAATCTGCTGGGCACGCGTGAGCCGCAAATCTATGGCTATGATACGCTGGCCGACATCGACGCCGCGTTGATCAAGCATGGCGCAGAAAAGGGCGTCACCGTGGATTGCCGCCAGTCGAACCATGAAGGTGATCTGGTCGACTGGCTGCATGAAGCGCGTGAAATCGGGGCCAAGGCGGTGCTTCTGAATGCAGGTGCGTATACGCATACGTCCGTCGCGCTGCATGACGCGATCAAGGCCATTCAGTTGCCCGTGATCGAAGTCCACCTGTCCAACCCCCACACGCGCGAGGAATTCCGCCACAAAAGCTATATCGGCATGGCCGCCAAGGGCACCATCGCCGGGTTTGGCGCAAAATCCTACCAGATCGCGCTCGACGCGGCCTTGATCCTGTAATTTCACCCGGAATTTGGCCTTGGCGGGCGCTTGCCACTGGTTAACGCCCGCTTTCCCCTTGCCTGCCAAGGTCGAGAGGGATAGGGGCCATGCCTGATAAACCATCGCCAAGGGGATTTCATGGGCGACAAAACTGAAACGGGCCGCGACATCCAATCCGGCATGAACGTTGATGCTGCGCTGGTGCGCGAGTTGGCGGTTCTGCTGGGCGATACGGGCCTGACCGAAATCGAAGTGGCCGATGGCGGCCGCAAAATCCGCGTGGCGCGCAATATTGCCGTCGCGCCTGCGGCACCGGCCTATGCGCCGGCCATGCCGCTGCCTGCTGCGGCACCTGTTGCGGCGGCTCCTGCTGCGGCGCCCGCCGCTGCGCCGGTTGCTGCGGCTCCTGCCGTTGTCGAAGGCACGCAGGTCAAATCGCCGATGGTCGGCACGGCCTATCTGGCCCCCGAACCGGGCGCGGCGGACTTCATCACCGTGGGCAAGGCCGTCAAGGCGGGCGAAACGCTGTTGATCGTCGAAGCCATGAAGGTGATGAACCCCATCACGGCCCCCGTCGCGGGCACCGTGAAGGCGATCAACATCGAAAACGGGCAGCCGGTCGAATTTGACCAGCCGCTGTTTGTGATCGGCTGATAGATTTATGGCCATCAAACGCATCCTGATCGCCAATCGCGGCGAAATCGCGCTTCGCATTCATCGCGCGGCGCGTGAAATGGGCATCGAAACGGTGGCTGTGCATTCGACGGCGGATGCCGATGCGATGCATGTGCGGCTGGCCGACCATGCGGTTTGCATCGGCCCGCCCGCGGCCAAGGACAGCTATCTCAACGTGGCGGCCATCATCAGCGCGGCGGAAATCACCGGCGCTGATGCCATCCACCCGGGCTATGGCTTCCTGTCCGAAAACGCCCGCTTTGCCGAAATCGTCGAAGCGCATGGCCTGATCTGGATCGGGCCCAAGCCTGAACATATCCGCACCATGGGCGACAAGGTCGAAGCCAAGCGTACTGCTGGTGCGCTCGGCCTGCCGCTGGTGCCCGGTTCGGACGGCGCGGTTTCGGAAATCGAAGACGCCAAGCGTATCGCCGAAAAAGTTGGCTATCCGGTCATCATCAAGGCGGCCAGTGGCGGCGGCGGGCGCGGCATGAAGGTCTGCACCGGGCCGGATGAACTCGAAACGCTGATGCAGCAGGCTGGCAGCGAGGCCAAGGCTGCCTTTGGCGACGCCACGGTCTATATCGAAAAGTACCTTGGCAACCCGCGCCACATCGAATTTCAGGTGTTTGGCGACGGCAATGGCAATGCCATCCATCTGGGCGAACGCGACTGCTCGCTGCAACGCCGCCACCAGAAGGTGCTGGAAGAAGCGCCCTCGCCGGTCATTACGCCCGAGGAACGCGCGCGCATGGGCGGTATCGTCTCCAAGGCGATGGCCGACATGGGCTATCGCGGGGCTGGCACGATCGAATTCCTTTGGGAAAACGGTGAGTTCTACTTCATCGAGATGAACACCCGTTTGCAGGTGGAACATCCCGTTACCGAAGCGATCACCGGTGTCGATCTTGTCCGTGAACAGATCCGTATCGCCGATGGCCTGCCTTTGTCGGTCAGCCAGGATGAGCTGGAATTCCGTGGCCATGCCATCGAATGCCGCATCAATGCCGAAGATCCCTTCACCTTCGCTCCTTCGCCGGGGCTGGTGGAGAATTTCCACGCGGCGGGCGGCCTGCATGTGCGCGTCGATAGCGGACTCTATGCCGGTTATCGCATCCCGCCCTATTACGATTCGATGATTGCCAAGCTGATCGTCTATGGCCGCACCCGCGAAGGCGCCATCCTGCGCCTTAAGCGCGCGCTGGAGGAAATGGCGATCACGGGGCCGAAAACGAACATCCCGCTCCATCAGGCTTTGCTGGACGTGGATGATTTCAAGACCGGCAATTACACGATCAAGTGGCTTGAAGAATGGTTAGCTAACCGCTGATATTTTTCACGTTATCGGAAAAAGAGGCCGGTGGGGGAACATTCCCTTGCCGGTCTTTTTTCGTGCCTCCGGCGGGCAAAGGGCGGGGGCCCTTTGCAATCCCGTTAATGGGGTGGTGTTTAAACAATGGCGTTGTGGTGGTGGCAATATTGGAAAAGCCTGCGGCGCGGTTAGGTCGAGCTAACCGCGCCGCAGGCTTTCAATTTAAAACGATGCGCTATTCAGCTTTTGCCGACCCTTTGGCGCAACATCGACAATATCGGGATTGCAAAGGGCCGCCGCCCTTTGCCCGCCGGAGGCATCCCTCGCCTGAAAATCAATCCTCCAACGGCACACCCGGCAAATGCTTCGACGTGCGGATCGTCAGCGAAGTCTTGACGCTGGCCACATTCGGCGCCGGGGTCAGCTTGCTGGTCAGGAATTCTTGAAAGCTTTGAAGATCGCGCGATACGATCTTGAGAATGAAGTCGATTTCGCCATTCAGCATATGACATTCACGCACTTCGGGCAGCCCGCGTACGTGATCCTCGAAGCCGCGCAGGGCTTCTTCGGCCTGGCTTTTCAACGACACCATCGCAAAAACCGTGATCGAAAAGCCCAGCTTGGCACCGTCCAGTTCGGCATGATAACCGCGGATCACGCCTTCTTCTTCCAACGCACGGACACGGCGCAAACATGGGGGAGCCGTCAAACCGACGCGCTGGGCCAATTCAACATTGGTAACGCGGCCCTCGTCCTGCAATTCGGCCAGCAAGCGCCGGTCGATCTGATCAAGGTTGGCCATAAGCCCGAAATTTCCCCATTTGCGGCCCGCGTTGTGCGGCGAAACGACCCATCCGATTGAACGGATCACCTTTGTTGAAAGAATCAGCCCATCTGTTGCGGACCATGCTAATATTATTATCTATGGCCGCAATCGTCCCACATTGCAACGCCACCTCGCATCGCTCTTTCACCCGGACGCAGGTGTGATAGGATGAGAATTGAAGTTGTACACAGGTTACATACGCCTTCCTAACCACTCGCTAGGATTTAACCCCGTAATGGCGTTGAAAGCCCATCGGAAACACCGGAATCGCTGATATAAAAACCCATGCGCTATGACGACCGCCTCGCAACCGCCCTTCGCCTGACGCCAGTCGGGCCTGGCGTTGCGCGTATCCAGTTCCGGCAATTGCTGGATCTGCTGGGCACGCTGCCGGTTGAGGAGCAGGGGGAGATGATCGATCTGGCCTATATGCGGCTGGGGGAATTGTCCGGTCGTATCGCGTCGGCGGATCGCGCTGCCATTCTTCGACAGCCAGGTGTGCGCCTGCGCGCGCCGCGCCTTGTCTCAGCCTTGGCGATGGCCGAACCGGTGGTGGCCCATGCGGCCTTGAATGCCGCGCAGTTAAGTGATGAACAGTGGCTTGACCTGATCCCTGCCCTTCCGATTGCCTCCCGCGGGGCGTTGGGGTCGCGACGCGATTTGGGCGCGCCGGTCCGGGCGCTGTTGGCGCGTTTGGGGATTGGTGACCGCGCGCTGCCGGGTAATGAACCGGCGGCGGAAACGGTTAGGGCAGCGCCTGCGCCGGTTGAGGAACCGATTCAGGCAGAAGCCCCGGCCAAGCCGTCACGCGCGCCCCGTTTTCAATCGCCATCCTCGCCCATGGCCGAAGATACAATCGGCGCATTGGTCCGCCGAATCGAAGCCTTTCGTCAGGCACGCGAAAACAATATCGCGCCCGAAATCGCCCGCCACGCGGCCCCCAAGAAGTCCAGCGCGAGCCAGGCCATCCAATCCTTCGACTTTGCCAGCGATGGCGAAGGCCGCATTGTCTGGGCCGAGGCGCGCGTCGCGCCTATGGTCGTGGGCTATGGGTTGGGCGGCAATGGGCCGGGCGCGAATGCCGTACGGCTGCATCAACCCTTTCGCGCGGTTCCGATCACCTTGGCCGGGGCGCCCGCCATCGCCGGTGACTGGCAAGTGGACGCCGTGCCCCGGTTCGATCCGTTGGGTGGGCGCTATATCGGTCATCTGGGCCGATTCCGCCGCCCCGCCCCCACCGCTGCCGCGCCCGCAACGCCGCCGGTAAAGGACAGCGAGACGGACCGCCTTCGCCAATTGCTTCATGAATTGCGCACGCCCGTCAATGCGATACAGGGCTTTGCTGAGGTTATACAGCAACAGTTGTTTGGCCCCACCCCGCATGAATATCGGGCGCTTGCCGCGGTGGTCGCCGCCGACAGCGCGGTAATGCTGGCCGGGTTTGAGGAATTGGACCGCTACGCCCGATTGGACAGCGGCACTTTGTCGCTGGCCAGTGGGGAGTGCGATCTGGCCGCTGCGCTTGATGCGTTGGTTTCGCGCATGGCGGGTGACGCCAATGGGCCGGTGTTTCATTTGCAGGGCCATCATCAGCCCTGCCCCATCGCTCTGGATGGGACGGAGGCAGAACGGCTCTGTTGGCGTCTGCTGGCCACGTTGGCGGGCAATGGTGCGGCCGGAGAAGTTTTGCCGATCACAGTGCATCATGGCGGAACGGTGATGAAGGCCCGCTTCACCTTGCCCAAGGTTTTGGCCGGCATGAGCGATGACGCGCTGTTCCACGCCGCCGCGCAATCGGCCGCGCCCCATCCCGGCTCGCATTCCATGGTGGCCAGCATGTTCGGAACGGGCTTTGCCCTGCGGCTGGCCATGGTCGAGGCGCGGGCCGCGGGCGGCCATCTGATGCGTGATGGACAGCAACTTTTGCTTACATTACCAAGCTTGACCGTACAGGCCGTTAACCTTAGCCAAGTATCAGAGGGCGAGCAGGAAGTGTTTGAAACGCCGATGGCTTGAACGCATGGTGCGGCAAGGGGGCCGATTTGTCTTCTCATAGAATTACCGATCAGCCCGCGCCGGACGCCTTTGTGCGTTTCCGCGAAGGCGTCGGGCAGCGTTTTGTCGTAACCATCGATACCGAAGAGGAATTCGACTGGACCAAGCCGTTGACCCGCACGCGGCATCGGGTGGATACGGTTTCACGCCTGCGCAAGTTTCAGCAATTTTGCGAAGGCTTTGGCATCGTCCCGATCTATCTGATCGACTATCCGGTGGCGACATCGGAACTGGCGGCGGAACTGCTGCGCGATGCGGTTCTGGCCGGACGGGCCGAAGTGGGGGTCCAGTTGCACCCTTGGGTTAACCCTCCGTATGAGGAAGAGGTTAACCAATATAACAGCTTTTCAGGCAACCTCCCCTTTGCTCTTGAACGGGCAAAGTTCCTGAAACTGCATGCCACGATTGCCGAAAATTTTGGCGCAGCGCCGATGATCTATCGCGCGGGACGCTATGGCATCGGGCCAAATACCGCCGACGTCTTGCACGAGGCCGGGGTTGCGATCGACACATCGGTGCGGTCGCGTTTTGATTACAGCGGTTGGGGCGGCCCCAATTTCCGCGATCTGCCGCTGCGCCCCTATTGGGTCGGGCAACCGGGGCGTTTGATGGAAATGCCGCTGACCACGGTGTTTTCCGGCTTGCTGCGGCATTATGGCCAATGGCTCTATCCCAAACTGTCAAAGGTTGACCGCCTGCGGGGGGCCATGGCGCGGTTTGGCTTGCTGGAGCGCATTCCCCTGACGCCCGAAGGCGTGACGGTCAGCGAAGCATTGCGTGCGACCAATATTGCCATTGATGAAGGGTTGCCGATGATCGTGCTGTCTTTTCACAGTCCTTCACTGTGCCCCGGCCATACGCCCTATGTGCGGACCGAGACGGATCTGGACGAGATGTATGAATGGTGGCGTCAAGTCTTTGAATTGCTGATCGGACGCGGGGTCAAGCCAACCAGCGTGCGTGAAGTGATGGAAACGACACTTTTCGATTGAACCTGACGCTGTTGCTGTTGGTAAAGCCCTCTTGCCTGAACCAAAAGGCTTGGCTAACGCGGGGCGGCACAACGCAGGTTGCGCAAAGCATGGCTTGGGGCCTGTAGCTCAATGGTTAGAGCTGGCCGCTCATAACGGCTAGGTTGCGGGTTCGAGTCCTGCCGGGCCCACCATGCCTTTGCAAAATCGGCGGGGGATCGTTTCACGGCAATATGCGTGTAACAGCTTTTTCCCCTTGCGCTAAATGCCGTGCAATCCTAGGGGCATCGGCGTGTCGGGGAGTAGCGCAGCCTGGTAGCGCATCTGCTTTGGGAGCAGAGGGTCGCAAGTTCGAATCTTGTCTCCCCGACCATGTTTCAGATTTTCAACGGGCCCCCAAAGAGCGCTTCCCGCGTCGCGCGTTTGCTCTTTATGCCCTTGGTCTGGTCTGCCTAATTCATACTGAACCTGATGACGGCTTTGGACTTAAGCCATGCCTTTGAAGCCCGCTAGGCCCATATCACCTCGTGCCTTGCGATGACAGGTCCGCATCGGACCCCGCCCCCCTTCTCCTATTAGGCGCGCTTTACCAGGCTGAGCGCGCCATTGCGGGCGGGCCCCAGCTTCATTTTTGAATCGATCATTTCCTTCAAGGCATCCGCGCTGACCGGGCGTGAAAAGAGATAGCCCTGATATTGGTCGCAACCGCATTCCAGCAGGCGTTCACGCTGACCTTCGGTTTCGACGCCTTCGGCAATCACCTCAAGATCCAGCGCCCGCGCCAGATTGATGATCGCCTCGATCAGGCGGACCGCATCGGGATCGTCTTCATCCAGATTGCGGACAAAGGAGCGGTCAATCTTGATGCGATCCACGGCAAAGCGTTGCAACGAGGAAAGGCTGGAATAACCCGTGCCAAAGTCGTCAAGGGCGATGGCAAAGCCTTCCTGTTTCAACACCGCAATATTGTCGCGCGTGGCAGCATCATCGCCCAACAGGACGGTCTCGGTGATCTCGAATTCATAATGGCTGGGGTTGATGGCATGTTCGGCCGCCAGACGGCTGACATTGGCCATAAAGGCTGGCGAGCGCAATTGCAGCGCCGAAACGTTGATGGCCACCGGAACACCCGTCCATTCGCGTGTTTCGGCAAAGACGCGGTTGACCGTAAAGGAACCCAATTGCCCGATCAGGCCGCTTTCCTCGGCCAGCAGGACGAAAGTGTTGGGCGGGATCATGCCCTTTTCTGGGTGATTCCACCGCACCAACGCCTCCACCCCGCGCAGGCGCCCTTCGGCGTCCACTTGCGGTTGATAGACCATGTGCAGCAACTCTTCATTCAGCGCTTCCCGCAGGTCCATTTCAAGCTGGCGTCGGATGCGCAACGCCGCGTCCATTTCCAGTTCAAAGAAGGTGGCCCGATTGCGCCCCCTTTCCTTTGAGCAATAAAGCGCCAGATCGGCCTGGCGCAGCACTTCGCTGGCCGAAATATCGGGGTCGTTGATGATCGTGATGCCGATGGAGCAGCCGATCTCGACCATCTGGCCATCGATGTCGAAAGGATTGGAAAAGGCGTTGATGATCCGTTCGGCCAGATGCGCCGCCCCCGCCGCGCCGGAATGCGGTTGCAGGATGACAAACTCATCGCCGCCCAACCGCGCCACGGTATCCGTTTCCCGCACAAGATTGGCCAAACGGCGTGCGGCTGCGCGGATCAAAGTATCGCCCGCAGGATGCCCCAGCGTGTCATTGACCTCCTTGAACCGATCAAGGTCAAGGCACAGCACGGCCACATCCATACCCGAACGCCGCACCAGCGTTCGCAATTGATTGAGCCGTTCAAACATCAGCGCCCGATTGGGCAATTGCGTCAGCGTGTCATGAAAGGCCAGATGACGCGCCTTGGCCTCCGACAGGATCAGGCCACGCGCATAACGATGCGTCTGGCGCGCCAGACTTGCGCCCAGCAGCAGCAGCAGGCCCATCATCGCCACCATCGGCCACATCAACCGCACCAAAAGGTCGCTGCCCGGACGGCGGCGATCCCACGCCAGACCGGCAACCACCTTGCCGCTCAAATCCTGCAAGGGCAGGATGGCCACTTCGTCATTATCGCGCAAATCGGTCGTGACACGGAAATTCCTGACCACTTTGCCAATGCCAAACATCGAAAGGATCGATCCGTCCACCGGCGCCATCGTCACCACGACAGGTGCCGGGCGGCCCGTTTCGCCACCCACCGCCGTTTCCGGGCGGACCAGCGTCGATGTCAGGACAAAAAGCTGATCTTCGGCATAGACAATATTGGTAAACTGGATCGGGCGGCCAAGATCACCGGGTTTTTCTGCAGATATCGAGCGCTCGGCCTCTCGCACCTTTTTCAACAAGACGTTGACCGCGTTGGAATAGGCGGTCATGGCCGGATATTGATCAACCCGCCGACCGTTGACGGCCAGAAACATCAGGCGATCGCGACCGTCCATCACCAACAGGCGTGAAATGTTGTTGCGGTTGTAGAAATAGCGAGCGAGGCTTTGTTCCACCCAATGCGGATCAAAGACCTGCCCAATGTGGCGGACGGCATCTTCGGATTCCAGCCGGGGTTGGACCATTGCGGCAAAACTGGTCAAACGGTTGCGATAGCCGCGTTCCGCCGTCTGCACCTGCATCGTCAAGGCGACATCGTCGAACTGGTTGACCATCACGGTTACGACCAGCGCCAAAACCGCCAGAACCCCGGCGGCCAAGGCAATAACAGGCGCATAGACACCGGCGCCTGTGCGTTCGGCGCGAGGGGTCTTGGATTCAATCATGACTATTTGCAGCCTTCCCTTGCCGGTTCTTCCAAAAGAAGTGTCGTTAGAAAGATTTACTTACTGCAAATAAATAAACGTATTTGATAATTTGGTACATCAACCCCTCCGCAATTGGACCTAATGGCCATCGCAAAGGGGCGATATTGGAGCAGATTGTCAGGCCACGCAGATCTGGTTGCGACCAGTTCGTTTGGCGCGATAGAGCGCCTCATCGGCGGCCTCCATCGCGCATCGCGTGTCGGGATAGGCAAAGACATTGGCCACACCGCCCGAAAAGGTAACGCGGCCAATTTCCCGCTCGCTTTGACGATTGATGAAATTGCGCCGGGCCAGCCTTTCGCGTGCTTCGTCCAACAGGTCATGGACCTGCACCGGGGTCTTGTCGCGAAAGATCAACACAAATTCTTCGCCGCCATGGCGAGCGACATGGCATTTTTCGCCCGACATCCGTTGCAGGATCTGGGCAATGGCCTGAATCACCCTGTCGCCGGCCTCGTGGCCATGGCTGTCGTTGATGCGCTTGAAATCATCAATATCGCAAAAAGCCAGACACAAAGGTTCCGAACGGATCTGGGCCGCGCGATATTGCTGTTCCAGCACCATCTCGAACGCCCGGCGATTGGGCAGTCCGGTCAGATGGTCAATATGCGCCTCGCGCTGTGCCCGGTCCAGACTGCGACGCAGAGCGGTTGCCTCCTCTTCGCTGCGGCGCATGCTTTCTTCGAGCAATTGGGTACGCTCGATCATGGCCCGCGTTAATTCGGCCAGGCTGGAGACAAAGTCCCCTTGGTCATTCTTGGGCAGAACGCTGACCACATGTTCAAGCGCGGCGTGATAGGAGCCCGAGTCGTTACGCGCACGCGCAGCGGCCGAGGTAAAGACTTCCAGCCGACTGCTTAACCGGTTGAGCATTTGCTGGGCATTATCGCGCTGGGCGATATCCTCGTCGTTTTGTGTAATATGATCCAGCCATGCCTGCGTGATGGGGCGATTTTCTTCGCGCATCACACTGAACTTTCGGGCCAGTCTTGGCGACTCTCCCGAATAGGCCGCATGGACCGTCAAAAGGTTTTCTGATGTTACTTCGATTTTGTTTTCAAGAAAGAAATCCCTAATACGATCAATTATCTGATGCCTGCGCAAATCGTTCAGGTGCGCAGGGATATTGTGTTGCGACATTTTATCAAATTCAGCGGATGTGGCCAAAGCCAACTTGAACAAGCGCAAGGCTGAATCCTTTATGAGTAACGTTTGCACTGAATGCCGATTAATCCGGCCTCCCCTTCAAATGCGAAACGAAACCATCCACGATATTCCCGTAATGCCCCCAACCCGATCTTAACCATACCCGGCCCGGCCCGCGCGGCTTGATCCAAAGACCCAAGACATTGGTCGTAAAGACCTCCGACTCGCTTGCCATCGGCCAAACGCGGGCGCATTCGCGGGGCGCCCGGCGATCCCCCGGCATGGCTCCTTTTCTCGCTATGTCATTGCCGGAAAAACACAAACGCAGGAGAAGCCCTCGCCATGTCTGCGCGTATTGCCCATCAGACGCTCAAGTCCCGTATCACCAGCGCCGAAGAAGCCGCCGCCCTTATCAAAAACGGCGATACCGTCGGCATGAGCGGTTTCACAGGCTCCGGATATCCCAAGGCCGTGCCCATGGCGCTGGCCTCGCGGATTGAAGAAGCGCATGGCAAGGGCGACCCGTTCCGCGTCAAAGTATGGACCGGCGCATCGACCGGCCCGGAACTGGACGCGGCGCTGGCCAAGGCCAATGGCATCGAATTCCGCCTGCCCTATAACTCGGACCCCATCGCCCGCGAAAAGATCAACACGGGCCAGATGGACTATTTCGACATGCACCTGTCACAGGTGGCACCGATGGCGTGGCAGGGCTTTCTTGGCCCGCTGGATGTGGCGCTGATCGAGGTCACCGCCATTAACGCTGATGGGACGCTGGTGCCGTCTTCTTCGGTGGGAAATAACAAAACCTGGCTCGACCGGGCGGATCGAATCATCCTTGAGGTCAACAGCTGGCAGGCGGCCGAACTCGAAGGCATGCATGACATCTATTACGGCACCCGCCTGCCCCCGCATCGCGTGCCTATCCCTTTGACTCGCCCCGATGATCGTATCGGCCAGCCCACGCTGCAATGCGACCCCGACAAGATTGTCGCGATTGTCGAAACCGACAAGCCTGACCGCAACCTGCCCTTTGACGCACCGGGCGAAACGGCGCTGCGCATCGCGGGCCATCTGCTCGATTTCCTTGCCAATGAGGTTAAGCAGGGGCGGATGCCGGAAAACCTGCTGCCGCTGCAATCGGGCGTGGGCAATATCGCCAATGCGGTGCTGTCGGGTCTGGTGGACAGCCCGTTTGAGAACCTGACATCTTATACCGAAGTCATTCAGGACGGTATGATCGACCTGCTGGACGCGGGCAAATTGCGCATGGCCTCGGCCACGTCCTTCTCGCTGTCGCCCGATGCGGCGCACCGCATGAACAGCAATATGTCGGCCTATCGGGAAAAGATGATCCTGCGCCCGCAGGAAATCAGCAACCACCCCGAACTGATCCGCCGCCTTGGCTGTATCGCGATGAACGGGCTGATCGAGGCGGACATCTATGGCAACGTCAATTCGACGCATGTCATGGGCAGCCGCATCCAGAACGGCATCGGCGGCAGCGGCGACTTTGCCCGCAACGCCTATGTCTCGATCTTTATGACGCCCAGCACCGCCAAGGGCGGCAAGATCAGCGCCATCGTCCCGCAGGTCGCCCATGTGGACCATATTGCCCAGGACGTTCAGGTGATGGTGACCGAACAGGGTCTGGCCGATCTTCGCGGTCTCAGCCCCAAACAGCGCGCCCATGCGATCATCCAGAATTGCGCGCATCCCGATTACCGCCCGATGCTGGCCGATTATTACGATCGCGCGCTCAAGGGCTCCTACGGCCTGCACGCCCCCTCCTTGCCCAGCGAGGCATTGAGCTGGCACCAGCGGTTCATGGAAACCGGTTCGATGGCAAAGTAAGAGAAGGGACTTTGCCGACGGAGGGGCAAAGGGATGCGTCCCTTTGCAATCCCATTATTGAGTGGTGGACTGGCGATCTTCGCAATGCCGGACCACCACGCTGTAACGGCTGGCGGCGCAACCAAGGTTCTCCCCCCAAATAGCGCCGCTGACATTGATGGGGTTGCAAGGGGTTTCGGCCCCTTGCCCAACCGGCCTTTTCCCTTACAGCGC
Organism: Novosphingobium sp. Sphag1I; assembly: GCF_056279125.1. Classification (NCBI taxonomy): domain Bacteria; kingdom Pseudomonadati; phylum Pseudomonadota; class Alphaproteobacteria; order Sphingomonadales; family Sphingomonadaceae; genus Novosphingobium; species Novosphingobium sp. Sphag1I. The sequence continues at coordinate 275,552 of NZ_JBWBQS010000004.1, read as the reverse complement.
CGCCTTGAACGCGGCCAGCTTCTCCACCGCCCGATCCAATGTCTCGTCCCGCTTGGCATGACACAGGCGCAGATAGTTCCTTTCGGGCGTATCGGCATAAAAGGCCGACACCGGGATCGACCCCACCCCCGCCTCGCGCACCAGACGTTGCGCCAAAGCCTCATCCTCGGCTGGCAAGCCCGACGCGGACAGGTGGATGGTCACAAACCACGTTCCCGCCGACGGCAAAACGCAAAAACCGGCCTGCGTCAGTCCGCCGACCAAACGCGCCTTGCTGGCCACATAGCGTGCGCGATGCGCGGCGAACCATTCATCCCCCAACGCCAGCCCTTCGGCCACCGCCCATTGCAAAGGCGTGGGCGTGGTAAAGGTGATGAACTGATGGCTGGCCGCGACCCGCTCGGCCAATTCGGGCGCGGCCACCGCCCAACCGATCTTCCACCCGGTCAGCGAAAAGATTTTGCCCGCCGACCCGACCTTCACCGACCGATCCCGCAAAGTCGGAATATCCAGCACCGACAAAGGTTTGGAGCCATCAAGGATAGTCGCCTCCCACACTTCATCGGCCAGGACATAAAGCCCGTGCTTCTGAGCCAAAGCGCCCACGCCCTCCAACGTCGCGCGGTCCAAAACGGTGCCGGTCGGATTGTTGGGCGTGTTCAGGATGATCAGCCGCGTCCTGTCGGTAATAGCGGCGGCCAAATCATCCAGATCCAGGCTCCACGCCGGAGGGCGCAGGTTCACCAACCGCGCCACGCCACCCGCCCGCGCCACCAGCGGCAGATAGGCATCATAAAGCGGCTGAACGCAAATCACCTCATCACCCGGCTTTACCAGCGCCAAAATCGCACTGGCCAAAGCCTCGGTCGCGCCGGATGTGACGATCACCTCTGCGGCCGAAACGCCGTAAAGCCCCGCCACCGCCGCGCGTAATTCGGGCAAACCGCGCATCGGCGGATATTGATTGCTGCGCTCTGCCAAGGCACGCTGGGCCGCCGCGATGATCTCCTGCGGCTCTTCCATATCGGGAAAGCCCTGCCCCAGATTGATCGCGCCCAAATCGCGGCAAAGGCCCGACATCACTTCAAAAATCGTCGTCTGGCTCATAGGTCACCTAATGCATGCATGGCAAAGCGGCGGAATTGTTCCAGCCTTTCCTCGCGGCTTTCGCGCCCTTCGCGCCTTGCGTCACGCGGCGGCACATCCAAAGCCGCGGCCGTCACAAACCTTATCCGCCAGCCCAATGTTTCATCATCAACGCCGGGCAAGGCCGCCGCCAACCGCGCCCGGACCTGCGCCACGCCATCGGCAAACATGGCCCATATCTCGTCATGCAGGGCCGGTTCCGCGCGCGAAAATATCTCATCCAGCACGACAATCGCCCGGTAATCCCCGCTCATTGCCGCCTGCGCCCACAGGGGCTGGATCAAGGCGTCGACCGTTGCCTCAAACCCATCGCCCCGTGCCAGCCATTCGGCGCGCGCATCCGCAATCATCGCCCCATTGCGCAGCGCCAGTTCGCGCAGCAAACCATCCGTCCCGCCAAAGTGATACCGGATCAGCGCCGAATTGGCATGGGCCGCCGCCGCAATGCGTCGCACCGACAATGCATGAACCCCTTCACCCACCACAAGTGTTTCAGCCGCCAGCAAAAGGCGCGCGCGGGTCTGGGCTGGGGTGTCATCGGGCATGTTGACCTTGCCCTATCAAACCCATCGCTCGCGCTCAATCGCGCATTAACCCCATCCCCCATGTGCGGGTCGAAATGCCGGTCAACCTTTCGAATAAAGGTCTGTCGGCAGACAATTTTTCCAAAATATACCGACAGTCGTCGCCGTCGGGCCATGCGGGATACGCGATCCTTGGCCGCGCATTGCTCCTGATCGGGGCAACAACGGGAAAAGGCTCAATATTCAAAAACGAGGCAACCCTTTGCAACACGCCCCTGTGGTCACGCGCCAAATCGCCGCTTTCAATAAACAGCAATTGGTGGCGCGCAAATCGCGTCATGGCCCGCGCCACCTGCACCCCATAGGCCCCGCGCTCGACATAGGAAAAGTGGCGCAAACCCACCTCTCCTTCGCGCACAATCCGCCTGCGCCCCTCGCGGATCGCCTGGGCGAAGGGCAAAGATTCAATCCCCCGCGCATATTCCATGCACCAATGCGACCACGCCCGCTCCACCGGGTCACGGAACATGAATATCAACCGCGCAGACGGATTATAGTCCACAATCCGATCGAGCGCCTTTGGCAAAAAGCCATAGATTGGCGTCGCCTCAAAACAAATCCGCCCATCGTCTGGGCCAAATCCGTCTTCCAATGGGCGATAATCCGGGCGCGACCAATCACGCCCTTCGTCATCAAAAAAATGCAGTTCCTTGGCCCTGCCGCCATTCAATTGAGGGTGCCGCGCCAGATAGTCATACAGGCTGCTCGTCCCGCACTTTTGCGCGCCGATCACGAACAGCCCAACCCGCGCCAATGATGTAATCCTTTGATCCATCATGTAACTTTAATGGACGGCGCACCAAAATTGTCACTCATCTGCCGCGATTTCCGAGGCGCTTGCCACGCATTTTCTGCCATTACGGACGAGTCGTGACGATCCGACTCACCCGCCTTGTCCCATCCCGCCGTTCCAGTTGCACGACGATGTCGATGACCGATCGCGCATATTCGACAATATCCCCCCGGCTCATCCCCAATCCCGCCTGCAAGGTGATCATCGCCAATTGCTCCATCGCACCTTCGGGACTGTCGGCATGGATGGTGGTCATCGAACCGGGATGGCCGGTATTCACCGCGCGCAGGAAACTATACGCCTCCCGCCCGCGCAGTTCGCCCAGCAAAATACGGTCCGGCCGCATCCGCAGCGATGCCTGCAACAGATCCTCGACCCCGACGCGCGCCTCCCCCAATTCGCCGCGCACGGCCAACAGACCGACCGCATTGCTGTGAGGGATGGTCAATTCGGGCGTATCCTCAATCGTCACCAACCTTTCATCACGCGAAATTTCGCGGATCAGGGCGTTGAGGAAAGTCGTCTTGCCGCTCGACGTGCCGCCCGAAATCAGGATGTTGCGCCGCTCCCGCACCATCTGGGCCAGATAATCGCCCATCCCCTGCCCCAATTGCGGCGCCGGGACCGGCCGAGCAGGAACGATGCCCTGATGAAACTGGGTGCCGTCGAACAAACCCTGCCCGCCCATCTCATCCAGCCCCATATCGGCCACCACATGTTTGCGGATGGCCATGGCCATGCCCGCTCGCGCGGCGGGCGGCGCGACAATCTGAACCCGCGCACCATCGGGCAGGGTCGCCGCCATCAAAGGGTGCTGGCGGCTGATCCCCTGATGCGTGATCCCGGCCAAACCGCGCGCGATCAGCCACAACCGCGCCTCGTCCACTTCGGGCATGGCGTGGCACTCCATCGCGCCACCCAAACGCTCGACCCACACCTCACCGGCGCGGTTCACGAATATATCGGTGACATCCCGCTGCGCCAAAAAGGAGGCAAATGGCGCCAACCATGCCGCAAGCGTCGCCAAAGGCATCAGCGCAGCCCCGGCATACCGGCAAAATCCAGATCCCGCGCAACCAGCACGGCAATGGCCGCCCCTTCCTTTACCTTAACCGTAGCCGGGCGGTTGGTGCCGGGAACCAATTGCTGTCCCACACTCTGCCCCGCGCCGCCCAGCCCCAGATAGACCGCCGTGCCTCCCCGGCTCACCTCCGCCGTCGCGACATTGACGCCCAGCGTCAGCGCAGATTGCAGGACCGCGCCCGCCAATTTTTCCAACGCATGCGTATCAACGCGCCCGGCGATCCCCGCCCCCCCCATCGCGTCTGTCGCGGGCGAGGCAATCCGTATCGCCACACCATCGGGCCGGATCAGGCGGTTCCATGTCACCATCACCCGCCGCTTTCCCGCGCTATTGTCGGCCTTGAATTCACCGATCAATCGGCTGCCCCGTGGTATCAGCACGCGCGTCCCGTCAAAACCGCGCACGTCCTGTCCCACCATGGCGCGGGCCAATCCGGGCCGGTCGGAATTGAGCGGTGTTTCCAAGGTGGCCGCGATAATCGTTCCTTGCGGGATTGTGCTGGACCGGCCCCGAATGATCGTTGCGTGGGCTGTTTCCTCCCCCCCTTCATTGCCGTCGCCCTTGCCCCCCTGCACCTCCGCACCATGGCCAGTGGTATTGTCGATGACCAACGCGGATTCATGATTGCCCGCAGGGCGAAGCGGCGTGGGTTGGGCCACAGGCGGCGGCGGGTAATTGACAGTTTGCGGCATATAGACCATCGGAGGCGGGGCCTTCACCACGGTCCTAGGTCCGGTGGACGGAGTGACAACCGGCACCGGCGCTTTTGCCTCCTCCGGCAAAACCAAGGGAGGAGGAGGCGCGGAAAGCATAGCCTGCGCCTGCGGTTCAGGCACCACCTTGCGCTGCCCCTCCATCCATAGGAACAGGCCCGCGCCCAACGCCGCCGCAACGCCCAGCATCACCGGCAAAGGCAACATATCGCGGGGCGGGGCAACAATCGGGCGGATATCGCGCGGGTTCATGGCTCTATCCTCCGCCCCTCGGCCCGCGCGCGGCCCTGAATAAAGGTCAGGCGTTCAAACACACCTTCCACCACATAGAACCCATCGCGCATCGCCCCATTGACCAGAACCCGCCCCGCCGCATTCACCCCATATACCGCAGGCAACGAAACGCCGTCGGGCCAACGCATCCGCGTCACCACGCCATCATCGCCCAATTCACTTGGCCACAATGCGCTGCTGCCACTCAACCGATAGCGCCCCTCAATCGTCGGCGCGGAACCCGGCGGCGCAGGATAGGTAAAGCTCAGGAGATAGGGCTGCACCCCTTCGCCGGGGGATGCGCCGTAAAGGGTGAAATTATAGGTTCTGGCATCGCTGATCACGGTCAGGTTGGTGGTGGGCGCATAGCCCACGGGTTTGATGATCAAACTGTCGGCGCGTTTGTTGGTCTGTACGACCCAGCCCGCGCTATCGCCCAAAGTGACCGTCTCGATCCGCTCATCCCCGCCAAATCGAACCGTCAGGGCAAAGCCATTGGCCACCCGAAGCGCCACAACCTCATCCGGGTCATAGGCCACCGTCTGCAAATGAGGATCGCCGCCACCCGCACGCGGCGTGATCTCTGCACACACCGGCGGCGCCCAGAACAAGGTGAGAGCCAAGATCCACCTCATGGCTCACCTCCCCCCGGCTGGATGATTTGCGATGGATAGGGGCGTGGTCCAAACCGCCTTTGGCGAAGCGGCAGCGGACCGGGCATCGATGGCGCGGCCACCGCTTCGGGCTGCGACGCCATTTCCGGCGCCCGATATGCCACCAAAGGCCCAGCTTTCACCGGCGTCACGGGCGGAACGGGCGCGGCCTCCTGATCGCGGCGATAGGCGGTCACCTGAAAACCCAGAGGATTGATCATCCGATCCTCCATCCGCTGTGGCGCGCCGGAAAAGCAGTAATCCACCATGGCCACCCAATATTCGCGCCCGCCGCCATCGGGCGTGTCGGCGTAAAAACGCACCATGGCGCGGCCCGCCCCGATGGGACTGACGCTTTCCACGCCAACACGTTGCGCCTTGGTTCGGCCAAAGCGGGCGATCGGCCCCTGCGGATTGCCCGGTTGCATCAGGGCGAGATAGTCGCGCCTCGCCCCAACCGCCGACCACAGGGCGACCTTGCGATACTGCTCCTCAATCGTGGCGATATCATACCCTTCTCTGGCCACGACATATTGCGCCAACAGCGATTGGGTCAGCGCAGCATCAGGCCGAATGGTTTGCGGATGCGTCCCCTCCAGCACTTGCGTAAAGCCGGTGTGGCTGTCGACCAGTAGCGTATAGGGCACCACGGTTTTGAGCGGCGCCATGGCGATCATCGCCAAAGCCTCCAGCCCCGCGACGCCCACCGCAACGCCCGCAACAATCCACGCCCGCCGGGCCGAACGCGCATGGGCATTATCGCGTTGCTGCGCCCAGCTTTCCGCCCGATCATAATAGGCGGCCCTGTTGCCCTCGGTCATACCGCGCCATCCCGTTTTTGTGCTGCGCCCGTTTGACGCTGCATCCTGCGCGCCGCCGTGCCGCCGCTTTGACCCAAAGGCGTCGGCGCGATACGTTCCACCGTCTTCTCGCTATTCAACCGGCTCAACATCACTTCACGGTTCATGCTGCGCGCCATGGATTGGGCAAAATGCTGCACACGCGACGCGCTCGAATGGCTCACGCGGCTGGCCAAAGTTTCGCGCGAAGATGTAGCGCGTCGGATATTTTGCGATGCCTGCATCGCCACGGGAATGCGGATCGACCATGCCGCCCGCATCACGGCCAAGGAGACCGCCACCATCAATGCCGCAAACATGCCCGCCGTCGTAACCAACCGCGCCGCCACGGCATCCGCCCCATTCCCCCCCGGATCTTGCAGCAGCAACGCCACCTGCGCCCCCGCCACGTCCAGTTCAAAGCCAAGGACCATCAACGCCGCAACAGCGGCCACCATTGCCCCGACAAGCACCCTGAGCCAGCCGATGAACAGCCCCTGCGCCCCGCTAAACAGTAATCCGCCCACAAACAGCGGCCCCACCCCCAGCAAAAGCGCAACCATAAGGCGCGGCGCCAACAACCCGCCCAGCGCCGCCCCCGTCATCCATCGTTGCGCCCGGGCCAATTGCTCCCTCGCCTCGCTCGATAGAACCTTCCCGCCCGGCTGCACCTTGTTTTCGGCCACCTGCATGCCGTCGATGCGCAACGCCGCGTCTATATCCGTTGCCATGCGGTCATAACGGGCCGCCAATCCGCCGCGCGCGCCATCCCCGCCCAGAATTGTCACCGCAATGCTCTCCGGCCCCTCAATCCCCACACGATAGGCCACCGCCTCCCACGCCGACCATTGCGTGACCAAAGCCAGCACCGCCGCCATGCGCAATGCCAGCATCATACCGTCACGCGCCTGCGCGTGACCCAGCAGCAAACGATAGCCCATCAACGCAACGGCAATGGTCAAGGCCGCCGTCAGCCATGGCCCGCCGCCAAACACGCGCCATCCGTCCTGCGCCATGCCCAGCGCCCGGCAATCCACCGCCGCCAAGACGCCGCCAACGAATGGCCCCGCCGGATCAAAACCCCCGCAATCCGCCATTACCCATCCCCCAGCAGGACGGGCAACCAATCGGCCGGATCATCACCCACCTGCGCCCGGATGGCGTCCAAACGGCGCACGTTGCTTTCCCGTCCGGACAAAACCGTCAACCATCGCGCCCCGCCATTTAACGTCAGGCGCAAGACCACGCTCTCTCCGCCCTGTTTCACCAAAAAGCATCGCGCCGCATCGGGCATGGCGCGCACAAGTTCGAATTCATGCGGCGTCAGGCCGAACCCATCGACATAATCCTGCGCCCGCGCCTTGGGGTTGGCGGTAAAGATTTGGGTTGCGGTCTGTTCAACAATCGCCCCGGCAATGCGGCTGGCCAAAGCGTCCTCGGCATTCTGGGTCACGAACCCCAAAATGCCCCCACGCTTGCGCAAAGTCTTCAGCCAGTCGCGCAAGCGCCGCGCAAACAGATCATCGTCGAGAGCCTTCCACCCTTCATCCACCACGATTATGGCGGGGCGCCCGTCCAATCGTGCCTCTACCTGATGAAACAGGAACATCATCAAAGGTGTGCGCAAGGCCGGATGATCCAGCACCAGCGTCATATCAACGCCCACCACGTCACGCGTCAGGTCAAGGCTGCCGCCCCCTTCATTATCGAATAGCCAGGCATGTTCGCCGTCCCCCCACCAAGGCCGCAACCGCGCGGCCAGATCATCGGGCATCGGCCGCGCCCCGCCGCGCAGCAAAGGCACAAAATGGCGCAACCGGCGCAATTCCGGCGGGGCCAGATAATTGGCCTCCACCGCGTCGCGCACCGCCTCCAATTCCGCCGCATCGCGAACGCCCCCGGCCAGCAGCGCCAGCCATTCGATCAGAAAAGCGCGATTGCCCGGCGTATCGTCCAGCGCCAAAGGGTTCAGCCCCGACGCCATCCCCGGTCTCATGGCCTCATAGGTTCCGCCCATGGCGCGGATGAAGATTTCCCCGCTGCGGTCTTTGTCGAACAGGATGATGCGCGGGTCGAAACGGCGCGCCTGTGCCAACAGGAAATTGGTGATGACGGTCTTGCCGCTGCCGCTGGGGCCGATGACCGAGAAGTTGCCCAGATCGCCACCATTGGCGTGGAAATTGAAATGATACGGCCCCGCCGCCGTAGTTTCAAACAGGGCCACCGCATCGCCCCATACATTCCCCCGCGCGCGGCCAAGGGGAAAGCCGTGTCCGCTGGCAAAAGACGCGAAATTGGCGGAACCGATCAAAGCCCGCCGCGCAATATAGGAAAAATTGCCCGGAAATTGCGCCCAGAACCCCGGCTCCAATCCGACATCCTCACGCACCGCCACCATGCCCAGATCGCCCAACGCGGCCAAAACTTCGGCGACGCCCGCGTCAACCTCCTCTTGATCATCGCCCATGACGTGAACCGACAGGTGATGCTCCCCAAATCCGGCGCGACCCGCGGCCACATCATCCTTGGCCTGCGCCAATTCCTCGCGCAGGCTGATCGCTTCATCATCGGCGGCCCGCATCCGGCGCAGCGCCCGGTTCATCCGCCCAAGGCTTTCCCCCCGGTCAACAAAGGCAAAACTCTGGCTGATATTCATGGCAAAGGGCAGGCGCAGCAGGTCATCCAGCATGCCCGCCGTGGTCTGCCCCGGATAATCCTTGATCGAAACCATCGCGCCAAAACGCGCGCCCAGTTGCAACGTATCCTGACCAAAGGACACCCGGTGGCGGGGCAGATGGTGACCAACATCGCCATGGGGCAACAACACCGGCCCGATATCCCGGTTGAACAATGCGGACAGGAATTCCAGCACCTCGGAACAGGGGCCACGGGCTGTGTCATAGGCGCAGAGGCGGCGCGCTCCACAAGCGGCCAAGGCGGCCAAAACCTGCTCAACCGCTGCGTCCAGCGCGCGCAGATCCTGTTGCCTTGCCGCGCCTGATGGCTGACCCCACCAACGCAGGCCCTTTACCTGCGCCGGACGGCGGACCACCGTAATGAACAGGTCATTGGCATAGAGCCTGCGCGCAGCCAGTCTTTCACGCCACGCCTCGTCCAGCCCCTTGCTGAAGGCATCAGGAAAGGTTCCGGCCAGATCGGGTTCAACCCTACGGCGAAGAATGTGATGATAGACCGCAAAGCGGGACGATCCTATCGCCCGCAACATCGCGTCACGCATATCTTTGCGATAGTTCAGCGTCTCGCTGTCGGCGGTTTCGAACATCAATCCGTCGATACGGATAACCTGCAATAGCGAGCCATCGCGCAGCGCAAGCGTAACATCATCCACCATATGCGAGTAGGGCAGATGAAGGCCCGCCGCGGCCTCCCCCGCGAAATCGGGGCTTTTCAAGGCCGATAGGAATTGCATCGCCAGAACCGATAATGGCGCACACGCGGACAGCGCATGGCGCGGGTCAGCCAAAGGTCAAACCGGCGCGGTTCCTGCAAACAGGCCAAGGCGCCCAATGCGTGAGCCATCAGCGCCACCAACACGACCCAGCCCGAACGCAGCAGCAAAAATGCCTCGGTCGAGATCACCAGATTGATGACGAAGAAAGACCACGTTACGCCCGCAAACATCTGGGGCCGGGTCAAGCCGACAAACAAAGTGTCGCGCGCCAGAGGCGTTGATGCGGTTGCCCCCCGCCCGTTCATTGGCCCATCGCCGCGGTTTGGATACCGGCCACAATACTGGCCGCGCCGAACAGGACGAAGCAGCCAAGGATGACACTGGCCCCATATCGCCAGTTGATCCGCCCGGTCAGCATCATCATGCCCACCACCGCCACGGCCACCACGGCGGCGACCGTGGCCACCGTGCCCATCAACGTCCCCTGAACCCAGCGCAGCGCGCCGACAATCGGCCCGGACCCGGCCGGATCCGCGGCCCCGTAAACCTGTGCCCAGATCGGCGCGCCCCACACCGCCAGCAACATGGCGGTCATCCGGCGATAGTGTTGCAACATGTCGTGTTTCATGGGGAATAGGGGTAAAAACGACCCCACCGTCCCGCAACGCGGATTGCATCGGTTTCCAATCCGATTTTTTACCTAAACAGGTCAATCATATCGTTCAAACTCGATAAAGCGTGTCGGTCAAAGGTTGATGCAACGCCCCGCTTCGCCTATAGGCGCGCCCTTTCCCGGGGTTGGCGGCATTTTTGCCGTGTGTTCGTGCATCTTCGGGCTTGCCTTTTGGCGGCGCTGGGCGCCAAAGGCATGAATCGCCGATCCAGTCAGGAATTAGGGGAAAGCCCATGTCGCGTCGCCGTCAGATCTATGAAGGCAAGGCCAAGATCCTTTACGAAGGTCCCGAGCCGGGCACGATCATCCAGTATTTCAAGGATGATGCCACCGCTTTCAACGCGCTTAAAAAGGGCACGATCAACGGCAAGGGCGTAATTAACAATCGCATCAGCGAATATGTGTTCACGCGCCTGAACCACATCGGCATTCCGACCCACTTTATCCGCCGCCTCAACATGCGCGAACAGCTGGTTCGCCAGTGCGAGATCGTGCCGATCGAGGTCGTGGTGCGCAATGTGGCCGCCGGTTCGATTTCCAAGCGCCTTGGCATTGCCGAAGGTGAACCGCTGCCCCACACGCTGATCGAATATTATTACAAGGACGATGCGTTGGGCGATCCGATGATCGCTGAAGAGCACATTGCCTGTTTCGGTTGGGCCAGCAACGAGGAAATGCAGGACATTTCCAGCATGGCCATCCGCATCAACGATTTCATGTGCGGCATGTTTGCGGCGATCAACATCCGTCTGATCGACTTCAAACTCGAATTCGGCCGTATCTGGGACGGCGATTACAGCCGCGTCATCCTGGCCGACGAAATCAGCCCCGACGGTTGCCGTCTGTGGGACATGAATTCGGGTGAGAAGCTGGACAAGGATCGCTTCCGTCAGGATCTGGGCGGTGAGGAAGAAGCCTATCAGGAAGTCGCGCGCCGTCTCGGCCTGCTCGACAATGATGGGCCGAGCGAAGTGCTCGACCTCAACCACCATCGCAAGCTGCGCGGCAAGTAAGCCTTAAACGCAGTCGCGAATCAGAAAGGGGCGCTCCATATCGGGGCGCCCCTTTTCGTTGGATCAGTCGTTGCCCCAGCGCCAACGCGGGGGCTCGCCCTTGATCCAGCAAATGGCGATGAGGGCGATGGTCGCAATCACAACCGCGCCATTGAACGCCGCCATATGACCTTTGGCGGCCAGTTCGGCGCCCGCCGCGACGATCACCGCCAGATAGGCCGCCAGAACCGCCCATCCTTGCCAACATAGCGGCACACCCCAACCCCAGCCATAGCGCTTTGCGGGGAACCAGTAGCTCTTGTCCTGCTGTGCCATAAACACCTCCGGTTTGGGGGAAATTACGCCTCTATCGACGCGGCATCAAGCAAATCCGGCGACAATTGCCCGCTTCCCCTGCGCGATTTTCCCTCTTAGTCTGGCGCAATGAAGCAGCCTTGGCACCCGCTTGTCCTTGCCGCCCTGTTGGGCATGATCGCCGCGCCGGTCCACGCCCGCCCGCCCGCGCGGGGCGGTTCGCTGGCAACAGCCCATCGCACGACGGCCGCGCCCCGCGCCATGGCCGCCGTATGGCCGTTTCAAAAGAGCGATATTGCCCCCGATCCTGCCTATCGCTTTGGACGCCTGCCCAACGGTATGCGCTATATCCTGCGCCACAATGAAACGCCCAAGGGCGAGGTCATTGTCCGCATGCGCTTTGACGTCGGTTCGCTGGACGAGGGCGAGAAGGAGCGCGGTTTTGCCCATTTCGTCGAACATATGGCGTTTCAGGGCAGCACCCATGTCGCACAGGGCGAAATGGTCCGCCTGCTGGAACGAAAAGGGCTGGCCTTTGGCGCGCATACCAACGCGTTCACGACCTATGAAACCACGACCTATCACCTCGATCTGCCGCGTAACACGCCCGATCTGATCGACACGGCACTGATGCTGATGCGCGAAACGGCCAGCGAGTTGACCATTTCACCCGACAGCGTGAGCAGCGAGCGCGGCGTCATCCTGTCCGAAAAGCGCGACCGCAACAGTTGGCAATATCGCGAGGCGCAGGATCGCTTTGCCTTTACCGACCCCAATGCCCGTTATGTGCAACGCAGCCCGATCGGCACTGACGAAACGCTGGGCGGCGCCACGGCCGAGGCTCTGCGCGCATTTTGGCGCCGCAATTATGTGCCGGAAAAGGCCGTTCTGGTCATGGTGGGCGATTTCGACGTGGCCAAGGTCGAAGCCGACATTCGTGCCAAATTCACCGACTGGGCCGCATCGCCCATCGCCCAGCAACCCTCTGCCGGGCCGATTGATGGCGCCGACACGGGGCGCAATTCAATCTATATCGACCCATCCCTGTCCGAACATATCACCATCAGCCGTCGCAGTCCGTGGCGGGACGAGCCGGACACTTGGGCGAACCGGCGCAAAAGTCTGGCCGCGACGGTGGGGTATGGCATCATCAACCGGCGATTGCAGAAGCTTTCGCGCAGGCTGGATCCGCCATTCCGCGCGGCGCAATTTGGCACCAATGATATTTTTCATGCCGGGCGCGATACGGCCATCAACGTTGATTCCATCGATGGCCGCTGGCGCCGTGCGCTGACCGCCGCGATGACCGAAGTGCGCCGCGCGCTGGAACAGGGCTTTACCCAGAGCGAGATCGACGAACAGGTCGCGGTGCTGAACAGCCTTGCCGAAACCGCCGCCGCGCGTGAAGAAACGCAGGGCAGCGTGGCGCTGGCCAATGCGGCCTTGGGCATGTTGCGCGGGGGGGCGATCCCATCCAACCCGGCCGTCAACCTTGGCTTCATCAAGGCCGAGGCGGGCAAATTGACGCCGCAACGCGTGTTGGCCGAGGTCAAGGCCGATATGCAGGCGCTCGACAATCCGCTGATCCGCTTTACCGGACGGCACGCCCCCGATGGCGGCGCCCCGGCCATCCGCACCGCATGGAACGAGGCCGCCAGCGCGCCCCTGCCCACCATTATGGAGCCGCCGCCGGCCCCCTTTGCCTATACCGATTTTGGCAAGCCCGGCGTGGTGGTCGAGGACAAACGCGAACCCCATTTCGGCATCCGCCAGATCCGCTTTGCCAATGGCGTCCGGCTGAACCTGAAACACACCAACCTGTCGCGGCAATCGGTGCTGGTGCATCTGGCGATTGATGGCGGGCAAATGCTGGCCACCAGCGACAATCCGCTGGCCGTGGAAATGACCGCGATGATGGGCACGGGGGGCCTTGGCAAACATACGCTCGATGAAATGCAGTCGCTGACCGCCGGGCATCTTGTCAGCCTTGGCCTGACCGCGACAGGGGACAGTTTCAACGCGTCGGCGGGGACACGGCCCAAGGATCTCTTGCTGCAACTTCAGATGATGACCGCATTGATCACCGATCCGGGCTATCGTCAGGAAGGCGAGAACATCTTTCACCAGAACGCCAACACCATGTTCCTGCGCCTGAAATCAACACCGGGCAGCGCGTTGCAGAGCAGCATCGGCGGCATCCTGTCGGACAATGATCCGCGATTTACCCTGCAACCCGTCACGGCCTATCGGGGCCTGACCTTTGCCAAGCTGAAGCGCGACATTACCGAGCGGCTTCAACATGGCGCGATTGAAATCGGCCTTGTCGGGGATCTGGACGAGGAAGCCGCGATTGCCGATGTCGCGCGCACCTTTGGCGCCCTGCCCACACGAGAGGCAGAGTTCCGCCAATATGATACCCAGCGCCAACGCCCCTTTACGGCCAGGCGCGGTGATCGCACCATCACCCACACCGGCCCCGCCGATCAGGCGCTGATCTATGAAGTATGGCCCACCCGCGATGACCGCGATCCGCAGGAAAAGCAGGTGCTCAACATGCTGCAACGCGTGTTGCGCATCCAATTGACCGAAACCCTGCGCCAAAAACTGGGCCGGTCGTACTCCCCCAGCGCCAGCAGCGATCTGAGCCGGGTATGGCGCAATTACGGCACATTCACCATTGCCGCATCGATCAACACCGACAGCGTGGCCATGGCCAAAGAGGCCATTGAGGAAGCCGTCAACAACCTGATCAAGACGCCGCCTTCGGACGATCTGATGCTGCGCGCCCGTGCGCCCTTGCTGGAAACCATCGCCAATACACTCAACACCAATGGCGGGTGGCTGGGCATTGTCGCTTTGTCGCAAAGCGAACCGGATCAGTTGGAGCGTCAATTGCACGCCGCCGAACGTTTGCGCGCCGTCACACCGCAAGCGGTTCAGGCTGCTGCTCGCCGATATCTGGCGCCGGGCGATGCGGTGCGCATCACCGTCTTGCCGGATCCTGCGCCCACCGCCGCAACGGCGACAAAATCCGCCACAACGAATGAAACCGGTTTTGTATCCCGCAATGATGTACCGCATTCATAATAATTATGACACGCCGCAGACTGGGCCAAAAAGCGTACGAATTGCGACAAATAATTACCCTTTTTCCGACAATCTGCCCCTGTGCCGCCCTTGACGATTGGAGCCTGTGACCGGCAAAGCGCAGGCTGAATATAGATTACAGAATACCGGGGGCTCTCCATGTTTAATACCCGTCGCATTGCTCCCTTTACGGGGCGGCCCGTCGTGCTGGCTGCCGGCCTTGCGCTGGCGCTGTCGGCGTGTTCGGGGGAACCACAGCGTGACAAAAAACCGCCGCAGGTAGGCTTTGCCGTGGTCAGCCTGACGGAAGTTCCGCTGGAAATCGAATTGCCCGGCCGCACCGCGCCGTTCCGTCAGGGACAGGTCCGCCCGCAGGTTTCGGGCGTTCTGATGCGCCGCCTCTTTACCGAGGGCCAGTTGGTTCATCAGGGCCAGCCCCTGTATCAGATCGACCCCAGCGTCTATCGCGCCGCCGCCGATCAGGCAGCCGCCAATCTGGTGAGCGCACAGGCCAGCGCAGAAGCCGCCAAGATCAAGGCCGACCGCTACAAGCCGCTGGCCGCCGATCAGGCCGTGGCCCAGCAGGATTACACCGATGCCGCGGCCACCGCGCGCACGACGGCGGCCTCTGTCGCCCAATTTCGCGCAGCATTGAACGCAGCCAAGGTCAATTTGCGCTTCACCACGGTTCCAGCGCCCATCACGGGGCGCATCGGGCGCTCGCTCTATACCGAAGGCGCGCTGGTCACCGCCAATCAGACCGATCCGCTCTCGGTGATCTCGACGCTTGACCCGATCTATGTCGATATTCAGCAGAGCAGCGCCAGCCTGATGAAGCTGCGCAAGGAATTTGCCGATGGCGGCATCAAGGAAGTCGGCAAGGTCAAGCTGATCCTTGAAGACGGCAGCCAGTATCCGATCGAGGGCACGCTAGAGTTTTCCGAAGTGACCGTGGACACGGCCACCGGCACGGTTGCGCTGCGCGCGAAATTCGCCAACCCGGATGGCACTTTGTTGCCCGGCCTGTTTGTGCGCACCCGCGTTTCGCAGGGTAAGCAGACCAAGGTTGTTCTGGTTCCGCAGGGCGCGCTCAGCCGCGATCCGCGTGGCGGGGCGACGGTGATGGTGCTGAACGGCAACAAGGTGGAAATTCGCAAGGTGACCGCCGACCGGACGATTGGCGACCAATGGGTCGTCACCGACGGTTTGAAGGCCGGTGACAGGCTGATCACGCAGGGTCTGGGCAAGGTCCGCCCCGGCCAGCAGGTCGTGGCCGTTCCGGACAGCACGCCGCAAGGGATCAAGAACGGCAAGAAGCCTTCGGGCGCAGCCCCTTCGGCAAAGTAAGGGACGGGAAACAGCGTCATGTCGCGCATCTTTATCGACCGTCCGATTTTTGCATGGGTGATTGCGATCATCATCATGCTGGCCGGTATCGCCGGGGTTTCGACCCTGCCGGTACAGCAGTTTCCCGATATTGCCCCGCCCCAGGTGAACATCAACACCACCTATCCGGGCGCCTCGGCGGCTATTCTGGAAACCAGCGTCACGCAGGTGATCGAACAGCAGCTGACCGGGCTTGACGGGTTGCTCTATTTCTCCTCGACGTCGAGTTCGTCGGGTCAGGTGTCGATTTCGGCCACGTTCGAAAAGGGCACCAACCCCGACATCGCCCAGGTGCAGGTCCAGAACAAGGTCCAGCAGGCCCTCTCGCGCCTGCCCTCGGTGGTGCAGCAGCAGGGCGTGCGCGTGACGAAGTCGAACCCCGACTTCCTGTTGGTGGCCTTTGTCGCGGATACCTATGACCGCACGACCAATATCGACGTATCGGACTTTTTGGCGAGCCGGTTGCAGGAGCCGATCGGCCGCATCGAAGGCGTGGGCCAAACCAACGGTTTTGGCGCGCAATATGCGATGCGCATTTGGCTTGATCCCAACAAGCTGGCCGCCAATCAGTTAATGCCTTCGGATGTCATCACCGCGATTACGGCCCAGAACGCCGAAGTGGCCGCAGGCGAAATCGGCGCGGTCCCCTCGCCTGCGGGCCAGATGCTGGATGCGACGGTGACGGCGCAATCGCGCCTGACCAGCCCGGCCGAATTTGCCCAGATCGTCGTCAAAAGCGCGACCAGCGGCGCAACGGTTCGGCTTTCGGATGTCGCGCGTATTGAACTTGGTTCTGAATCCTATGGCGTGGTCAGCCGCGTGAACGGACATCCGGGCGCAGCTCTGGCGGTTTCGCTGGCGCCGGGCGCGGACGCTCTGGCCACGGCCAAGCTGGTCAAGGCCAAGTTTGCCGAACTCTCCAAGACGTTCCCGGCGGGCTACACCTATGGCTTTGCCAATGACTCGACGCGCTTTATTTCCAAGTCGGTGGCCGACGTGGTCGAAACGCTGTTCGAAGCGATCATTCTGGTCGTCATCGTCATGTTCGTCTTTCTGCAAAGCTGGCGCGCGACGTTGATTCCCGCGATTGCGGTGCCGGTGGTGATGTTGGGCACATTCGCCATCTTTTCGGTGGCGGGATATTCGATCAACACGCTGACGCTGTTCGGGTTGGTGCTGGCCATTGGTCTGCTGGTCGACGACGCGATTGTGGTGGTCGAAAATGTCGAACGTCTGATGGCCGAAAACCCCGGCATGACGCCGCGCGAAGCGACCATCGAATCGATGAAGGAAATCTCGATCGCGCTGATCGCCATTGCGCTGGTCCTGTCGGCAGTGTTCATGCCGATGGCTTTCTTTGGCGGTTCGACGGGCGTGATTTATCGCCAATTCTCGCTGACCATTGTTTCGGCCATGGCCCTGTCGGTGGTGGTGGCGCTGATCCTGTCGCCCGCTTTGACGACCACCATCCTGAAACGTCCCGAAGATGAGGATGAAACCTCGCTTGTCGGTCGGGCGAGCCATTGGATGCGGGTGCGTTTTGACCGCTATTTTGGCCGCCTGCTCAATTGGTATCACCCCAAGGCGACATGGGCCGCGACCCACAAGCGGGGGCCGATTGTGGCCTATATCGTGGTTCTGGTGGCGTTGGTCGTGCTGTTCGTGCGCATGCCCACTGGCTTTCTGCCTTCGGAAGATCAGGGCATGGCCCAGATCAGTTTCCAGTTGCCCGCAGGCGCGACGTTGGAGCGCACCCAGCAGGCACAGGCGGCGATTGAGAAGTATTTCCTCAATCACGACAAGAAGAACATCGATACGGTTCTGGTCGTGGCCGGCGGCGCCCAAGGCGGCGGCAGCGGCCAGAATGCGGGTCGCGGCTTCGTATCGTTGACCGATTGGGAAGATCGCAAAGGCGCGGAAAATTCGGCCGAAGCGATTACGCGCCGCGCGACAGCCGCCATCAGCGGCGGTTATCGCGATCTGGAATTCTATGCTCTGCAACCGCCCATCGTGCGCGGTCTGGGTCAGGCCACCGGCTTTACCGCCGAAGTGCTGAACAGCGGCGGCATGGATCAGGAAGCCTTCTCCAAGCTGCGCGACGAAATTCTGGCCGAAGCGCGGACCTTGCCGCAATTGTCGAATGTGCGCCTGACGGGCCTGCCCGATCAGCCCACGCTCAAAATCACCACCGATACGGCCAAATTGGCGGCCCTTGGCGTTGCGCCTTCGGATGTGAACACGACATTGGCCGCGGCTTGGGGTGGGCGCTACGTCAACGACTTTGTCGACCGCGGCCGCGTAAAGCGCGTCTTTGTCATGGGCGATGCCGAATTCCGTTCGCGCCCCGAAGACCTCTCGCAATGGCAGGTGCGCAACAGCAGCGGCAGGATGGTGCCCTTCTCAGCCTTTGCCAGCTTTACGTGGAGCAAGGCGCCCAACGCGACCTATCGCTTCTCTGGCACGCCCAATTTCGAAGTGTCAGGTCAGGCCGCGCAGGGTTATTCATCAGGCGACGCCATGAACGCGTTCGAGGCGCTTGTGGCGCAATATCCCGATGTCTCGATCGCATGGTCGGGCGCGTCCTATCAGGAACGACTGTCATCGGGTCAGGCGCCGCTGCTCTATTCGGTGTCGCTGATCGTGGTGTTCCTGTGCCTTGCGGCTCTGTATGAAAGCTGGAGCATTCCCTTTGCCGTGCTGCTGGTCATTCCGGTGGGGCTGGTGGGGGCCGTGGCCGCGGTCACGCTGCGCGGGCTTCAGAATGACGTCTATCTCCAGATTGGTTTGACGACGACGATGGGTCTGGCGGCGAAGAACGCCATCCTGATGATCGAATTTGCCGAACAGGGCGAAAAGGCGGGCAAGGATCCGATCACGGCGGTGCTGGATGCGGCGCGTATGCGTTTGCGGCCCATTCTGATGACCTCCTGCGCCTTCATCTTTGGCGTGCTGCCCTTGGCGATTGCCACGGGCGCAGGCGCCAATGCACGTATCGCCATCGGCACCTCGGTGATCGGCGGCATGCTGACGGCAACGGGTCTGGCCATTTTCTTCATCCCGATGTTCTTCGTTCTGGTGCGTGGCGGTTTCCGCCAGTTCCGCCGCAAGAAAGCCGATGATCAGGGAGCGGTGGCATGAAGAAACTCTCGCTGATTGCGGCCTTGGCTCTGGCCCTGCCCGGTGGGATTGAGGCGCGTCCGCGCGCCGATCAACCCGCCGATCCCACGCCGCTGCCCATCCCTTCGGCATGGCCCAAGGGCGAGGCCTATGTCCTGCCCGCCGACGCGGCGCTGCCTTCTTACAGCTATGCGCAGGTTTTGGCCGACCCGCGTCTGGTCAAGGTGATCGAACTGGCGCTGGCCAAGAATCAGGACTTGGCGGTCGCGCTGGCCAATATCGAGGCGGCGCGGAACCAGTATCTGGTGCAGCGCGGCGCTCTTTTTCCCGAAATCGACGCCAATGGTGGGTTTACCCATGCCGAAGGTGACGGCACCCGCGTTGCGGGCGCCACGACCAAGGGTGATGCGGCCAGCGCGACGGCCACTCTGGCCAGCTATGAAATCGACCTGTTCGGACGCATTCGCGGCCTGACGGCGGCGGCCAAGGCGACCTATCTGGCCAGTGAGGCCGGTTCGCGCGCCACCCGCCTGACGTTGATCGCCAATGTGGCCAATGGCTGGCTGACCTATGCGGCGGACAAGAGCCTGCTCAAACTGGCGCAGGATACGGCGGCCAGCGCGGAAAAGAGCGTGTCGCTGACCAAGCGGCGCGTTGATGGCGGGATTGGCCTGCTGGCCGATCTGCGCAAGGCGGAATTGACGCTGCGCACGGCGCAGGCCGATGTCGCGGCCCAGACCAATGCCGTGGCGCAGGATCTCAATGCGCTGCGCCTGTTGGTGGGCGATGATGTTGCGGCCGATTTGCTGCCCGCCTCGATTGAGGACGCGTCCGCGCATCTGGCCCCGGTGGGTGCGGGGCTGGATTCCACGATCCTGCTGCGCCGTCCCGATGTGGCGCAGGCCGAATTCACGCTGCGCGCCTCCTATGCCAATGTGGATGCGGCCCGCGCCGCGCTTTATCCCAAAATCACGCTGACGGGCGTGGCCGGGGTTGCGACCACCGCGCTCTCCAGCCTGTTTTCGCCCACCAATTTCGCATGGGGTCTGACATCGGCTGCTTCGTGGCCGATTTTCAAGGGCGGCGCGGCCAAGGCCACCTATCGCGTCAGCCAGGCCCAGCGCGACGCTGCTCTGGCCACCTATCGCAAAACGGTGCAGACCGCGTTTCAGGATGTCGCCAATGTCCTGGCCCGTCGCGGCACGATTGAGGCCCAGATCGAGGCGGTACGCGCCGGACGCGATGCGGCATCGGACAATTACCGTCTGGTCAATCGCCGCTATGAGGGCGGGATCGGCACATGGCTCGATGCGCTGACGGCGCAGCAATCGCTCTATGCCAGCGAGAAGACGCTGGTCGCGGCGCAATTCACGCGGGCCAGCAATCTGGTCGGTCTCTACCGCGCTCTTGGCGGCGACAGCGCGGCCATTGCACGCCGTTGATCGGGGATGAGGGCTTTTTGAAGTCAAAAATGCCCTCTCCCCCTTGGCTTTTGCGCCATTGCGCGCCATAGGCGAGGCCGATTCCACCATGGCGCATCCCATGATGCGTCACACCAGAACTGTGCCATAACAGAAAGGCCGCCCAGCGATGAAAGTGCGCGTTTACGTCAGCCTCAAGAACGGGGTGCTCGATCCGCAGGGCCGCGCGATCCACCATGCCATCGAAGGTCTTGGCTTTTCGGGCGTTTCCGATGTCCGTGCCGGCCGTTTGATCGAACTGGAAGTGGACGAGACGGTCACCGATGCTGCGCTTGAAGAAATGGCGCAAAAACTGCTCGCCAATCAGGTGATCGAGAATTACCGCATCGAGAGGGTGTAACCCATGCGTTCGGCTGTCATCACCTTCCCCGGATCGAATTGCGACCGCGACATGGCGGTTGCCGTTGAACAGGTCTGCGGCGGCGAAGTCCATCGCGTGTGGCACGGCGACGCCGCCCTGCCCGAAGGTCTGGACTTCATCGCCCTTCCCGGCGGTTTCTCCTATGGCGACTATCTGCGCAGCGGCGCGATGGCGGCCCGCAGCCCGATCATGCGTGCCGTGATCGAAGCGGCAGGGCGCGGCGTCAAGGTGCTGGGCGTGTGCAACGGCTTTCAGGTGCTGACCGAGGCAGGCCTGCTGCCCGGCGCGCTGATGCGCAATGCGGGCATCCGCTTTGTCTGCCGCGAAGTGAAGCTGACGGTGGAAAACAACACCAGCGCCTTCACGCACCGCTATTTCAAGGGTCAGACGATCACGATCCCCGTGGCGCATCACGACGGCAATTTCTTTGCCGATGACGCCACGCTGGACCGTCTGGAAGGCGAAGGCCGCGTGGCCTTCCGCTATGCCGAGGAAGTCAACGGTTCGGCCCGCAACATCGCCGGCGTCCTGAACGAAGGCGGCAATGTGCTGGGCATGATGCCGCACCCCGAACGCTTCATCGAAGCGGCGCAGGGCGGCATCGATGGCCGCGCGCTGTTCGAAGGTGTGACCAAGGCGCTGCTGAGCGCCTGATCCCCTTTGAGTTCCGATTGAAATGCCGACAGGGCGGGGTGACGAAAGGTCAGCCCGCCCTTTCTTCTTGGGCAGGAGGCGCAGCGCGCGTGCCGAACAGGTCCTGCACCTCATCCACGCTGCGTGCGCCGCCATAGGCCATACCTTGCAGACGGCGGCACCCCAACGAGCAGGCGATTTGCAGTTCCTCCGGCGTTTCCACGCCCTTGGCAATGGTGATCATTTCAAGGCTGTCGGCAATCGCGACGGCGGCACGGATCATCGCCACGCTTTCCGCGTTACCGGACGCGGCCCCCTTCATCAGCGCACGGTCCAGCTTGATGGCGTCAAAACGCATCTCGCACAGGATCGAGATGGAGGCATGGCCCGCCCCGAAATCATCCAGAATCACCGAACAACCCAGTGCCGTCAGACGCTCCAGCGTCGCACGCGCCTGTGCCGGGTCGCGCTGGAACACACTCTCGGTCACTTCCAATTCAAGCCGTTGCGGGGCAAGGCCGGAAACCGCCAGAGCCGTCACGACATGGTCGATAAACGCCGGGTCCAAGGCCTGACGATCCGAAACGTTGACCGAAACGTTCAGGTTTCCGGGCCATTGGGCGACCTGATGACAGGCCTCTTTCAACACCCATGACCCAATCGGCAGGCTCAATCGCGTGTCCTCGGCCAGCGACAGAAATCGATCCGGCGATACGCGGCCCAATTCGGGGCTGTTCCAGCGCAGGAGCGATTCAAAACCGACCAATCGCTCGCTGCCCGCATCGACGACGGGCTGATAAAAGAGTTCGAATTCCTGCTCCTCCACGGCCGAACGCAGGGCTTCCTCCAGCCATGCGCGGGCTTCGGCCTCGGCGCGCAAGGCCTCGTCATAGGCCGAATGCATGCCCCGCCCGTTGCGCTTGGCCCGATAGAGCGCAAAATCGGCGTTGCGCATCAGCGCGGGCACGCTGCCACCGTCGCCGGGGCCAAAGGCCGAACCGACCGATGCGCCGATCGACAATTCGTGACCGTCGACATAATAGGGCTTGGACAGATCCTCGATGATCGCCTGCGCCAGACGCGCCACCAGCGCACGCTCGTTGGCCTGACGCAGCACGACGCAGAATTCATCGCCGCCCAGACGCCCGCACAACGAATTGGGCGTCATCAGGACCTTCAGACGCTCGGCAACCTGGCTGAGCAATTGATCGCCGACGGGATGGCCCAGCGTGTCATTGACCGCCTTGAACCGGTCAAGGTCGATCATGAGGAACGCGCATTGCCCATCCCCGTCGCGCACCGCGACCAACGCATTTTCCAGCGCGTCAATCACCATCATGCGATTGGGCAATCCGGTCAGCGTATCATAACGTGCCAGATAGGCGATCTTCTCACTGGTTTCCTGCTGTTCCGTCACATCGGAGGCAACGCCGCGAAAACCAAGGAAATTGCCCAGATCATCATGGCGTGGTGCGCCGGAAAGCGACCAATAGCGCCGCGTGCCCTGCACCATCACCCGGACCAAAAGGTTCGAGAAACTCTCACGCGCCTTGAGCTTTTCCTCCAGCTCCTTGATCCCCGGCGCACCGGCGCGATCAACGCCTCGCCCTTCGGCAGAGCGACCTTCGCCGCCCGGCCCGGACAAGAGCGAGAGGAAACCGGCCCCATCAATATCGGCACGCGCCATGCCCATCGCTTCGGCAAAACGGTCCGAGACGGCACGAACCCGGCGCTGCGCATCGGTCTGCCACAGCCAGTCAGCCTCATCCTCGTCAAATTCGCGCAGGAGCAGGCTGACCACTTCATTGCGTTCGGCCATGCCCGCAGCGGCCAGATGCGAGGACAGAAAATGACGCGAGGCCTCAATCGTGCCCAGCGCAATCGAGGCAACAAACAGCGCCGCAACCCCCGCCATGCCCGGTTGCAACAGCGTGAAGAAACCAACGACAGAACCACAGCCGACAATGGTCGAAAACAACAGTGTCGATAACGGAACCGTCGGCACAATCACCGCCGAAACCGTCATCAACATGGCCAGCACGGTCCAATATTCATACCGCAGGTGCATCGGCGAATAGGGCACAAAAAACACCAAAGGCGCGGCCCAGACCAGCGCGTTGATGATCGTGCCCAGTGCCTGACGGCGAAACTCACTGCTGGTCATGCGGCGGCGGTCGGCGTCGCTCAACTGCCCTTCGTTACGGATGCTATAGGTTAAGGACGCGCACAGCGCCCCCAACCAGCCGCCAATCAACGGATGGCCGACATAGGGAAAAAACAGCAGCACCGAGACGACAGCGGCCAGCGCCTGTGTCCAAATCCGCGCCCGCGCCACCAGCGCCAGTTGCGAATATTGCAGCCCGCGCAGCCGCGACCATTCCTCGGTGCCATGCCCGGACAGGCCCAGCACCGACCAGATGCTAAGTTCGCCAATTGTGGTGGAGGAATTCAACTGGTTCATCGCGTGGAAGATTACGCTTCAATGCCTATCACCATGTGTAATGAAAATGGTGAATGACGCGTAAACCAATCGGCGACAGGCAAATAAAAAGGAGAGAGGGCACGCAGCATTCCTGCGGCCCTCTCTCCCCGATTTCTGCCGATTATTCGACCGTCACCGACTTTGCCAAATTGCGAGGCTGGTCCACATCGGTACCCTTAACGCAGGCCACGTGATAGGCCAGAAGCTGAACCGGCACCGCGTAAACCAAAGGCGCGATCAGCGGGTGGACCGAGGGCATCTCGATCGTGGCCATACAGCCCTCGCCCGCCTCGGCCAGACCTTCGGCATCCGAGATCAGGACGATCTTGCCGCCGCGTGCGCGGACCTCCTGCATGTTCGAAACGGTCTTTTCGAACAGAGGACCGGACGGCGCGATCACGATGACCGGCACATGTTCGTCGATCAGGGCGATAGGGCCATGCTTCATCTCACCGCTGGCATAGCCTTCGGCGTGGATATAGCTGATTTCCTTGAGCTTGAGCGCGCCTTCAAGCGCCAGCGGATAGTCCTGGCCACGGCCCAGATAGAGCACGTCGCGAGCAGGCGCGATAAGATGGGCCATTGCCGCAATCGCATCATCATAGGCCAGCGCCGCGTTCAAAGCCGAGGGCGTTTCAATCAGATGACGCACCACAAGGCGCTCTTCATCGCGCGTCATGCGCCCACGCTTAACCGCCAGATGCGCGGCCAAAGCGGCCAGAACGGCAAGCTGGCACGTAAACGCCTTGGTCGAGGCCACACCGATTTCCGGCCCGGCATGGGTGGGCAGCAACAGATCCGCCTCACGCGCCATCGAACTGGTGGGCACGTTAACCACGACCGCAATCGTCTGGCCATTGGCCTTGCAATGGCGCAGCGCCGCAAGCGTGTCGGCGGTTTCGCCAGACTGGCTGATAAAGATCGCCAGACCGCCCGGCTCCAGCACCGGATCGCGATAGCGGAATTCCGATGCCACATCGATGTCGACCGGCAGACGGGCGAAATGCTCGAACCAATACTTTGCCACCAGCCCCGCGTAGAAAGACGTGCCGCAAGCCACGATCGTCACGCGCTTGATCGCCGACAGGTCGAAATCGATCTGCGGCAAGGCAACGCTTTCATCATCACGGCGCACATAGCTTTGCAGCGTCTGCGCCACGACGGTGGGCTGATCGTAGATTTCCTTCTGCATGAAGTGGCGGAAATTACCCTTTTCCACCGCTGCGGCCGAAGCGCCCGAGGCCACAATCGCGCGCGTGACGGGATTATTGTCCTTGTCGTAAATCTCCACCCCTTCACGGCGGATGACGACCCAATCGCCTTCCTCCAGATAGGTGATCCGCTGCGTCAAAGGCGCCAGAGCCAGCGCGTCGGAACCCAGATAGGTCTCACCATCGCCATAGCCCAGCACCAGTGGCGAACCCAGACGCGCCCCAATCAGCATCTCGGGATGTTCACGGAACGCGATGGCCAAAGCAAAGGCTCCGCGCAATTGCGGCAGCGCGGCCTTGACCGCATCGACCGGCGACAGACCGCCTTCGACCAGATCTGACACCAGATGGGCCACCACCTCGGTATCGGTTTCCGATTCAAACACACGCCCCTTGGCCTGCAAAGCCTCACGCAAGGGGCGGAAATTTTCGATGATGCCATTGTGGACCAGCGCCAGCTTTTCCGTGGCATGGGGATGCGCATTGGCGGCCGTGGGCGCGCCATGCGTGGCCCAGCGCGTATGGGCGATGCCCACCAGCCCCGGCGCAGGATTGACTGCCAATTCCTTGACAAGGTTCATCAATTTGCCCGGCGCGCGACGGCGGATCAATTCGCCATCATGCACCGTACAAACGCCCGCCGAGTCATAACCGCGATATTCCATGCGGCGCAGACCATCGACCAGACGATCCGCCACCTCTTCCTTGCCGACAATGCCGATAATGCCGCACATATGTTCAGCCGCCCCTTATCCATGTTATGCCGGGGCAAGCCCGGTCCGATCCGTATAACCCTATAAGGGCGAAACGCTTTCCAGCCGATTAAGCGGGATTAGCCCTGCTTTTCGGCCTTTTTCTTCTTCATCGCGTCGTGGAAACGGTCCGCCCAACCGGGCTTGACCATCTGTTCCCCGCGCACCAGTCGCAATTCGCCATCACCAACGTCGCGCGAAACGGCGCTGCCGGCGGCAACAATGGCGTCCTTGCCGATCTTGACCGGGGCGATCAACGCGCTGTTCGAACCGATGAAGGCGCGCTCGCCAATGATGGTCTTGTATTTGAAATAGCCGTCATAATTGCAAGTGATCGTGCCCGCGCCCAGATTGGCGCCCGCCCCGACCTCAGCGTCCCCGACATAGGAAAGGTGGTTGACCTTGGCCCCCTCGCCCACAACGGCTTTCTTGATTTCAACGAAATTGCCGATCTTGGCCTTGGCGCGGATGTCCGCTCCGGGGCGCAGACGGGCATAGGGGCCAAGCTGGGCCTTGGCCCCAACGCTGGCGCCTTCCAGATGGCTGAAAGCGTGGATTGTGACGTGATCGGCCACGGTGACGCCGGGGCCAAACACGACATTGGGTTCGATCAACACATCGCGGCCAACCTGCGTGTCCCAACTGAACCACACCGTTTCGGGCGCGATCAGCGTGGCGCCATCGGCCATCGCTTTGGCGCGGCGGCGATCCTGCCACCGGCGTTCGGCATCGGCCAGTTCGGCGCGGCTGTTGATCCCGGCCACTTCGTCCGGGTCCGCCGTCACCACGACCGCCGCACGATCCCCATCGGCCAGCGCTATGTTCACAATATCGGGCAGATAATATTCGCCCTGCGCATTATCATTGCCCACCCGCGCCAGCAGCGCGAACAGATCACCCGAATGCGCCGCCAACAGGCCGGAATTGCACAGCTTCGTCGCACGCTCGGCCTCGGTCGCGTCCTTGAACTCCACCATCTTCACAATGGCATCGCCCTCGGCAATCACCCGCCCATAGGCCAGCGCATCTTCCGGCTCAAAGCCCAGCACAACCACCTTGGGCGCATCTTCGGCGTGCAGCCGCGCAATCATCGAGCGCATCGTTTCGGCGGTGACAAAGGGCACATCGCCGTACAGCACCAACACATCGCCATCAAAATCGGCCAGCGCATCCTGCGCCATTTGCACCGCATGGGCTGTGCCATGCTGGGGGTCCTGCACCGCAATGGTCGCCCGCGCGCCCAATGCCTTTTCCAGTTGATCGCGCCCATGGCCCGCCACCACCACCTGACGCGCCGGCGACAGATCCGCCGCGCTGGCCAGCAGATGCTCCAGCATCGGCCTCCCGGCGATGGGGTGCAACACCTTGTGGGTGTCGCTTTTCATGCGGGTCCCCTTGCCCGCGGCAAGGACAACGACGGCGAGCGGTGTCGGAATATTTGTCATATCGCCCCCATGCCAGCAAATCCTTGCAGATTCCATACGGACACGGCAACGACATCAATCATGCACAATTTTCCTTTCGATATCGTCGGCTTTGACCTCGATGGCACGCTGATCGACAGCAAACTCGACCTTGGCATCGCTCTCAATCACGCATTGGAACAGGGCGGGTTTCAGGCCGTTCCCCTTGACCTGATTCCCCGCCTTGTGGGCGGGGGCACGCGGGTGCTGATGGAGCGGGCGCTGGCGGTTCAGGATGTGACGCTGGACGATGTTGGGCTGACGGCACTGGCCGCCGAACTGGTGCGATATTACGAGGACAATATTGCCGTCCATTCACGCCTGTTTCCGGGCGGGGCGGACATGCTCGACGATCTGGATGCGCGCGGGGTCAAGATCGCCGTCGTCACCAACAAGATGGAGCATCTGGCGCGTAAATTGTTTGGCGAACTGGGGCTGACCGATCGGTTCTATACGATCATCGGTGGCGACACGCTGGGTCCGGGGCGGCAAAAGCCTTTGCCCGACCTTTTGCATCTGATGGTCGAGCGGTCTGGCCTTGATGCGCCGCGCACCGCCTATATCGGCGACACCCATTTCGACACGGGCGCGGCGCAGGCGGCCCAAATCCCCTGCGTCATCTGCCGCTTTGGCTTCAATCAGGGACAGACCGACCACCTTGGCGCGGATGCGGTGATTGATCATTTCGACGCTCTGGTGCCCGCGTTGCTGGATCTGGGCGGGCGATGAAGGTCCTTGGCCTGATCGGCGGGATGAGCTGGGAGAGTTCGGCCCACTATTACCGCCTGATCAATGAAGGCGTGCGCGCCGCGCGTGGCTCCTCGGCCTCGGCGCAATGCATCCTGTGGTCTTTTGATTTTTCCGAAATCGCAGCCTTGCAACATGCCGGGGACTGGGCCGGTCTATCGGTGCGTATGGTCGATGCGGCGCAGGCGCTTGAACGCGCCGGGGCGCAGGCGTTGGTGATCTGCACCAACACGATGCATTTGCTGGCCCCCGATATAGAGGCAGCCTGCACCCTGCCCCTGCTCCACATCGCCGATCCGGCGGCAAGGGCGGCCTTGGCGCTGGGCGCGCGGCGGGTGGGGTTGATCGGCACGGCTTTCACAATGGAACAACCCTTCCTGCGCGACAGGCTGGCCAGCCACGGGCTGGACGTCATCGTGCCAGAGACCGAGGACCGGGCCGAGATCCACCGCATCATCTATGACGAACTGATCGCGGGCATCATCTCGCCCGCCTCGCGCGCCATTTATCGCGACATCCTGCGCCGTTTGGCGCAAAAAGGGGCCGAGACTATCATCCTTGGCTGCACCGAAATCATGCTGCTGGTCGATGGTAGCGACAGCCCGGTGCCCTTGCTCGACACGACCACGCTTCACGCGGCGACGGCGGTGGAATGGGCGCTGTCCGATTAACCCTCGACGATCTTGACCAAACGCCGCTCCAGAATGCTCAGAACCCCTGCCAGTTCATGGCCACGCTTCAACACCTGACCCGCTTCGCCATAGAGCGCCCACATGCCCTGCTTCCCGCGCAGCGAGGGACGTTTTTCGATCCGCGCCTGCGGCCTTTCGGCGCTGCGCTTAAAGGCGGAAAAGCTGGCGGCATCCTTGCCGAAATCCATCGCGTAATCGCGCCACTGCCCCGCCGCGACCATCCGGCCATAGAGGTCGAGAATGCGCATCAATTCGGCCCGATCAAATGCCACCTGCAAAACAGGCCGCGGAAAAGCGACAATCACTGGCGGTTGGTCAGACTTTCCCGCAGGCTCCATCAGGCCGTTTTACCCCTTGGTTCCATCATGCATTTCGGTGGCACGCAGCAGATCGTTCACCTGCTTGCGCAAGGATGCCACTTCGGCCTCCAACGTGCAAATGCGGCCCACCGCAGGCTCGGCATCGGCGCAAGGTTCCTTGCAGGGCGTGCCATAGGGGATGAAATCCTTGACCCATGTTTCGGCGGCCACAACGGTGCTGCGTGCCTTGACGCCCACCATGGTGGCGCCTTCGGGCACGTCATCGGTCACAACCGCATTGGCGCCCACGCGCGCACGGCGCCCCACCGTGATCGGCCCAAGGATTTGCGCGCCCGAACCGATGATGCTGTCATCCGACAGGGTCGGGTGGCGCTTGCCACCAATGCCATTGGCCGGATTGGTCCCGCCCAATGTCACACATTGATAGATCGTCACATTGTTGCCGATCTCGGCGGTTTCACCGATCACGGTAAAGCCATGATCGATGAACAAATGTTTGCCGATGGTCGCGCCGGGATGAATGTCGATCGATGTAAAGAACCGCGAAAGATGGTTCACCGCACGCGCCAGAAAGAACAGCCGCGCCCGGAACAGAGCATGAGCCATGCGGTGAAAACCCACCGCCCACAGACCGGGATAGAGCAACACTTCCCAACGCGAACGCGGCGCAGGGTCGCGCGCGACGATCGAATCCAGATAGGCGATCAGTCCAGAAACCATCCCTCAAAATCCCTTACCCGCCGCAGGCGTTCCTGCGCCCCGGCCTTATCGCTATGCCTTACAACATACGCGTTCAGGCCGGACCATTCAACTCCTCCAGAGCATCCCGCAAGATGGCCTGTCCGGGGGGCGCCTTGCGCTCCAGAGAAAGCCGATCGATGGTCGCCACCAGACGTTCGGCTGCGATATGGGTACGCTCACATCGGCTTGCAAGATAGCGGGCGTGATCATCCGTCAAAGGCAGCAGGCGCGTTTCGGCATGGGCCGAAATAAGGTCCGCCATCATCTCATCATCGGGCGCTTCGATTTCCAGCCACAGCGCCGCACCCATGCGCGATCCCAGATCGGGCAGAGTGATCTTCCACCCACCCTCACGCGCCGTCGTGGTCAGCAGCAGAGGCGTCTTTTCCTCTTGGGCACGGTTCCAGCGGTGAAACACGGCGGTCTCATCCATCTGATCGGCATCATCCAGCGCTACGCCGCCGCTTTCGGCAAACCAGGCCGCCAGAAGGCTCTTACCCGAACGCGGCGGCCCCGAAAGAATGGCGGTGCGAAACGGCCAACTGTCGGGCGCGGACAGCGCAGCGATGGCCGACGCATTGCCCTCCCCCACGACGATACGCGCCGCGCTTGGCGACTGGTCCGGGGCCAGCGGCAGTGCGAACTGGCTGGGGGCGTTTTTCTGCATAATTTTGCTCATAAATCTCTATCGGCGGATGCGCAGCGCGGCACCTGCCACGCTGACCTGCCACCCGGCCTTGCGCAAAGCCGCCGCCAGGGCGTCGGCATTGCCGTTAAACTGTGCGCGCATCACCGAAGTTCCGCCAATCGCAATCGAGGTTGTGGCCGCATTATCAACGCCGGCCACGCCGCGCACCGCCGCCAGCGCCTGATCAACGGCGCGGGCATCGGGCGAGGCGAATTGAATGCTCAGAGCCGTTCCGCCCGGCTTTGGCGCGACGACGGGCGCGGCGGCGGCCATTTCGGCGGCAGCGGCATCATCGGCGGCGCGTTCGGCGGCGGCCTGCGCCTGCGCGGCGGCCTCGGCGGCCCGACCTGCGTTGATGAGCGAGGCCAGACCCGGTTCCATCGTGGGATGATCAACCGACAGCGTCGGGTCGGGCCGCAGCAAGCCTTTGGAAAGCGCGTCGGTATAAATCTGATCCATCCGCGCCAGAGCCTGAGCCAACATGGCGGGCACGCCGCCATCATCGGGCGCGGTCAATTCAAACGAACCCAGCGCAAGATTGTCGGGACCATAACGCGCGGTAAAAAAGCCCTTCACCGGGCCGCCGGGCCATTGCCGTTCCAGCCGGGCGGCGGGGATCAACACATCCGACGCACCGAATTGATCCAGAACGCCCCGCCACCAGACACGGCTGCGCCGCCCCGGTTGCCCCGCGTTGATGATCAGCGAATCGGCACCGCCGCCATTGGCGCGGACATAATCAATCGCGCTGGCCCCGGTGCGATATTCGGCCCAGACCTTTTGCCAAGGGCTGCGCACTTCAAACACTTGCCCCACGCCGCCCGAATAGAGCAGCGGAATGACCAGCATCGGGGCCGAACGGATGGCGACTCCGCCATTGCCCGCGCCATATTGGCCCGCGCGCCCGCGATCAAAGGCGATGACCAATTTCGCCCGATAGCGATGCGGGCCGATTTCTTCGCTTTCCACGACAACACCGGCCACGATGCTCTCAATCGTGCCCACGTCCAGCGCCGGACCATGCGCGGCGGCCCATGCCTTCTTATAGGCATCGCGCCAGCCATTCATCTTGGCGTCCTGCGCATTCTTGCCGGTGGCATCGACCTCAATATTGCCGATTTCGATATCGTTGGTGGCCACGACAGGGGCAATGCCGCGATCGCCCTCGATCTGGGCGATCAGGCGTGCCGGATCGACAAAGGCCAACCCGCCCGCCAGCAAAACCGCCGCCGCCAACGCGCCGCGCGCCACGAAATGGCGGGGAAAAAGCGCGCTCAGCCTGCGCGGTGCGAAAAGATTTGCCGGATTTGTCATGTTCAAGCGCCGCTATTGCCCAATCGGGCATGGAAATCCAAGCAGGAAAGCGCTAGGCGCCCGCGAAACATATTTTCCAACCGTGATTTCTTCGATAGCGAGCAAGGCCCATGACCGACACCAACGCCTCTGGCCCCACCAATTACACCTATGAAGACGCGGGCGTATCGATTGCCGCGGGCAATGCGCTGGTCAAGGCGATCGGCCCTCTGGCCAAGAGCACGCGCCGTCCGGGCGCGGACGCTGATCTGGGCGGCTTTGGCGGTTTCTTTGACCTGAAGGCTGCGGGCTACAAGGACCCGCTGCTGGTGGCGGGCAATGACGGCGTGGGCACCAAGGTGAAACTTGCCATCGACCATGACCGCCATGACAAGATCGGCATCGACCTTGTTGCCATGTGCGTCAACGACCTGATCGTTCAGGGTGCCGAGCCTTTGTTCTTCCTTGACTATTTCGCCACGGGCAAGCTGGAAAACGGCGTGGCCGAGCGCGTGATCGCCGGGATTGCCGAAGGTTGCCGCATCGCGGGCTGCGCGCTGATCGGGGGCGAAACGGCCGAAATGCCGGGCATGTATGCCGCCGGTGACTATGACCTCGCCGGTTTCTGCGTCGGCGCAGTGGAACGCGGCGAACAACTGACCGGCGACCGCGTGGCTGCGGGCGATGTGCTGCTGGGTCTGGCCTCGTCGGGGGTGCATTCCAACGGCTATTCGCTGGTGCGCCGTCTGGCCGCCGACAAGGGGTGGAAGCTGGAGCGCCCTGCCCTGTTTGATGCGGACCGCCTGCTGATCGACTATCTGATCGAGCCGACTCGCATTTATGTGAAGACGCTGCTGCCCTTCATCCGTTCGGGCCGCATCAATGCGCTGGCGCATATTACGGGCGGCGGTTTGCTGGAAAACGTACCCCGCGTGCTGCCCGAAGGTCTGCATGCCTTTATCGACGCCGATAGCTGGGAACAGAGCCGGTTGATGGCCTTCCTTCAGGCGCAGGGCAATATCGAGCCGGGCGAAATGGCGCGCACGTTCAACTGCGGCATCGGCATGGTTCTGGCGGTCAAGCCGGAGGAAGCCGAAGCTCTGGCCGCCGATCTGACGGCGGCAGGCGAAACGGTTTCGCGCATCGGCGAAATCCGCGAAGGCGCGCGCGGCTGCACCGTTTCAGGCAGCGCCGAGGCATGGAGCGCCCGCGAAGCATGGACCGCGACGCACAATGCATAAAGCCAAGGTCGCCGTTCTGATTTCCGGGGGCGGCACGAATATGGCCGCGCTGCTCTATGCGAGCCGCGCACCTGAGTGCCCTTTTGAAATCGTGCTGGTGGCCAGCAATAATCCAGAGGCAGGCGGCCTGAAACTGGCCGCCGCCGAGGGCGTGCCGACCTTTGCCCTGCCGCACAAGGGCATGGCGCGGGCCGATCACGACATGGCGATGGATGCGGCGATTCGCGCATCGGGCGCAGAATATGTCGCGCTGGCGGGCTATATGCGCATCCTGACGGCGGAATTCGTCGCGGGCTGGGCGGGACGGATGCTCAATATCCACCCCTCGTTGCTGCCCAAATACAAAGGGTTGCACACCCATGAGCGCGCCATCGAGGCGGGCGACAGCCATGGCGGTGTGACGGTCCATCTGGTGACGCCCGAACTGGATGACGGGCCGATTTTGGGGCAAACCCCCGTGGCCATCATTCCCGGTGATACGGCTGATACTCTGGCCGGACGCGTGTTGTTTGCCGAGCATCAGCTTTATGCCCGTTGCCTCGCCGAACTGGTCACCCGGCCCTATCGCGCGGACTGGCTGCTGGCGCAGGTGTCGCAACTGGCCGCCGCCCTGCCCGAAGTGGAGGCGCGCGAGAGCCATGGCGCCCCCGCATGGTCGATCAAGGGCGGCAAATTCTTCGCCTATTTCAATGATCAGCATCACGGCGAACCCCACATCGCACTGCTGGTCAAAACCAGCGGCCAGGATGAGATGAACGCCCTGATCGATGCCGATCCCGATGCGTGGTTCCGCCCCGCCTATTATGGCGCGAGCGGATGGGCTGGCCTTATCCTCAACCGCGCCGATCTCGATTGGGATCAGGTGGGCGAGTGGCTGGCGCGAAGCTGGCGGTCGGTGGCGCCTAAGAAGCTCACCAAGCTGATGGATGTGGCGGATCAGTTCTGAACGGGGGTGGAGGGGCGATCCTGACAGATGATCTTCGATCCCTCCAGTCGGACCACGGCATTCTCTCCAACGGCCAGAGGCTCCTTCAAATCGGTATAGCGGGTGCGGATTGTAAAGATGACCGGCCCCGCCAAATCGCAACGAGCGCCCTTGCCCACAGCGGCACACATGGCTTGGGCACGCTTGAATTCGCTGACCGCACTATCATTCGAAGGAATAGCGCCCATGGAGGTGGTAAAAGTGTCTCCAACCATGAATGCCTGAAATGAATATTGCGTATGGATATACACCGGTTCCTTGACCGATGCGCCATATCGGTCGGTGGAAATTTCAAGCTTCAAAGGCGCGGCGATCCGTTGACAGAATGTGCCGGTTGCCGGCGCCGTTTCTGCCGCGAGCGTCTCGACCTGAAAGGACGAGATTGCGGCAAGGCTTGCCAGAACCATAGAAAACCGCCGCATTCATCCGCCCCCTCAATAAGTGTATAATTTTCAAGGCATCGTCGGGCGGCCAGATGATGTCAATAAAAAACCGCCGGAAGAGCCAAACCCCTCCAGCGGTCTTTTCAGCCTAAAAAAAGTCAGAATTACCCGACGATTTCTTCCGGTTTGAAGAAGTAGGCGATTTCGATCGCGGCGTTTTCTTCGCTGTCCGAACCGTGGACCGAGTTGGCTTCGATCGATTCGGCCAGTTCCTTGCGGATGGTGCCGGCGTCAGCGTTGGCGGGGTTGGTGGCGCCCATAATGTCGCGGTTGCGCTTCACGGCGTCTTCGCCTTCCAGAACCTGAACCACGACCGGGCCCGAGATCATGAACGAGACGAGGTCGTTGAAGAAGGGGCGCTCGGCGTGAACGGCATAGAAGCCTTCGGCCTGTTCCTTGGTCATCTGGATGCGCTTGGACGCAACGACACGCAGGCCGGCTTCTTCCAGCATCTTGGTGACGGCGCCGGTCAGGTTACGGCGGGTGGCGTCGGGCTTGATGATCGAGAAGGTGCGGGTAAGCGCCATGGTGAATTCCTTGCGTAGGGTTGCTGGGCTTTACGCCCTGTTGCGCGGCCCACTAGCCGTTCGTGCGGGCTCCTGCAAGGGTGACCATTAGCCTGCTTGCGTCCATTTTCGCCCTTCGCGGCGAAAGAAGCGGCAGGCCCAGCCTTCGCGTCCTTTTAAAAGACGCCATGTGTCGCGCGCGGCCATGCGTTCCGCTTCGCCAAAGACGAGGAGGACGCGGTCGAAATCCCCCTCGCCCGGTTCACGCCACACCCCATCGGCCAGCGCCAGAAAGCGCGCTCCATTGGCCGGGACCACATCATCGGCAATCAGGATAGGCTGGCGCGCATCATGCTCGCCCCCGGCAATGCCATTGGCAAGGAAGCTTTCCGCCCCCGCGCTCCATAGCGCCGCCGAGAGTTTTTCCCGCGCCCCAGCCTCTCCGGCCACCACCAGCAGGCGGCCGCCCGTCTCCAGCACCTTGCCCGCCAAGGGGGCAAGGGCCAGTTCCGGGCCGCCCGATTCCAGCAGGTAGAAGTCGGCCTGCATTTATTCCGCTTCACGCACCAAGGCGTCGAGCAGGCGCACGCCAAAGCCGGTCGCGCCCTTTTCCCAGGTCGCGCCCGCCTTGTCGGTCCACACCGTACCGGCGATGTCGAGATGCGCCCAAGGCGTGCCCTTGTCGATATACCGGGCAAGGAATTGGGCCGCGGTGATCGAACCGCCGAAACGGCTGCCCACATTCTTCATGTCGGCAATCGGGCTGTCGATCATCTTGTCGTAAACCGCGCCCATCGGCATGCGCCACAACTTGTCACCCGTGGCCAGACCGACCTTGGTCAGATCAGCGGCCAGAGCGTCGTCATTCGAGAACAGGCCCGCATATTCATGGGCAAGGCTCATGATGATTGCGCCGGTCAGCGTGGCAAGGTCGATGATCTTGGCGGGCTTATATTCGCGCTGAACAAAGGTCAGAGCGTCGCACAGGACAAGGCGGCCTTCGGCATCGGTGTTGATGACCTCGATCGTCTGACCCGACATCGACGTCACGACGTCACCGGGACGCTGGGCATTGCCGTCGGGCATGTTTTCAACCAACCCAAGGATGCCGACAACATTCAGCTTCGCCTTGCGACGGGCGATGGTCAGCATGGCGCCCGAAACCGCGCCTGCGCCGCCCATGTCCCACTTCATGTCTTCCATGCCCGCGCCGGGCTTCAGGCTGATGCCGCCGGTGTCAAAGGTCACGCCCTTGCCCACAAAGGCCAGCGGGGCCACGCCCGCTTCTCCGCCGCGCCAATCCAGCACGACAAGACGCGGCGGACGCGCCGACCCCTGTGCGACGCCCAGCAGGGAACCCATGCCCAGCGCGCGCATTTCCTTTTCGTCCAGAACGCGGATGTCCACGCCGGTGCCCGCAAAGCGCTGGCGCACGCGTTCAACAAAGCTTTCGGGGTAAAGCACATTAGCCGGTTCAGTGACCAGTTCGCGGGTGAATTCAACACCCTCGGCAATCAGCGTGGCCGCGTCCCATGCCGCCTGCGCGCCTTCGGCGGCGTTGGCGACGATCACTTCCTCAAGGCTGGCCTTTTCCTCGTCCTTCAACGTGGTGCGATACGAATCCTGTTTCCACAGGCGCAAACGCAATGCGAGCAGGACCGAGGCAAGATCGTCCGCCGAAAGACCGGTGGCATCAATCAACAATTGCGTCGCGCCCGACGTACGATATTTGGCGGCCAAGGCGCCCCCGGCCTTTTCCAGCGATGCGCGGCGGTCATCGGCATCCGCGGCCCCTGCGCCGACCAGCGCCAGACGGCTGACCACACCATCGATTTCGGCAAAACCTTCGAACAATTGCCCCGCACGCCCGGCAAAGCGAGCAGCTTTCGCCCCAGCGACGATGACGGCGGGCTGGCCATCTTCCCAACCTTCAACGCACACGACACGGGCGACCGGTGCTTTGACGGATGCGGGCGGGCTGGCGAGGAATGTGACGATCATGGGGTACTCCTTGCAGGCCGGTCGGGCGGCCCCGAAAAAAATATCATGGTGCGATGCGGTGGATCGATGTCAATCTCATCGCCTTCATGGATTGCAGTTAGGCATCCCCTCTGCGATAGGCAAGCCATGCCTGCGCTTATTGGGCCTGTTGCGCCCCTTACCAAACCGAACCTTTCCATTGTCCTGCGTCATATGGCGCCCTGGGCGGCATTATGCGTCGCATTGGCGGCGGACCCGACATGGGCCGCATCGATGCGCGATGTTATCGATGGCCCGGATGCATCCGCGTCCGGCCCGGTCAATGATTTGCCCCCGCGCAAACAATATGACGAAAACAAGATCGATTTTGCCGCCGATCAGGTGGAATATAACGATCAGACCGACATCGTCGTCGCATCGGGCAATGTCTTTCTGCGCCGGGGCGAACAAACCGTGCGCGCCAACACCGTCCGCTGGAACCGCAAGACCGGCCAGATCATGGCGCAGGGCCAATTGCGCGTCGTTGATGCCAATGGCAACGAATTGCTCACCGACCAGATGGAGTTGAGCGAGGATCTGAGCGTTGGGCTGACGCATAACATGCTGATGCTGATGCGCGAAGGCGGGCGTCTGGCGGCCAATGAAGGTCGGCGCGATCCCAACGGCCATTATATCCTGACCCAGGCGGCCTATACCGGATGCGACGTGGTGGACAGCAAGGGGTGCGAGAAAAAGCCGATCTGGAAGGTAACCGCGCGCCACGTCGAATATGATCCCGACAAGCAGCTGGTCCGGTTCAAGGGGGCACGGCTTTCGCTGTTTGGCGCATCGATTGTGCCTTTGCCCAGCCTTCAGGTGGCCACCGACGGGCGGCCCCTGCCCGGTTTTCTGGTGCCTGATTTCCGCACGTCGGCCTCG
Source organism: Novosphingobium sp. Sphag1I (assembly GCF_056279125.1). NCBI lineage: Bacteria > Pseudomonadati > Pseudomonadota > Alphaproteobacteria > Sphingomonadales > Sphingomonadaceae > Novosphingobium > Novosphingobium sp. Sphag1I. Next base: position 237,548 of record NZ_JBWBQS010000004.1, on the reverse strand, counting down.
AACGGCGTTGAATTTTCCAGCACCTATTACGCGCGCCTTGCCAACAACCGCGATCTGGCGGTGACGGGCACGGTGTTTACCAAGGCCAACCCCATGGCCAAGGTGCATTACCGCGAATTGGACGACAAGGGCGCGTTCCAGATCACAGGCTATATCACGCGCTCGGCGGCGACCGACGTTTCGGGCACCAACACGCGCCAAAAATGGCGTGGATATTTCGACGCCAATGGCAAATACCAGCTTTCGACCAACTGGAGCCTGGATTTTTCGGGCCGGTTCGCGTCGGACCGCACGTTCCTGCGTCGTTACTACATTTCCTCGGACGATACGCTGCGTTCGACCATCAACCTCGAGAGGATCGGCGAAAAGTCTTATTTCTCGATCTCGGGTTGGGCGTTCCAGAACCTGCGCGCCACAGGCACACAGGGCGCGGTGCCGGTCGCATTGCCGATGATCGATTATCGCCGCCGGTTTAATGAAAACCTGCTGGGCGGCAAGATCGAGGTGCGGGCCAATTCTCTGGCCATCACCCGCAGCGCGGGGCAGGACATGCAGCGCGCCTTTACCAGCGTGGAATGGAACCTGCGAAAAATGACCCCGATGGGTCAGGTCATCACGCTGACCGCGGTGGGCCGGGGCGACGTCTATCATTCCAGCGACAATTATTTGACCAGCACGGCCATCTATCGCGGTAACTCCGGATGGCAGAGCCGCGCATCGGCCGCGGCGGCCATTGACATCACATGGCCCTTGGTGGGTCCGGCCTTTGGCGGCACGCAGGTTCTGACCCCGCATGTGCAGGTGGTGGCAGCGCCTCCGACACGCAATTTCGCCATCCCCAACGAGGATGCGCGCGCCATCGAGCTTGAAGACGTCAACCTCTTCGCCCTCAACCGCTTTCCCGGTTACGACCGGATCGAGGATGGCAACCGCGTCACCTATGGCATGGAATGGCGGCTGGAACGCCCGCAATGGCGCATCAACGCCAATGTAGGCCAATCCTATCGTCTGAGCAGCGAGCCGACGCTCCTGCCCCCCGGCACAGGATTGTCGGATCGCATGTCGGACGTCGTCGGGCGCACCGAAATCCGTTATCGCGATTTCTTCAAGATCACCCATCGCTATCGTCTGGACCACGATACATTCGTGTTCCGCCGCAACGAAGTGGACGCGGCGCTGGGCAGCGACACGACCTATCTTGAGGTCGGCTATGCCCGATTGAACCGCAATATCAGGACCGGCACCGAAGATCTGGTCGACAGCAACGAATTGCGCACAGCCGGGCGAATCGCCTTTGCGCGTTTCTGGTCGGTGTTTGGTTCGGGCGTATTCGATCTTTCGGACAAAAGCCTGCTGGCCAACACCAGCACGTCCTCGTTCCAACCCTTGCGCACAAGGTTTGGTGTGTCGTTCCAATCGGACTGTTTCCAATTCGATCTGAACTGGCGCCGGGACTATGTCACCATCGGTGACGCTGTGCGCGGCAGCAGCTTTGAATTGCGCTTTTCGCTGCGCAATCTGGGTTTCCGGTAAAGGACGTCAAGCATCTGTTGGCAGGGCCAGACAAAGGCGCTATCGCCTGCGCCCATGGCAAGGTCGACGGCCCCGAAATGCGGCCCGATATGCGGCCATATCGTCATTGATGCAGCCTGGGTTCAGCCCGGGTCGTTCATAAATGTGACGACAAGAACAGGATCGAGCGCAAGGTTATGGTGGTGACGAAAAAGGCAGCAACTGGATCGGGCAATATGGGCGCCAAGGCGCTCGGCTCCATGGCGCGTTACGGGGCGCTGGCCGGCCTGTCTCTGGCGCTGGCGGCACAGGGTTTTGCGCAAAGTCCGACCCGCACCCGCGCGCCGCGGCCCGCCGCCGCCCCCAAACCCGCCACCCCGGCCCAGCCAGCAGCAGCGCCGACCGCCGCCGACCCGTTCGGCATTGGCCAGAACGTGACGATGCTGGGCAAAGACAACCCGAACATGCGTCGCGCCACGGCCATCGTGAACGGCGACATCATTACCGGCACCGACGTCAATCAACGCCTTGCCCTGATTCTGGCCGCCAATGGCGGCAAGGTCGCGCCAGAGGAAGTCGAACGCCTTCGCGCGCAGGTTTTGCGCAACCTGATCGACGAAACGCTGCAAATTCAGGAAGCCAAGAACGCCGACATCAAGATCGACGAAGGCGAAGTCGAAGGCACCTATGCCCGCGTCGCACAGGAAAATTTCAAGCAGGAACCGGCCGCGCTTGACGCCTATCTGGCCCGCATCGGTTCCTCGCCCAATTCGCTCAAGCGTCAGATCCGCGGCGAAATGGCTTGGAACCGCGTGCTGCGCCGCAATGTTCAGCCTTTCGTCAATGTCAGCCAGCAGGAAGTCAAGGAACTGCTGGAGCGCATGAAGGCATCGAAGGGCACCGAGGAATATCGCCTTGGTGAAATCTATCTGTCGGCCACGCCCGACAGCCGCTCGATCGTGGCCGAAAATGCCCAGCGCATCATGACCCAGTTGAAGGAAGGCGGCAGCTTTGCCGCCTATGCCCGCCAATATTCCGAAGCCTCGACCAAGGCGGTGGGCGGCGATCTGGGATGGATCCGTCTGGCGCAATTGCCCACCGAACTGGCGGCGTCGGCGCGTGAAATGCAGACGGGCCAGTTGGTCGGCCCAATTGAAATGCGCGGCGGCTTTTCGATCCTGTATCTGATCGACAAGCGTCAGGTGCTGACGGCCGATCCGCGCGATGCGGTGCTTGCGCTCAAGCAGATCACGCTGACCTTGCCCGCCAGCATCACGGAAGCCGACGCGAACAAAAAGATCGACGAATTCTCGACCGCGATCAAGGCGTCGAAGGGTTGCGGCGGTGTCGATGCGGTGGCTGGCAAGCTGGGCGCACAGGTTGTTGCCAATGACCAGATCCGCGCCCGTGATCTGCCCGCCCCGCTGCAACAATCGTTGCTGGCGCTCTCGCTGGGCGAAACCACGCCGCCGTTTGGTTCGGTTCAGGAAGGCATCCGTATGCTGATGCTGTGCGGCCGTGACGACCCCAAGGCGGCCAGCGGTCCTTCGTTCGAAGAATTGATGTCGCAGATGGAAGAAGACCGCGTCAACAAGCGCGCGCAAATGTACATGCGCGACCTTCGCCGCGATGCGATCATCGAGTATAACTGAGGATAGATATCGTGGCCCAAGCAATCCTTCCATTGGCCGTTTCGCTGGGCGATCCGGCCGGTGTGGGGCCGGAACTGATCGCGGCGGCATGGTTTGCCCGTCGCGTCCATGCTCTGCCCGCCTTTTGCGCGGTGGGCGGGGCCGGTTTGCTGGCATCGGCGGCGCGGGCGCGTGGGTTGGACGTTCCGGTCCGCCGCGTCGAATCGCTGGATGAAGCCGCACAAGTCTATGACAGCGCGCTGCCCGTTCTGGGCGATTTTGACGGCGAATATCGCCCCGGTGCGCCCGATCGCGAAGGCGCAATGTTGGCCTTTGAAAGCTTGAAGCAGGCCGCCGCTTTGGCCGTTTCGGGCCAGGCGGGCGCCTTGATGACCGGGCCGATTGCCAAATCGCGTTTGGCCGAGGTAGGCTTCAACTATCCGGGGCAAACCGAATTTGTCGCCGCCGCATCGGGCGTAGAGGCCGAGGACGCGGTGATGATGCTGGCCGGGCCGAATTTGCGCACGGTGCCGCTGACGGTTCACGTCGCGCTTTCGGCGGTGCCGGGGCTGATTACACAGGATCTGATCCTGCGCCGTTCGCGCATTGTGGCTCGGGCGTTGATGCAGGATTTCGGTCTGAAATCGCCGCGCATCGCGATCGCCGCGCTTAACCCCCATGCGGGTGAGGACGGGCGTTTCGGTGACGAGGATCAGCGGATCGTCGCCCCCGCCATCGAACAATTGCGCGCCGAGGGCATCGATGCCTCTGGCCCTCATGCCTCCGATGGCATGTTTGCCGCGCGCAGCCGGGCCGGTTTCGACGTCGCCATCTGCATGTATCACGATCAAGCGCTTATCCCGTTGAAGGCGCTGGATTTCGACCACGGCGTCAATATCACGCTGGGCTTGCCTATCATTCGCACATCGCCCGATCACGGCACAGCCTTCCCCATCGCGGGCAAGGGGCAGGCTAATGTCGGGGCGACGGTTTCAGCGCTGCGCCTTGCCGCCGAATGTGCGCGCAGCCGCGCTGCTAAAGTACCCGCCTGATGAGCCTGCCTGAATTGCCGCCTCTGCGTGAGGTGATCAACGCGCATGGCCTGTTCGCCAGCAAGGCGCTGGGTCAGAACTTCCTGTTCGACGAACAATTGCTGTCCCGCATCGCCGCCATTCCCGGCAACCTTAAGGGGCAGAATGTTCTGGAGGTTGGCCCCGGCCCCGGTGGCCTGACGCGCGCCCTGTTGCGTGCGGGGGCCAAGGTGACGGCCATCGAAATGGACAAGCGCTGCATGGCGCCGCTGGGCGAATTGGCCGAGGCGTTTCCGGGGCAATTGACGGTGATCGAGGGCGATGCGCTCAAGATCGACCACGCCAGCCTGTTTGATGGCGAACCTTACGCGATCCTTGCCAACCTGCCCTATAATGTCGGGACGGCGCTGTTCACGGGTTGGCTATCGGGAGAGGTATGGCCGCCGCGCTGGACGTCGCTGACGCTGATGTTCCAGTTGGAAGTGGCCGAACGTATCGTAGCCCAATCGGCCAGCGATGCCTTCGGGCGTCTGGCCGTGCTGAGCCAATGGCGCGCCGCGCCCAAGATCGCGATGAAGGTCCATCGCAGCGCCTTTACCCCGCCGCCCAAGGTGATGAGCGCGATCATCCATGTCAAACCCGGCGATATGCCCGAAGGCGTGTCGGCCCGGATGCTGGAACGCGTGACCGAGGCCGCCTTTGGCCAGCGGCGCAAAATGCTGCGGCAAAGCCTTAAAGGGCTGCCCGGTGCGCTCGATGCCCTTGAAACGCTGGGCATTGACCCGGCCCGCCGCGCCGAAACCTTGAGCGTGGCCGAGTTCGTCAGCATCGCCAAAGTGTTGAGCGCATAAGAAACCCCCGGAGGATAGGCTCCGGGGGTTTCTTTTTACAACCCAACGTTACGCGACCGCTTCGGGAACGCGCATCGCGGCCTTCTTCTTCAAACGCCATGCGTGCAGCAGAGGCTCGGTATAACCGCTGGGCTGTTCAACACCGTTAAACACCAGATCGCAGGCGGCGCGGAAGGCATAGCTTTCCTCCCAACGCCCGGCCATCGGTTCATAGAGAGGATCGCCCGCATTCTGCGCATCGACCTTGGCAGCCATGCGTTTCAGCGAATCCATGACCTGCTCGGCCGTGGCCACGCCATGCAGCAACCAGTTCGCCATATGCTGGCTGGAAATGCGCAGGGTGGCGCGGTCTTCCATCAGGCCGACGTCGTTGATGTCGGGAACCTTGGAACAACCGACGCCCTGATCGATCCAGCGCACGACATAGCCCAGCAAGCCTTGCGCATTATTGTCCAGTTCCTCGGTCACGTCCTGCGCCGAAAAATTGGTGCCCAGTGCCAAGGGAATGGTCAGCAAAGGTTCGAGACCGGGGACAGGCTGCTGCGCAATGTCACGCTGACGGGCAAAGACGTCGAGCCCGTGGTAATGCGTCGCGTGCAGCGTCGCCGCCGTTGGCGAAGGCACCCAGGCGGTGTTGGCGCCTGCCATCGGATGGCCGATCTTCTGCTCCAGCATATCGCGCATCCGATCAGGCGCAGCCCACATGCCTTTGCCAATCTGCGCCTTGCCCGACAGGCCACTGGCCAAACCGATGCCAACATTGCGCGCCTCATAGGCCGCGATCCATGCCGAAGCCTTGATGGCATTCTTGGCGATGACCGGGCCGGCCTGCATCGAGGTATGGATTTCGTCACCCGTGCGATCAAGAAAGCCGGTGTTGATGAAAACGATCCGCTCCTTCACCGCCGCAATACAGGCGGCAAGGTTGGCGCTGGTCCGGCGTTCTTCATCCATCACGCCGACCTTGATCGTGTGACGCTTCAGACCCAGCAGATCCTCAACGGCGTTGAACAGGTCGTTGGTGAAGGCGACTTCTTCCGGCCCATGCATCTTGGGTTTGACGATATAGATCGAACCCTTGCGGCTGTTGCGATGGCGGCCAAGACCAGCCAAATCCTGCATGGCAATCGCGCTGGTGATGACGGCGTCCATGACGCCTTCGGGGATTTCATGCCCGTCAGGCAACAGGATCGCCGGATTGGTCATCAGATGGCCGACATTGCGGATGAACAGCAAGCTGCGCCCGGCCAGCGTCAGATCACCACCGTCCAGCGCCGTCCATTTCCGATCCGCCGCCAATTCTCGATGCAGGATCTTGCCGCCCTTTTCAAAGCTCTCGGTCAGATCGCCGCGCATCAGGCCCAGCCAGTTGGTATAAGCGGCAATCTTGTCCTCGGCATCGACGGCAGCGATCGAATCCTCAAGGTCGCAGATCGTGGTCAGCGCCGATTCGAGGATAATGTCGCTGATCCCGGCCTTGTCGGTCGCGCCGATGACATGGGTGTGGTCGATCACGATCTCGATATGCAGGCCGTTGTTGACCAGCAAGAGCGCGCCCTTATGCCCATCGCCGCGACGGGCAACCAATTGTTCCGGGCGAGCCAGCGAAGGCAGCGGGCGTTCGGGGCTGATACCTTCCCATTCGGTCCACGAACCTTCGGCCAAGGGGACCGCCGAATCGAGGAAAGCACGCCCAGCCGCAATCACCGCCGCGCCGCGTTCGACATCATAGCCACCCTTCTTGGCCGCCGGAGCGTCCAAAGCATCGGTGCCGTAATAGGCGTCATACAGGCTGCCCCAGCGCGCATTCGCGGCATTGAGCAGGAAGCGGGCGTTGAGCACAGGCACGACCAGTTGCGGCCCGGCCATCGTCGCAATTTCCGGGTCGACATTGCCCGTGGTGATGGCAAAGGGCGCCGGTTCGGGGACGATATAGCCAATGGCGCGCAGGAAGGCCTCATACTCGGCCGTATCCACCGCAACCTTGCCACGCGCGCGGTGCCAGCCGTCAATCGCGGCCTGAAGTTCATCACGGCGGTTCAGCAGCGCGCGATTGCGCGGGGCGAATTCACCCAGCAATGCGGCAAAGCCCGACCAGAAATGCGACGCATCCAGCCCCAGAGGCGGCAAAACCCGATTTTCGACGAAGAGGGCCAGATCGCCATCAACCTGGAGGCCGGCCCGGTCCTGATACTTGCTCATCATTACTCACCCTCATCCAAAACGCCGCGCAGGGAAAAGCCTGAACGACGGACGGCATGCGTGTCGAACGCATGACATATATGAACTCCGGGGAGGAGAGACAGACGGACTTATGCCTTATGCCGGCAATCTTGGCAACGCCCTTGTGTCGGCGCTGATCGCGGCCGCGTCATTTTCGCACGCGCCCGCGCCTTTATACGAAAGGCACGCTCTATTTGTCCCAAAGGCGGACAAGTCATGGTTAATGGCCACTTAACCTCTCTTGCACCGAATACGCGTTTTGCCCAATTAGGTCTCAGGCCGACACGGACATCCGCCCGCACCGGTACGGCACATCAGAGGTATGGCTTATGTGGCAAAAAATCGCCCGACTCTTCGTCATCAAGACACGCACCGAAGCGTTTCTGGTCATCTTTGCCTTGGCCAATGGCGCGGTTCAGCGTGGACAGGTTTACCTCACCCAATATCCCGGTTTTGGCGGCAAACTGCTGTTTCTGGCCTGTACGGGATCGGTGTTCATGGCGGGCGCCAAAATTCTGGATTGCATCAAGCATGAAGCGCCCAAGCAGCAGGCGGAAATGCCGCCTGAACTGGCCAAGGCCTGATTCAAACCTCTTTCCATTCTCCCTGCGCCAGACCGTCCAGCGACCAATCCCCCACGCGCCATCGCACCAGACGCAGCGTCGGATGCCCGACCGCCGCCGTCATGCGCCGAACCTGACGGTTGCGCCCTTCGCGGATGGTCAATTCAATCCAGCAATCCGGCACGGTTTTACGAAAACGCACCGGCGGATTGCGCGGCCACAGATCGGGCGTATCGATTCGCCTCACGGCCGCGGGCAAAGTCATCCCATCCTTTAACCGCACCCCGCGCCGCAGGGCTTCGAGCGCGGCATCATCCGGCTCGCCCTCAACCTGCACCAGATAGGTCTTTGCCGCTTTGTAACGCGGATCGGCGATGCGCGCCTGCAACCTTCCATCATCGGTCAGCAGCAGTAGCCCCTCGCTGTCATGGTCGAGCCGACCGGCGGGATAGACGCCGGGCCGCTGAATGAAATCGGCCAGTGTGGGCTTGGGCGGGCCGTTGGGCTCGGGCGTAAACTGACACAGGACGCCAAATGGTTTGTTGAAAAGGATGAGCGCCATCAATCCTCATCCTCAAAACCCAGACTGCCCTGATTGATCAATGTTGTCAGCAAAGTGAGCGCGGCGCCTTGGGCCTCCCCCCGCCATTCAGCCCCAGCGCAAAGGTCCTGAGCCAGTTCCGCAACCTTGTCGTCGCATTCATGGCAAACGCCATCAACAAACAGCAAAACCCCCTGCCCTCGACGAATAAACGCAAAACGCTGCGCCGGATTGCGATGAAGGGCGTTGCCATCGGCCAACATGGCGGCAACCGCATTCTCGTCCATCTGTTCTTCGGGCCGCCAATCGGTTTCGGCATATTTGGACAGGCTGTTGTAATGGCCAAACCAGCGGGCAAAGGCATCGCGATCCGACAGGGCCGACAGAACCATGGCCTGCAATTTGTCGAGCGCTTCGGCTGTGATCTCGCCGGGATGCGCCTGAACCGTCAGGTCGGGGTCGGCATAGCGGTCGTCCTCGGCCATGGTGTCCACCTGATGCGCCGTCCATGCTTCGGCCAGTTCAGCGCGTGAAGGCGCGCGGAAACCGATCGAATAGGTCATGCAATCATCGCCCACAGCCACGCCATCATGGGCAAATCCGGGCGGGACATAGAGGATATCGCCCGGCTCCAGCACCCAATCGCCCTCGGCCTCGAAATCCTCGATCAGGCGCAGGTCATCATGGGGCACCAAAGGCGTTTGAACATTGCACACCGGCCCTACACGCCAGCGCCGCTTTCCCAAACCCTGAATGAGGAAGACGTCATACTGGTCGTAATGCGGCCCCACCCCGCCCCCGTCATTGGCATAGGAAACCATGACATCATCGATGCGCCAATCGGGCACGAAACGGAACGGTTCAATCAAGGCGGCCACATCGGGTACGTAATGATCGACGGCCTGCACCAACAGCGTCCATGGCTCCTTGCCCAGCGTGCCAAAGCGTTCCTCGGCAAGCGGGCCGCGCTCCAGAGCCAATTTGCCGCCCGAATGGGTGATAAGGCGCGATTCGACGCCTTCTTCACACGCCAGCCCCGCCAGTTCATCCGGTTCTAGCGGATTGGCCCAGCCCTTCCACGGATTGCGGATCAAAAGCGGGCGCTTTTGCCAATTGGAGGCAAGGAAAGCGGCGACATCGAAATGGGCAAATTGCATGGACGCGCTCATGCGCTTTCCGGGGCCATCTGTCAAAATGTCGGGAATGGGTGGGGCGGTTCTGTTGCTAGGCCGTGAACTCATAAAGCGGTCGGGTTCGGCGGTTGCCTGACCCGGGCAGGAATGCCATTGAGACGGCATGACAGATAGTTCGCTCAAGCTTCAGCGGATCGGCGCTCTTGACATTGCTGAGGCTATCAGTGCCGAGATCGGCTCATACGTGGATATGAACTTCATGCAGTTCCTGGCTGTGGAAGGCAGTCGGGTTCGGTGCTGGTACCTGAACAGCGGCGGTGATGGCCCAACATTTGAGATAACGCTGACACACGAGGTTGACGGATGGTCGTTGGAATTGGCCGAGCACCCGCCGGGAACCGAGCAAGAGATTGAAGTTCCTTGATGCGATGCTTTCTTTTTTCGGCGAATGCTGATTCAGCGTCGGCATGAGCCGATATGATCTGACCGACTTCGAATGGCGCGTGATCGAGCCGCTGTTGCCCAATAAGCCCCGAGGCGTGCCGCGCGTTGATGATCGGCGGGTACTGAACGGCATCTTCTGGGTCTTGCGGTCCGGCGCGCCTTGGCGCGATCTACCCGAACGCTACGGCCCACGAACCACCTGCTACAATCGCTTCGTGAGATGGCGCAAAGCCGGTGTCTGGGATCGGATGATGGACGCCATAACCGCCGCGCATGATGGCGACATCCAGATGATCGACAGCACTTCCATCCGGGCGCACCAACAGGCAGCGACGGCAAAAAGGGGGATCGAGATCATTGTCTCGGTCGCTCCCGGGGTGGCCTCACGACCAAAATCCACGCGGTCGTTGACCGGCAAGGCCTCCCGATCCGGCTGAGCCTGACCGCCGGGCAAAGCCATGATGGCCAAGCTGCCGACGGTCTGCTCGATCATGTCGGTGCTGGGACAATCGTGCTGGCGGACAAGGCGTATGACGCAGATCACATCCGGGCGTCACTCCGCGAGAAAGGGGCGTTCGCCAACATCCCGCCAAAGTCCAACCGCCGGGCAAAACCGTACTTCAGCACTTGGCTCTACCGCGAGCGGAACCTCATCGAGCGCTTCTTCTCCAAGTTGAAGCACTTCCGCCGGGTCGCCACCCGCTACGACAAGCTGGCCGAAAACTTCCTCGCCATGGTCCAACTCGCCTCATTGCGACTTTGGCTCCGCGTTTATGAGTCTACAGCCTAGGTCCGCGAGTCTGACCGTTTAACGGGGCGCCGTGCGACCCTTGCATAAATCATAAATAAGGTGAGGAGATTCTGTTGCTAGGCTCCCCTCAGGCCCCCGAATTCCCTTCTGTTACCCGGTGGGTTCAACCGTGTTCTAGGTTTGTAACTTCAGCCCGTTAAGGCCTAGAATTACGCAGCCAGAGCAAGTGCTTCGTTGTCGTTGGCACTTATGAGTTTTGAGCCTTATACGGGTTACTCAGCCCGGGCAAAAACAGCGCTTTTCAACACACGTCGATCCTAGTTCGGCCCCATCAACACCCCCGCGACAACGGGGCCTTGGCATAAATGCCAAGTAGTGATGGTGGAGCCGCCGGGTACCGCCCCCGGGTCCGCTGCATCTATTGCACGCCGCATTTTATCACCATAGCCGGTCGAAACCGGCGAGTGTCGATATAGGCGCAATTCGTAAAAAGAAAAGGGGGCCGACCTGCTTTTCCGCAGGTGCCCCCTTCCCTTCGATGCAATGCGTCTGGCCTCAGCGAGCTTTGAGCGCGTCGCGGATTTCGGCCAGCAGTTCAACCTCGGTCGGACCGGCAGGCGCTGCCGGAGCCGCAGGCTCTGCGGGCTTGGCGGTTGCCTTGTTGGCGCCCTTGACGATCAGGAAGATGACAAATGCCATGATCAGAAAATTGATCACCGCCGTCACGAACGACCCATAACCCAGCATCGCCACCCCGGCCTTTTTCAGCGCAGCATAGTCCGTCACCGCGCCCGTATAGCTTTCGGGAATTTCGCCCAACAGAATGAATTTGGACGAAAAATCGATGCCGCCCGTGATCTTGCCAATCACCGGCATAAGAACGTCATCGGTGAGCGAGGACACGATTTTGCCAAACGCACCGCCGATGATCACACCGACCGCCAGGTCCAGTACATTGCCACGCGCGATAAAGGTCTTGAATTCCTGAAGCATGATGCCTTCCCTCTTCTTGCTGACACAGGGGTGCCACAGGGTGATGTTAACCACAACCACCTATCAGGCTACGCACTTGCGCTTTGCGCGCCTCAGGGGTTAACCCCTGCACAGGAATACGGAGCCGTTGATGACCAAGGAAAAGATCGTCCAGACCTGGCGTGAAAGCGAAGAAAAGGTGGTCTGGCAGGGGCGCTTTATCGCGACCAAGCAGCGCGGCAACTGGGAATATGTCAGCCGCGCGCGCAACATCCGCGCCGCCGTCATTCTGGCCATTGACGAGGAGGATCATGTCCTTCTGGTCGAGCAATATCGCGTTCCGCTGCGCAAAACCTGCCTCGAACTGCCCGCAGGACTTGTGGGCGATCAGGCGGGCAATGAGGACGAAGTGGCAACCGACGCCGCCCGCCGCGAATTGATCGAGGAAACCGGCTATGACGCGGCCCGAATGGAGGTCATGGGCGAATTCTACTCATCCCCCGGCATGGTGACGGAAAGCTTTACCCTGCTGCGAGCGCATGGGTTGACCAAGGTCGGCCCCGGCGGCGGGGTGGATGATGAAAATATCATCACGCATCGCGTGGCTCTGGCCGAAATTGACGCTTTTGTTGCCGCCCGCCGCGCCGAAGGCATGGCGATCGACGTAAAGCTGTTGATGCTTCTGGCGCCTCAGATTATTGCGCGTCGGTGAAATCCACCGATTGCGCGCAAAGTGGCCCAATGGCCTCTGGACAAGTGATAGCAAAGAGGGCCAAGACCCACGCCATGGGGGAAGATGATCGCCAAGACACAGACAAGCTCCACTCGACCCAAGAGGTCGGTGGGCTGATCGACGCCTCCAAGGTGAAAAAGCGCTATCGCGTGACATCCTTTGACGTGGCCGCCGAGGCTGGGGTGAGCCAGTCGACGGTCAGCCGCGCCTTGGCCGGAGATCCGGTGGTCAGCGAGGCAACCCGCGCGCGCGTCGCGGCGGCGGCGGCCAAGCTGAATTATCACGTGGACGAAAATGCCGCGCGGCTGCGCACCGGGCGTACCGGCACTTTGGCCGTGGTGGTGATTTGCCGCCCGGATGAAGATATCAAGAATTTCAACCCCTTCCACTTCGCCCTGTTGGGCAGCGTCTGCGCCGCGGCCTCGCGGCGGCGGCATGAAACGATCGTCTCTTTTCAGGGGGCGACGGACCACCTCTGGGGCCTGTATCAGGAACAACGCAAGGCCGACGGCTTGATCGTCATTGGCACCAGTGAGAACTGGGATGCGTGGGACTATTTCCACTCTATCGCCGCCGAGGGCGCGCATCTGGTGTGTTGGGGCAGCCCGCATGAGGATCTCGATTGGGTCCGTTCGGACAATATCGGCGGGGCGCGGATGGCGACCCAGCATCTGATCGATTCGGGCTATCGCGACATCGTCTGCATCGCATCGGAAACCTCGGCCCAGCGCCAGTTCAAGGAGCGCTATGAAGGCTATGCCGAATTGCTGCGCGAACAGGGCATGGTGCCGCGCCTGATCACATTCGAGGAAGGCATGAGCCGCGACGAACAGGGCCGCCGCGCCGCGGTCGAACTGATCCGTTCGGGCGTGCCTTTTGATGCTATCTTTGCGTGCTGCGACGAAATGGCGCTGGGCGCGCTTCGGGTCTTGCGCGAACAGGGGATTTCGGTGCCTGAACAGGTCGGCCTGATCGGTTTCGACGGCATCCGTGCGGGCGCGCATTCGGCCCCGCCACTCTCCTCGGTGGAACCGGATTTCCAGACGGCGGGCGAGGTTCTGGTGGACCGCTTGCTGTCGGTGATTGCGGGCACGCCGGGGGCCAAGAAGCGCGTGCCGGTGCGGCTGTTGCCGAGGGGGAGTAGCCGCCGTTGATCTGGGTTTGGCGAGGGCTGATTGCGCTTCTCGCCACCTACCCAGTCTATTTCTCGTTTAATCTTATTATCCATGAAATCGTCACCGACGATCTGGCGACATGCGGCGGCGTTCCGCTTTCCATGGGCTTGATCCTGAGCGGGTCAGCACTGATTCAAACCGCTTGCCTTGCGCTTTGGCGCGCCACCTATGCGGCAAGCGCGCGATTTCAGGCGCACTGGATAGCGACGCCTTTCGCGCTGCCCCTGATTTATCTCGTATGGCTATCCCTTTTCGCGCCACAGTGTATCATCACCGTGGCGCGATAATCCTATCAGAGGGCCGATACACCCAGAAATTCGGGGATAGGACCGTTCCATTCGCCCGGCTTTGACGGCGGATCATTGTCGCGCCAACGGCCACGGCTGCGGTCTTCGCTGCGATGGTCATGGCGAGAATCGCGACGCGGGCGTTCATCACGGGCAAAGCGTTCTTCGCGAGGGGCACGTTCCTCACGCGGTGCGCGCTCTTCGCGCGGTGCACGTTCCTCGCGGGGAGCACGTTCGACCTTGCGTTCAGCTTGGCGTTCACGCGGCTTTTCGACCTTATGCGAGCTACGCTCCGCCTTGTCTTCGGCCTTTTCAACCTTGTGGTCGATATCCAGCTTGATTTCCGGGATCGGCCCGCCGGTCAGCTTCTCGACATTCTGGATCGCTTCAAGATCAGCATCGCAATAGATCGTAAAGGCCCGGCCCGTCGCGCCGCCGCGACCTGTTCGGCCAATGCGGTGGACGTAATCATCCGGATGCCACGGCGTGTCGAAGTTGAAGACGTGGCTGACGCCCTTTACATCCAACCCGCGCGCGGCGACGTCGGATGCGCAAAGAATGTTGATCGAGCCATCCTTGAACCGGTCCAATTCGGCAATACGGCTCGACTGATCCATGTCGCCGTGAATTTCGCCGGCGGAAAAGCCGTGACGCTTCAGGCTCTTGGCCAGTTCGCGCACGGTGGTCTTCTTGTTGGCGAAAATGATCGCGGTCGACACATTGTCGTGGCGCAACAGGTGGCGCAAAACTTCGCGCTTCTGCTTGGGGCCACACTTGACCTTGTGCTGGGCGATGCTCGAATTGTTCGAAGCGGGGCGCGCAACCTCGATATACTTCGGATTGCTCAGGAACTTGTCGGCCAGTTTCTTGATCGGCGGCGGCATGGTCGCGCTGAACAACAAAGTCTGACGCTGGGTCGGCAGCTTGGAACAGATCGTCTCGATATCGGGAATGAATCCCATGTCGAGCATCCGGTCCGCTTCGTCGATGACCAACAGGTCGCAACCCGTCAGCAGGATCTTGCCCCGCTCAAACAGGTCCATCAAACGGCCCGGTGTCGCGATCAACACGTCCACCCCGTCCGACAGCGCCTTGACCTGATCGCCCATCTGGACGCCACCAATCAGCAGCGCCATCTTGAGATCATGGTTCTTGCCATATTTCTCGAAATTCTCGGCCACCTGCGCGGCCAATTCGCGCGTGGGTTCAAGAATAAGGGAACGCGGCATCAGCGCGCGGCGGCGGCCATGCGCAAGAATGTCGATCATCGGCAGCACGAAACTGGCGGTTTTACCCGTACCCGTCTGGGCGATGCCGATAAGGTCGCGCATCATCAGCACGGAGGGGATGGCCTGCGCCTGAATCGGCGTGGGCGTGTCATAGCCAGCAGCGATTACGCTTTGCAGCAATTCATCGGAAAGGCCGAGATCGGCGAAACTCATGGGTTTTGGGTGTTTCCGCAATAAGGGGCATCCGTCCTACCCGTGGCCGGATGTGCAAAACCGCCGCCTTGGCGGACAAGGCGGCGCGGGTATCGGCGGATTAGCGCCAATTCTGGGCGAAAGTCAAGAAAATCGCCGTATAACGCCTTAACGACGCGCCGGAACTTCGACCAGTGCGTGCAAATCGTGAATCACGCAATTGGCGCCGGAACGAGAATGGATCTTGTCCCGTTCGATGCAGATCTGTCCGTCGGCATTCCGTTCGACGTAAAAACCGGAATAGAAATCATGCGCATGGCACGATTTGTCCAGCCCGGCCGTCACCACCCGCGAATCGCGCAAAAAAAACAGCAACCGGTTTTTCGGCGCACTTTGCACACTGACAATCGCCGACGCAGGCAGGCATTTGCCCATATTGCGTTCTTCGAGTTTGACCGGGCGATCATCCCGATCATTCTCCATCACAAAAACCGGCGGCGGCACCGGGGGGCCGGGCGAAATGCGGATCGAGAATTGCTGTTGAATGCGGACCTGTTGATAGTCATCGTCCAGCACGACACCATGCATTTGCATGGCATGCCATACTTTCTCACCCGTTTCGACCAGGGGGGCCGCCACAGCTGGCGCGCCGCCATTCATCCAGCATAAAAGCCCAAGCGAGGCAGCGATTCCCCCCAACGCCCAACGGCCACCACCCCGGCGCAGGCCAGAGCCAGCGCCGATCTTGCGCAACCATGGAATGGGAAAGGGATGCTTCACCATATATTTGCTTGGTTCCACCCGTCCTGTCGGCGGGCGAACATGTAACCCTCATGCTTGTTTGTCGGTTGTTTGGCATAATCACATTTGTTTGAACAGCCGCTTAACCCTGCACCCAAACCATGATGGCAAAGGCGATGGCTGGATGCTGATCCGCGGCTGTGGCATAGGGCGCGCCATGACCCAAACCGACACTTTTCTCGCCGCCGCCGCCCAGCTTCTTGGCCCGCGTGGATTGACCTGTGATCCTGACCTTCTTGCGCCATGGCTGACCGATTGGCGGGGGCGCTATACGGGGGCCGCGATGGGCCTGGCCTCGCCTGCGGACAGCGCGCAATTGGCACAGTTGATGGCTCTGGCCCATGAACATGGCGTGGCGCTGGTGCCGCAGGGCGGCAATTCGGGAATGAGCGGCGGGGCAACGCCGGACGCCAGCGGGACATCCCTGCTGGTATCCTTGCGCCGGATGAACACGATTGGTCCAATCGATCTTGAAAATCGCCGCGTCACATGCGGCGCAGGCGTGGTTCTGCAAAATCTGCATGAAGCCGCCGAGGCCGTCGGCCTGCGCTTCCCCCTGACTCTGGGGGGCAAGGGTTCGGCGACGGTGGGCGGGTTGATCTCGACCAATGCAGGCGGAACGCAAGTGTTGCGGCACGGCAATATGCGTTCACAGGTTTTGGGGCTGGAGGCGGTTCTGGCCGATGGGTCGATCTATTCCGCGCTGACGCCTTTGAAAAAGGACAATCGCGGGTTTGACCTCAAACAGCTCTTTATCGGCAGCGAAGGAACGCTGGGCATCGTCACGGCCGCCACATTAAAACTGGAGCCCGCCCTTGCCGATCGCCGCGTGATTTGGGCCGGGGTGGAGAGCATTCAGGCCGCCCGCGCGCTTTTGCTCCACGCCGAAAAGGCGGTGGGCGAAGCGCTGGAAGGCTTTGAGGTCATCCCTCACCCCAGCCTGTTGGCGGTGTTCGATTATGCCCCGGACATGCGTTCGCCGCTGGAAGGCGCGCATCAGTGGTACGCCCTGATCGAAGTGGTGGCCGATGCGGCGGCGGCGCCAACTTTGGGCGACCGGGTGGAAGCGATGTTGGCCGATGCGTTCGAGGCGGGCCTGTTGCAGGACGCCGCCATCGCCAACAGCGAATCGCAGGCCGAGGCATTTTGGGGCCTGCGCGAAACCGTGCCGATGGCCGAGCGCAGCAAAGGTCCGGCCAAACAGCATGATATCTCCGTTCCGGTGGAAAAAATGCCCGACTTTATCACCGATGCCATTGCAAAGGTCGAAGCGGCATGGCCCGGCACCCATGCGGTGGCCTTCGGACATCTGGGCGATGGCAATGTGCATTTCCACGTGATCTCTCCACAGGGCAGCGAACGCGCCGCATGGGAGGCCGGCGACGGCAAGGCGATCAGCCGCTTCGTCCACGATCTGGTCACGCAATGGGGCGGATCATTAAGCGCGGAACATGGCATCGGTCAGATGAAAGTGGCCGAATTGCAACGTCTGGGCGATCCGACATCCTTGGGCCTGATGCGCGCGGTCAAGGCGGCTTTGGATCCCAAAGGCATACTTAACCCCGGAAAGCTGTTGCCCTCTGCGTGAAACAGCGCACAGATGGCCCTGCTCGGCCCTTGCGCTGGGCAAAACCGGGGCTTATGGCCTGCAACCTGATTTTTTAGCCTAGGGGCCTTCGCGCCCCAGTTTTCGGAGAGACCCCATGGCCAGCGCGCCGCAGAACGCCAACCTGCCGCTGTTCTACAACGACCTCGTTCCGCTCAACAGCCGGGACCACGCCAATTACAAGAGCCAGAGCACCGACAAGGCGACCTGGTTGATTGGCCAGCACGCTGTTCCGCTGACCGTGGAAGAATTCCCGCAGGCCGCACGCCATTTCCCCATCGTGTTTTCGAGCGGCGATCAGCCCGTTCCGCTGGCGCTGATGGGTCTGAACGAAGGCGTGAACGTTTTCGTCGATGCCGAAGGCAAGCTGACCTCGGAAGTTTATGTGCCGGCCTATGTCCGTCGCTATCCCTTCATGCTGGCCCGCCTGACGCCCGACGCACAGGAACTGTCGCTGTGCTTTGACCCCACCACCAACCTGCTGGGCGAAGAAGTCGATGGCGCACCGCTGTTCGACGGCGAAACCGCCAGCGAAGCCACCAAGAACATGCTGCAATTCTGCGAAAACTTCGAAGAAGCCGGCATGCGTTCGGCCGCTTTCGTTGAAGAGCTGAAGAAGCACAACCTGTTGATGGAAGGCGAAGTCGCCATCCAGCAGGAAGGCAATGACCAGCCCTTCGTTTACCGCGGTTTCCAGATGGTCGATCAGGCTAAGCTGCGCGAAGTGCGCGGTGATGTTCTGCGCGGCTGGAACCAGTCGGGCCTGCTGCCGCTGCTGTTCGCCCACCTGTTCAGCCTCGACCTGCTGCGCGAAATCTTCGCCCGTCAGGTTCAGCTGGGTCTTGGCCCGGTGGTGGTGCCGCAGGTGGCTCCGGTCGCCTGATCCACGCCGACATGGCCTGAATTCAGGTCGTGATCGATACAAACCCCGCCCGGCATTGCGCCCGGCGGGGTTTTGTTTGCGCAAGTCAAATTTCACGAACCAAAAAGGATAAAATTCAACTCGCCGCATTTTTCCACCAAAGTGATGTATTTTGTCACTTCCACCCTTGCCAGCAGGAAAATGTCAGCGTAATACACACTTATCCGGTTGGTGCTTCCCTCATGGCCCGGCCGGTCTAGTGCAACTTCGGTTGCACTTCCTCCCTGAACCTTGGCCACCTCGCGCATTGCGCGGGGTGGTTTTTTATTATCTTCAGGCTTTTAACGGCGGTATCGCCTCACTCTGCGGCGTCCGACATGGGCAATGTGCGTCCCCCCATCGCCGCCACTTGCGCGCCCAGCGAAAGAATCAGCGATGTAAGTAAGCGAACCATCGCATCAAATCCGTCACCCAATTCGACAAGGTTTGGGTCAAGATAGGTTGCCCGGTCGATCTCTAACTGCATCGCATGAAACCCGTGGCGGGGCGCACCATGATGGTCCAGCGCGAATCCCCCCGCATAGGGCCGGTTATGCGCCGCCAGCACCGCGCAAGCCGCGAAATGCGAAAAGCACTGCGCCACCAAGGCACCGTTGCAACTGGCCCCGAAACGATCGCCCACCACGATGGAGGCGGCGTTCTGCCCATTGATTCGCGGCAAAGGCGGCATGGAATGCAGGTCGATCAACAACACCGCGCCCCAACGCTCGCGCTCTTGCGACAAAATGTTCGCCAATTCGGTGTGATAGGGCGCGTGGATGCCTTCGATTCGTTCGGCCACCTCCGCCGATGACAGGCGGCCACGCCATATATCCCCCAAGCCCGGCAATCGTCGCGGCACCAGTCCCAACCCGCTGCGCGCGCGGCCATTGGGCGGCGGTGCGCTTTGCGCCGCCATGCCCAGCATATCCCAATCGACATCATCATCGGCCCGGTTGAGATCCAGCATCGCGCGGGGCGCATGGGCCAGCAGCAAGGCCGCCCCAGTCTCACGCGCAATCGCTTCGCCCAACCTGTCGACCATACGATCTTCAAGCCGCAGCGACGCCATTTCGGGATGACGCATCCGCGCCAGAATATCGGGAGGATAGCGCCGCCCACCATGGGGCACCGCAATCACCACCGGAATGCGCGAAACCACAGGCGCTATCACCGAATAGGACGCTTCATCCAGCCCCGGAATAACACCGCCATCACGGTGCATCACCGTGTGCGAATCGCAAATATAGGGCCGTTTTCCATCCATCCGCCCACAGTGAAACCTTCGCCCGCGCGTGTCAAAGTTAGGACCCTGCCCCAAGGGTGTTTCAAATCAGGTCATGCCGAAAATGGCGCAAGAAATCGCCCGCATGGCGCGTTATAAGCAGGGCAACGAAAAGAGAGATAACGCCATGATCCGAATCCTGCTTGCCGAAGACGAAGCCGCCATGCGCACCTATCTGGCCCGCGCCTTGGAAAATGCTGGTTATGACGTGGTGGCGGTGGATCGCGGCACGGCGGCCCTGCCCTATCTGGAGCGCGAACATTTCGACTTGCTGCTGTCGGACATCGTCATGCCCGAAATGGACGGCATCGAATTGGCCCAACGTTGCGCCGAGGTCAGCCCCGATACCAAGGTGATCTTCATCACCGGCTTTGCCGCCGTCACGCTCAAGGCAAGCCGTGAAGCGCCCCAGGCCAAGGTGCTTTCCAAGCCCTTCCACCTGCGCGATCTGGTGGCCGAGGTGCAGCGCGTATTCGGCCAACCCTCGCAAATCAGCGTGTAAACAGGGCCTTAGAGAAAAATATTACATTTTTTCGCATTAGCCTCTTGCCATAATCGCGGACCACCGTTAGAGGCCGCGTCACACCCGGCGGACGCCAACAACGCCAACCGGGATGGTTTGAAAAGTGTGGGCGTATAGCTCAGTGGTAGAGCACTGTGTTGACATCGCAGGGGTCGGAAGTTCAATCCTTCCTACGCCCACCATTCAAAAAAGCCCGCTAGGTCATCGACTTAGGCGGGCTTTTTTCATGCCCTCAAAACGGTCACATTTTCCGAATTTTGCGTGAGTTTTGCGTGAAGCGCTGGCCCGGCCACCTTTGTCAGGTCCGCGATCACGTCCTCAATTCCCTCCTTGATGGTGCCCAGATAGTCCGGGTCGAAGATGGCATAGGTGCTGCTGGTTTTGCCCAGCACACGATGGCCAAGCGCCATCTCCAGTTCGATCAGATTGACGCGGCGATTCGCCAAGATCGTGGCCATGGAGTGGCGCAACAGCTTCGGACCCCACCCAGCCGGAATGCCGAGGTGCTGGCGCGCGCTGGTCCAGGCAGAGCGAATCGCGTTGACCCCATACTGGTGGACCACATCGACCTTCTGCTTGGCGTCGTATTCCGTCACCTCGCGGCAGATGAACCAATCGTCGGTAGCTTGGAGCCACGAATCGAACAGGCCGACAACCGGCAGGACCGGTCGGACCTTCTTGGTTTGAATGCGGCCAGCCTGATTGAGGTTGAAAAGCGATGCGTTCTGCATCCACTGTTCGCGCTCAGGTTTGACGCTCATATCGAAAATGGCATCGGGCCGGGCCAGCGTGCAGATGGAAGCGATCAGGTAGCGGCGCAGGGGCAGCAGCAGTTCGCTATGCCCGGCATAGTTCCCTGCCCCGCGCAGGCTGTAATCCAGCAGTTCACCAATGGCCTCGACCGATAGGCGATAGGTACGCTTGGCTGTGACCTGATCGCGGGTCTTGTGCTGGATAGGCGGAACGTATTTCGTTCGCCGTTCGTTGTAGGCGTGATTGAGCGCGGCCTTGATCTGGATGACCGACTCTTCAACGGTTGCGGCGCTGCGCGGGCGACTCTTGCCATCAACCCAATTGCCACGCTCATCCTTTTTGCGGGCGACGATAGGCGTGGACAGGCCAAAGGCACGGAACCGCTCTATCATGCGATCGGTGATAGCCTCGGGTAGGAACGGATCAGGCAGCCTGCCTGCATCTTCCTCGGCGTTGAGAAAGCGCTGGAACAGCTTGAGCCTTGCCTTAATCGCGTCCGCACTTGCCTGATGCTGGCCATGCTCGACCATGTAGTCGGTCATAGCGTCCTGCACCGTATAGATGGCCTGATCCTCAGGCGTGGGGACATGCGTGGCGAGGTAATGCTCATCAAGCCTATCGCAGGCTATGCGAACATCTGACGTGCGCGTGCTTTTGCGCTGCTGGCGCCCTGCGGCGGCATCATACCACCAGATGTACCACCGATCGCTGGCGGGCTTGCCGTCGGCGCCGCGGACGAGATCGAGCCAGAACTCGCCTCGCTGATAGACACCACCCTTAATTGCCGACACAGGGCCTGCTCCTTCAATGCCTTCGCCTTCGATTCGGCGAGTTGTTCAATCATGCCGATGCTGGCCAGCAATTCCAAATCACCGGCCTCAAGTCGAATGCCCTTGCCAGTATCCAGCGCCCGCGAAAGCTTGCGATCAAGACGGACAAGAGCGGTGCAGGCATTTTCGTTCATGCCTCATCTCCATCGTGAGCATCATATTCCGGCGTTTCCGGTATCTCGATGCGCTCCCAGAATAGTTCAGGCTGCTTGTCGAGGTCATCGCCATAAGGCCATCCTCCGACCTCGGCGTGAGTCATGCCGATTTCATCGCCAAACTGATTGCGTAGATGGGCGGAAACGGTGAAGCCCAGATCCAGCGGCGTGCCCACATAAGGCGGCTCGCAGATCGGGAAGCGCCACCAAAGGACGGTGCCATGATCTTCGTGCCATTCGCTGGCTGGGCGCAGTTTGCGGTTGCTCATGGGATGCACCTCGGGCTTCCGCCGCAATATGCCACGGCGGGGTCAAACCCTTCCAGTTCGCCGTCAAGCTCCGTGGCCTGTCCGCAGGAAAGGCAGGTGTAAAACAGCTTACCGCACTTATCCCAGACACCTTCGGGCAGATCGGGGGCATCGATGTTGTGGCGGGCCACGGTGAAGGTTACGGCGACCACCCAAGGGTTAGCCTCCCACGCGCCGGGGCCGTTGAGGTTGTCCCACAGGTCGCGATACCAGCCGCGCGGGTCCATTCCGTGGAAGTCGTCGGGGCAAGTACCCAAGCCCTCGGCCATCGCGTCTTTCTCGCTGATTTCCCGCAAGCGCTCCACGCGGACATCGGTGACGGTAAGCGTGAGGCGGGAGAAAGAGCGGGGCATGAACCGCCCAAGGCGCTTGTGCCATGCAACCGTGGCGGGGTCTTTGTGGTGGCGGCCCTTGCGGTATTCGGCGGGTTCATCGAATGTGTAAAAGTAGTCCGCCGGGACGAATGCCCACTTTTGCCGCCCGCCCTTGGTCTTTGCGCCCTCGACCGGCTCCCAATGGCCGCGCTGGTAATAGCTCTCGCGCACCCACAGGCGGTCGCCTTTGAGATATGGGAGCTTCACAAACTTACTTGCGGGGCCGTGATCCTCCCCGGCTTCATCGATATACCTGCCACGAAATTCAATGGAGCCTTTCGGTGTGAGACATGAATATCCGGGCTTATCGTTCGGATAGACCCACGAGGGCGGCTGAGGGTTCAAAGCGCGCCGCGTCTGGGTCTTGGCTCCGTCGAGCAGGGCGGGCACCATCGGCGCGCTGAAAAGGATGGGGCGGTCAGCCATTGGTGCGGCCCTCCGATTTGGCGAGGGCGGCGCGGGCTTCTCGGATGCGCCTCAATTCTGCGATATGTTCCGTGCTTTCGGTAGCTTTGGCGTATCCATCGTGATCGTCGTTAACGCACATATTCCAGCCAGCTTTTAAGCCAGCCCTATATGCGCTGTCCTGCAAAGCCTGCTCTTTCTCAACATCAAGACGCAACCGCACAATCTCCGCATCGCGCGGGTCGGGCTGGGGTGCGGTCTGCGCGGAAGAAATACGGCCCGTTTCATTGCAATACAGGCACGAAATCTCAACCTCCTGCCCAGTGAGCACATCACGGCTGATGTAGATCGTCGCCCCTTCGCAGCGGGGACACAGGTCGTCGGGATGGGCAATTTGCGCTTTCTGCAAATTGCTGATCGCAGCGGCGCGGCGTTGGGAAGTGATGCAGGCAAGAATAATGTCATGGTTTTCCATGACGTGCAGCCCTATCTCTTCCGGGGAATGATCAAAGATGACCTTCCCATCCGGTTCAGGATCAACATCAAGCATGGAGATTAACTCCATGACAGCAGGCGCAGGTGTGTTCTGGTCAGCCATTGCCGCCCCCAATCACCAGCCCTATCTGGTTGGCCCTGCGCACCAAAGCCGCGCGGCGCTGGCGCATGGCCTCGTGCTGGAGCGCCAGCGCCTTTTCAGCAATGTCACGGGTGATAGGCTGATAGGTGGAACTGCCCGGGCCGGTCCGAACTGGAAGCTGCGGCATCGATCCGGTATCCATCAGCTTGTAGGTCAGCGCTGCGTCGATGCTGGCGATGCTGTCAACGATCTGCTGGGCCTCTTTCAGATGTTCAACCTTCATTGCCCTCTTCCTTCCACCACCCGGCAAGCAACCTGCGCCATGCAGGCATACGCTTGCGGTTCTGCCATTCCTTCATGGACGGCTGCCCATAGACGGGCGGGAAAGCCGTGGTGGCTCTCCCGCTGCCATTAAAGCGGGCCGCCGTCACCGAAGCGCCTCAAGGGTTTTGCCGGGGTCATCGGCGGCGAAGGGGATCGGCTCGGCATCATGAGCCGGGAACGTCTCCACCTCGACAAATTCCGGGTCCTCGGCAGGAGCATCATCAAACGCCGAGAGCGGCACACGCTCGGCTTCCGGCAAAGCCTCGGCGGGATTGGCATCGAGGAAATCAACGCCATCGCGCGTCAGGCGGATCGCATCGCCAGCTTCCAGCGCGGCCGAGACGGTGAAGCGGTTTTCGATCAGCAGGGACAGGGCCGTCTGGGGGCGCTGGGCCTCGACCATGATACGGCTCTTGGTCTGCTTATCGGTTACGAGATAGGTGGGCACTGGGATATCCTTTCGTTAAGTGATCTGCCACCCGTTCTGGCGGCAGATGTTGGTCAGCTTCTGGGCTATGGCATCGACCTTTCGGATCAGGTCCGCATTGGACGCGCTGGCCTCCGCGCGCAGGGCGTCAACCTCGAGGCGCAGCGAGGCCAGTTCGACCGGCTCACCAAGAGGGCCGAAATCCTGCTCCCGAATTTGCTTCACGAACGCGGGCGCAGCGCCGGTTTCCTTCGCAACGCGGTCATCTGACCAGCCATTGCGATATCGCTTCGCCACATCGTCATAGGCATCTTCCAATGCTTGATAGACAAGGCGCTTCGCCTTTCTCGCTGCATCGGACGCCTGGGGTTTATCGGTGGTGGACATGGCAATCTTCTTGCTGTCTGGGTTGGATTTGGTCCGTCTTCTTCCGCACTCGGGACATGAAAGGCGGGAGCCAAATGACCACCCCTTGTTGAGCATCTGCTTGGCAATCACGTCGGGCGGCAGGCCGGATCGAACCGGAACATCGACCACATGCCCTCCCTTTTCGCATGGGACATGCAGGGTCAGGCCGACGCGGGCGGGCGTAAAAGAAATGATGCCGCGCACGCCGATCCGATCGGCTAAAGCATGTGGCCAATTCGGGTGCATGCTTTAGCCCTTCGGCTTGTTGCCTACATAGCTCGCCTTCGTGCCCAGCCCGATAGCCTTGGCCAGTTCGCGCCGCTTTGCGGCATAATCAGGCGCGGTCATCGGATAGTCGGCGGGCAGGCCCCACTTGGCCCGGTATTCGTCGGGTGTGAGGTTGTAATGCGTGGCGATATGCCGCTTGAGCATCTTGAGCTTCTTGCCGTCCTCAAGGCACACGATGTGATCGGGCCTGATGGATTTGCTGATCGGCACGGCAGGGACCAGCGGCGCGGGAGCGGGGGTATCGGGCTGGCCGAGGCTGGTCAGGGTTTCATAGACGCTTCTGATAAGGGCCGGCACGTCTTCCTTGCCAGGCATAGCGGCAATGCGCGAGGTGACGATACCTGCCGTCAGGCCCAAGATGTGATTGTGATCGATCGACTGCTGAACATTGCTCATGGTGGTATGTGGCGAGAGGTTATCCCCCTCGCCCTCCTTTCTGGGTTTAGAACGGGATTCCGTCATCATGTTCGGAGCGGGCGAATTCAGTCACGGTCAGGTCAATGACCTTCACGCTGCGCACCGCCTGCATGACGATAAATTCTTGGCCGGGGTTCTCGCGGGCGAGGCGCGCGGCCTCGTTGGCTGCCGACCCAAACCATTCGTGGCGGAAGCGCGGAGAGGATTTCCCCTCCGGGTTCCAGATGATGTAAAAGGCGTCGGCAGCCATGAGTTTAGCCCTTCTTCAGGATGGCGGCGCGGCGCGCGCTGATGGCCTTTTCCAGATCGGCCACCACGTCATCGGGCAGGCTGTCCTTTGCGGCCTTCAAATCATCCTCGATGCCGCGCAGGAAGGCGGGCGTGGTCGCGTTGGCGATCCGCTCGTTCATGCCCTGCAACCAACCGGCATAGGCCGGGGTATCGTCGGCGGCATCTTTGCCTTCGGTGCCGTCATGCTGGTCGCCATGATCGTGATCGGCGCGGCCACCTTCCAGCATCTGCGCGTCAAGCTGGCGGGCAGTATCTTCGTCCACCACCGTCATGCCGGTGGCCGGATCCATTTGGAGGACTTCGCCGGTTGAAAGGTCGATCGGCGTGCCGTTACCCTCGCTGCTCTGGTCCGACAGGGAAACCGTTTTGGGCCCCTGAGCAATTGCGGTGGGGGCATCAGCCTCGACGGAGAGCATGGCTTGCGTTGAGCGCGCAACGGCATCAAGGTCTGCGCCTTCCACGTCCACCAGATCGCTCGACATGGGCAGCGTCTTGCTGTGACGGCGCATGGCGGTCTTCTTGCACTGCTCAGGATACCAATCGACCCATGGCCCCGATGGCTTGCGCGCTTGCCCGCGTTTATCCTTCGTGGCACCGGTCTGGCTGCATTCGCGCACCTTATCGATTTCGAAGCGGCGCATCACCTCATAGGACTTGCTGCCGTCCTTGTAGGTTGCCATGGAATAAGCTGCGACAATGTTCTCGTCTTTGGCCTGATCTTCGGTCATTTCCAGCATTGGCCTATGCCGAAGCATCGCCTCAGTGCCTTCTTCATAGATGAAAGCGCCGGATTCAACCTCGCAGCGATAGACCACCTTTGCGGTGATGTCCGTGATTTCGCCAGATTGGAGGATCTTCTTCCGAAGACCATAAGCCATCGGCATATACTGGACTTCAAGCGCCTGCTGCCATGCGCCTTGTGCATCCTTGTAATTGCGCTTGAACACGACGAGCGCGGCCTCGCGCTTGTCGGGGATCAGCCCGTCCATGGCACATTTTTCGCAGGCATTGAGCAGCGAGCGACGGTCAGCGCGAAGAAGGTCAGGATCGGCCTTCACAGCCGCCATCAGCACGCGCTGGAAAAACTCAATGGGGATATGGCTCGGAAGAACCATAGCGATCTGCTGGGCAACCTTGGATACCTGCCCATTGAAGAGGGCAAGCGCCTGGTCGAAGGTCTGCTGGGGCGCAGGGGCGTTCATCGTGTGAAACTCCTTGTCGGCTGAGATCAGCGGAAGTTGGCCTTGGCGACCGGATAGATGCGGACGCCCTCGATCTGGCGCTTGCCAGCACGCACGAGGCCTGCCACCGCCTTGTCGATCGCTTCACGGACCTTGGGGTTGTCTTCGACTGCCATGAAGGCGACGGTGTAATCGGTAACGTCCGACTTCCACTCCTGCTTGCCCGAGACGGTCGAGCCAGCATCGGAACGGACAGGCTCAACTTTCGCCGGGGCAGCGGGCGCCAGCGCGGCGGCGGCCATGGTTTCCTCAGCCACGCGCGCAGCCTCGGCTGCGCGCTGGGCGGCGGCTTCGCGCTCCTCGGCGCTGGCGGCTTCACGCTGGGCGCGCATCGCCTCTTCCTCGGCGGCAGCACGCTCACGCTCGGCCCGCGCAGCAGCTTCGGCAGCGGCGCGCTGTTCAGCCGCGATCCGGGCCTCATCTGCGCGCCGCCGGGCATCGCGGTCAGCCACATAGGCATTGCCGATAGCCTCAACGCTGGCTTTGGCGCTGGTGATGCGCTCCATCAGCGCATTTTTCTCAGCATCAACCAGCCGCCCGCCCTGCAAATACGGCTCCTTCACCGTCTTGTGCGTGGCGTTGATGTGGTTCGCCAGCTTGCGATAGCCATCCACCAGATCGCCGCACCGGCCAAGTTCATCGTCATTGGTGGCTTTTGCCCGGTCAGCCGCGCCGACAAGTTGATCCAGCTTTGTCAGGAATTCCGGCCTCTCGCGCAGGAGTTCAGCCATAAATTCTTCGGGGATCAGTTCTTCCAGCGGGGGCCTATTATGGCCAAGGCTGGCGACAGCGGCGGCGGGCTGGCTGGGCCACGGCTTCACATCGCCAAATATGGAATTCTGTTGCGCAACCGACATGGCGGTTCTCCTTAGAAAATGGGTTGTCAGGGAAGTTTTCTGCTATGTCGGCGCACAGCTTCTCGTGTGCATGACCGACAAATTCTCGAACCTTGAGTGGGATGGATGTAAGTATTTTCTGGCGTCCACTCGTGGCCATTGACGCATCGGCTTGATGTTTGTGCCACGATTACTTTTGGCTGCCGAAGAACATTCTCGCGCCGCGTCACTGGCTCAAGATGCGCGGGATTGACGCATTTGGTGACGCGGCAGGTATGGTCAATTTCCATTCCCGCTGGAATCTTCCCGACAAGGTGCTCGTAAACAGCAACATGCGCACCGCGCATTTTCCCATTCACACGTTTCCGACCATAAATGCCCCGGCCATCGTCAGGTCCGGTCCACAGCCAACATCCACCTTCACCTGCGCTCTGATCCACAAAACGCATGGGATTGGCTTTCCACTTGGAATAGCAAGATGAACTGCAAAACCTTGCGGACACGCGGTAGCGCGGAACGGCCACTTCGTTCTGACAGTGAGCGCAAATAATGGCTCGCGATGAGAGTGTTGCAACCATCAGAACGGCAAGGCCTCGGACATGGAAAGGGGGTCATATTTCCTGCGGCTGTTGGCGTAGGAGCTTTCGGGAGCGGCCTTTTGCGCCCATGCGCGGCGGTTCCTGCGGGCGTTGAAATCAGCCTCGCTGATCGGTGTCTTGCCGCACATGGGCCAGACGTGATCCAGATCGATAAGCTGGCCATCATCGCCCTGCGCCTGCCAGCGCCACGAGCGGTCAAGCTCTTCGCCGGTCACAGGATCGAGCGGTGGCCCAAACCAGATGTGGATGCCGCTAGCGACCGCGCCAGAGCGAAGGCGCATGAGATAGAAGCCCTCGACAGGGATCGATGCATCAAGCGCGCCAGCGACGATTACGGGCGCCGCGGCGCGGCCCATTTCAGCATAGGGCTGATAGGTTGAGCGGGTGGCCATCACGCCCACAACTGCGCGGCAGCCGTGCCGATCAGGCACAGCACACCCAGCGCCATCAGACCGGCAGCACAGGCGGCTTCCTCGCGCTCAGCACGCGAAGGCACCGTGAACACGTCCGTCCGCATTTCGTGAGCGATGCCCCAATCAATGTCCGCATCATCCCAGGGCCCGGTTCCCCGGCGCGCTGGAAACTCATTGCGCACGAGCCAGTCGAAGCGCTCTTGCGTCGGCGTGAAATTAAAGCGCGAAACGTCGAGAAAGTAATCGCCGTGCGCGCAACGCGCGATGTATTCGCTGTAGAAGAAGCCGTCCGTATCACGGCTGACAAGCTCCCACATCGACCAGCCTTCATAGGGCTCAATCCAGACGACAGGGGCCGCCGCCATGTATTGGGGAACAAGGCGCAAGCGGTTGCCGCGCCCGCCCGCATTTTCAGCGGACGCGGTAGTAGAAGCCGGGGTATTGGGGGGCAGTAAATGCGACGGCTGTAAAGCCCGAATAACGCTGTGCGCCATGGAACTCTCCGTAAGAACTAACGGAGAGGTATCCTATACCGATACTACCTGCAACAGGAAATTTCCGATTCGGAAATTTATGGTAGCGGACGCGCGTCCTCCTGATCTGAATCAGGCACGTTCGCGTGAGCGATTCGGTAAAGCGATCCGGTGGATAATCCCCATGCCAATGCCAGGATAACAGACATGGCGAAACCGGCGGCGAGCTTCAGTAGCCGCCGCTCGTCCTGATCAGCCCACGAGGCCACTGCGCCGACCGCCATGATGGCGATCAGCGTCAGGCCGAACATTTGGAGGGCAACCACCGCTAGAGCCGGAATGATGCGTAGGAAACCCTGCCAACGGTGATGAAGGGCTCGCGTCCAATCTCGATAGGCTGGTGAACCGGGTTGGTAGAACACGGAACAAGGCGCGGAGGATTGGATGAGAATTGCTTGAATGTCGTTTCATGGTTCCCATTGGCAACCACGTAAACCTTGCCATCAATTAGGTCTAAATCATCGGGATTGACGAAAATCACCGCGCCATCAGGCACGATGGTATTCATGGAATCGCCTGCAACGCGCAAAGCAAACAGATTTTTCCCCTGAATCTGCTCGGGGAGAGCTACAAATTCATCAGCTTCGGCAACGGCATCCCGCCAGTTACCCGCAGCCACACGACCAAGCAGCGGCACCTCGCGCGCGCTGGGCTCGACCTTTGCGATAACCTCTGCCGGATCAACCTCCAGCGCGCGGGCAAGGTCAAGAATGTGATCGACGGTGCAGCCCATGGTCCCCTTCTCCAGTTTGGAGACGGTTCCCTTAGTGATGGTTCCACCCATGCGATCTGCCAGTTCCTGCTGGGTCAACTGTTTCGCGATGCGAAGTTCAGCGATGCGATTGGGGGCGTAGATACGAGCCATAGCCCTTTCCTACACGATTGGGCTGTGCAAATAAATTTCTCTATCGGACATTTTCAGGGCTTGGCCAAAGTATCCTAATCGGATACCAATAGCGCGCTATGAACCCGAGACGCTTTCGCAAACTGAAAAAGCTCACGCTGGCGCAGATGGCAGAACTTGTTGGCGCGTCCAATCAATCCGTCGTTTCCAAGCATGAGCGCGGCATCCTTCTTCCCTCCCCCAAATTCGTCACGGCCTACCAGCGCGTTTCCGATGGTGCCGTTCGATATGAGGATTGGGTGGAGGTCCATAACGCGGCCCGCGCCTCGGTTTCCCTAGCTGCTGAGTGAAAGGAAACCCAATGTCTGAACCTCAAGAAAGAGAAGCGGTCGAGAGCCTTATCGCTGCCGATGGCGGCAGGCTCCATCCTACCGCGAATAGCCTGGCCGACTTCATGCGCATGGTCGAGGACGGCCAGTTCGACGCCGATGTCATGTATGACATGCGCAAGATGGCTGAGGATCTGGAAGATTTGTTCCAGGCGCAGGGCGGCAAGCTCAAGGCGACCATCAACCTCAAGATCACGCTGATCCGCGAGGTCGATGGCTATTACCTGATCGAGGGCGAGCACAAGATCGCCATGCCCAAGGTCAAGCGCAAGCGCTCGATCGCGTGGCTCACCGAAAACAACCTGTTCACCCCGAACCAGCCCAGGCAGCAAAGCCTGTTCGGCACGGTACGCGATGTGACGCCCCGGCAGGCCCCGCGCAACTGACGCGCGACCCGCCCTCCTGATCCTCTGAAAAAGGTAAAATCCATGAGCGATACCAAGGTTTTGACCGTCGGCGAGAGCACCGCGGATCTAATGCGCGCCGCCGTCGAGGTGGCCCGCGAATTTGGCACGGCCAAGGCCGTCAATGCCGTCGAGCCTGACACCCAAACGCAAGGTGTGTTCATTCTGGACACCAACGGCAACCTCAAGCCGCTGCCCGCCAGCTATTTCGACGAATATCGGACCGGGCCGAAGCGCCTGAAGGGCACCGCCCTGCACACGCGCCTCGACAGCTTCATTTGGCACGTCAACAAATTCAAGAGCGCTCCCTCGGCGCTGTTCGCCGTGGACAACATGCAGGGGCCCTCGCTGACTGCTGTGCTCGACTATCATGTCGAAACTGAACAGTCCGCGCTGGGCGGCCGCCCGCAGGCGGGATTCGGTGAGCACCGAGCGGTGTTCAAGTTTCCGCTCTCGGAAGAATGGAAGGTCTGGACCAAGTTCGACAAGGCCAAGATGACGCGCGACGATTTTGCGCAGTTCCTTGAAGATCGCTTCATCGACGTTGAGCATGTCGACGATGCTTCGGCGCTCAATGACGATATCCGCAAGCTGCTGACCAGCATCGGCGGCGGCGCGCTGGGCAGCCCGTCCAAGCTGATCGAACTGTCTCGTGGCCTGCAGGTTCACGAAAAGAGCGTTGTTGTGGACACCCGCAACCTGTCGAACGGGACCGGCGAAATCCGCTTCAAGACCGAGCAGACCGGGCCCGACGGCGCGCCGCTCGACATTCCGACCGTGTTTATCCTGAATATCCCGGTGTTCGCGCGCGGCGATATCTATCGCGTGGCCGCCCGCCTGCGCTTCCGATCCAAAGATGGCACCCTGGTATTCTGGTACGAACTCTGGGGCCTCGACCGCGTGTTCGAACTGGCCTTCACCGAAGCCTGTGAGCGCGCCACCAACGAAACCGATTTGCCCCTTTTCTTCGGCACTCCTGAATAACCTCGTCGGACGTTTCCGGCCTGTCCACAAGCAGCGGGGGTAGGTTAAAAAAGGGGAAGGGTATGCGCGTGAGGCTGGTGGTGAGATGCCGCCGTAAGACCTCCGCGTAAACGGCAGGTCCCGACGAGGGCGCAGGCCACTCATTGCCACCGAATACCGCACCCCACCGCTGCATCCTCTTAATCGGATGATGCGCCATGGCCCTTTGCTCAAGAGAAGCGCTGGAAGCCTTTATTGCCAACGCCTGCGTCGGATCGCAGATCGTTTATTATTCAGCCAATAACGCCATGGACTATCAAGGCTTGGATGTTGCGCTGAAAACCGCTTCACGCCAGATGATCTATATCATCAACCGCGTGCGCCAGCTTTACAACGCGGGCATGATCGATCTGGTTCAGGATCGCTCCCATCGCCACAAAACCCATTATGTCGCGATCTGGCGCGAGCGACCCGCTCGCATCATTGATGGTATCGGCCTCCCCCTGATCGGCGCGAAATGACCGGCGCCCACGTCTTCCTTGTGCGGCTGATGAATCACGCCTCGCTTTCGCGCTCTGTGAAGCTGGGCCCCGAAGATACCGCCGCCTATGAATTTGCCCAGGACTTGCGCGTTGCAACGCTTGAGGGGCGGCTGCGCGCTGTGTGGTGCCACGTCCCGAACGAACTTGGCGGGCTGGTGAAGAAGGATAGCCGTGGCCGCGTCAGCGTCCCGCTGCCTATCGCCATCGCGCGCGCGCTGGGCCTCATCAAGGGCGCCAGCGATTACCTGTTCCAGTGGGACGGTGGCTGCTGCGTCATGGAATTCAAGAGCAAGGTCGGTCGCCTGACCGATGCCCAGCGCGACTTTCGCGCGTGGTGCGAGCTTCACCATGTCCCCTTCTACATCATTCGATCCAGCGCGGAAGGCATGGCCATCCTGCGCGAGAAAGGTGTTCTTCAATGACCACTGTTCCTTTTCTGACGCGCAATGATCGCGCGGAACGTCAGCGCCGGATGGCAGCCATGATGCGCACAGGCCGCCCGGTTGAGCAGGTTGCAGCATATTTTGGCGTCACGGTCGATTGGGCGCGCAAGGTTGCCCGCGATCACGGTGTTTCGCATCCCGTCGGGCGGCGGCGTAAGAATGCGCAGGCTGCCTGCAGCGAAGGGGCGCAGGCATGAAGCCCCAGCATTTCATGATCGGAGGCGCCCTCGCCTTTACCCCTATCCATGTTGATGGCCTCTTTATTGATGGCTTCGCCGGGGGCGGCGGGGCCAGCACCGGCATTGAGCAGGCCATTGGCCGATCCGTGGATATCGCGGTCAATCACAGCCCGACCGCTATTGCGATCCACAAGGCAAATCATCCAGCCTCCACACACTATTGCCAAGATATCAAGGCGCTGTGGCCGCTGGCTGCTACCAAGATGCAGCCGGTATCCGGCGCATGGTTCAGCCCCGACTGCAAAGAATTCAGTAAGGCAAAAGGGGCGCCGGTCAAAGATCGCAGCATTCGCGCGCTTTGCTGGGAGGTTGTCCATTGGCTGAAAGAGGTGCGCCCCACATGCGGCTATTTGGAGAACGTAGAGGAATTTGAATATGCCGCGCCGCTGGATAAGGATGGCAAGCCGATCAAGGGGCAGGAGGGGCGCGAGTTCAAACGCTTTGTCCGTGCCATTCGTGGGCTTGGCTATCGCGTCCAGTGGTGGGTGCTGAAGGCCTGCGATTATGGCGCGCCCACCAGCCGTAAGCGCCTGTACATGGTCATGCGCAATGATGGCCTGCCCATCGTGAAGCCCAAGCCGACGCATGGCACACCCGATTCCGCGGGCGTTCGTTCGGGGAAGCTGCAACCGTATCGAACGGCCGCTGAATGCATCGATTGGTCGATTCCCTGTCCTTCCATCTTTGACCGTAGCAATGAATTGGCCGAGGCGACAAACCGCCGCATTGCGCATGGCGTGATGCGCTATGTCGTTAATGCCGCACAGCCGTTCATCGTCAGCCGTGATGGCAAGATCGTTCCATTCATCACCTATGGCCAGCATGGCGGCCGCAATCGCTCCGTCCAAGAGCCGCATCACACCATTGCGGCATCGAGGAAAGACACCAATGGGATCGTAGCTGCATCGCTTGCTATGCTGGGGCATGGAGAGCGGCGGCCCGGCGAAGAGCCTAGGGTGCCCTCCCTAGGGAAGCCTTTGACCACTATCACGGCAGGTGGTGGGAAGCATGCCGCCGTGACGGCTTTCCTCTCGCACTTCTATGGCAGCGACAAGATCGGCGGGGGCGGTAAGCCAGGCGAACCATTGGGCACTGTGCGTGCTGGGGGTCTGCACCATGCTGTCGTGGCGGCCCACATGGAACAGGCCAATGGCGGCCCTCGCAACAAGCGCTCTGCCGGTCGATCCGCCGGCAAGCCGTTGTCAACCGTCACCACAACCGGGGGCCAACAGCGCATCGTTCAAACCACGATGGTCGAGGCCGATGCCCTGCCTCCTGAAATGATGGATCGCGCCACGATGGCGGCCGCTTTCCTTGTTAAATACTATGGGACTGGCGGCGAGAACGAAGCATCGCAGATCCAGGCCGTTGACCGCGAACTGGACACGATCACAACCAAGGCCAGGTTTGCAGTCGTCACCGTCACTATCGACGCCACCACCTATGTGATCGTCGATATTGGCCTGCGCATGCTCACGCCACGCGAATTGGCCAATGCGCAGGGCTTCCCACCTGATTACGTGCTGGACCCAGAGTGCTGGTACACCACGAAGCCCAGCAAGAGGTTTCCGCAAGGTCAACGCCTGTTCGGCAGGCTGCCCAAGGCCATGCAAATTTCAGCGATTGGCAACAGCGTGTGCCCGCCCGTGGCGCGTGCGCTGGTGGCAGCCAATCAACCGTGTGAACGGTTGGAAAGGGCGGCGGCATGATGAAGCCACAGCATTTCATCAGCATCAGCGGCGGCAAGGATTCCACAGCTACCGCGTGCCTCGCCATTGAGCGCTTTTCAAAGCGTTCAAGCGGCAATCATCCGCCGCGATTTCTCTTCGCAGACACTGGCAACGAACACCCGTTGACCATCGAGCATGTCGATTATCTCGGTCAAGCGCTGGGCATTACCATTGAAACCGTGCGTGCGGATTTCACCGAGAAATTCGCGGCGCGGCGCGAGGCCATGGCGCGCGATTGGGTGCAGGAGTTGCGCCGCAAACAGCATAGTGCGGCCTGCCTGTCCGCCTGCAAGGATTTGGCTTACGCGGAAAAGGCGCTTGTGCGCGATGACTGCGATTGTCCTGTCAAGATTACTCCGGCACTGCCGGAAAGCATGGTGGCGCACGCGATAGCCTTGATGCAGCCCACCGGAAATCCCTTTCTGGATATGGCCATGCTGCATGGCCGCTTCCCCGGCAGCAAGACGCGGTTCTGTACGGACGAACTCAAACTGGCGCCGATGGCCGCCATCAAAGATCCCATCAGAATGGATGGCATTCCTACCGTCGAATGGATCGGAGAACGTGCAGCCGAAAGCGCGGCCCGCGCTGCCAAGCCAAAGATCGAGCGGATTTACTGCGCCGTTCGTGCGCCGTCCATTCTCTATCGCCCCATCCATTCATGGGCCGCCGAAGATACCTTTGCGATTGCACGGCGCCACGGCCTGAAACCCAATCCTCTCTACACCATGGGCATGAGCCGGGTGGGCTGCATGCCCTGCATCATGTGCAAAAAGTCTGAATTGCGTGAAATAGCCCGCCGCTTTCCCGATCAGATCGACCGGATCGAAGAATGGGAAAGCATTGTCGGCGGGGTTGCGCGTCACGCCTATTCGGCATTGCTGCGGCAGGAGCGGGTCGAACTCATTTCGAGCTTTCTGCCAACCGACAAAGTGCCCCCCGATAAACACGGCATGATCCGCGCATCGATTCGGCGCGCGGTTGAGTGGAGCCGTACCAGCCGAGGCGGCCGCAACTTCGATCTGTTCGCCGCGATTGAGGATAGCGAACTTTCCGCCGATCCCGCCCGTTGCACCAGCCAGTATGCGGTGTGCGAGTGATGCCGCAGATCACCCACATCGGACCGCACCGCCTGATCCTTGGCGATGCCTATGCCACGCTGCCCGGCCTCGGCTGGTTCGATGGCCTGTGCATGGACCCGCCCTATCTGTTCGACAACAGCGGCGGCGGGGCCTACCGGGCCGCGCGCGGCGCCAGCGATCAGATCGTGGCCGAAGGGCTGGATAAGGGCTTTGACCCGGCCATCATCGACCCGGCGCAATGCGGGGCAGTCGTCGTGTTTTGCCATAACGATCAGCTTGGCGAGCTTATCCCGGCGCTGGCCGAGGATGAGCGCGCCGACCATGACGCGATGCTCGTGGCCGATCTGTTCGTGCGCCTGCGCCCGAAGTTCCACCGGGCTGCCCTGTGCGTCTGGATCAAGCCCAGCCCGCCGCCCCACCGCAACAAGCATTATCTGGCCGATACCGAGCCCTATATCCACGCATGGAACCGGGGCTATCACCCGGTGGGCGAGCATCACGATATGCACCGGCATATCAGCGCGCCCTCGATGCCCAGCAAGACGTTCGGCCACCCCACGGTCAAGCCGCTGCCCGTCATGGACAAGATCATGCGCAACATGGCTGGGCAGACGGTATGCGACCCGTTCATGGGCACCGGATCCACTGGCGTGGCCGCCATCCGCGCGGGCAAGACGTTCACCGGCATCGAGCATAACCCAAAGCACTTCCAGACCGCCGTGGAGCGTATCCAGCAAGCCTACGCGGAGGCCCAAGCGCCATGACCGCCCGCTGGCGTCCCAACATCGGTTCAAAGCCCGAGAGAACGCGCGAGGAATGCGCGGAGCTTGATGCTGTGCAGGCCAATTCCGCCGCGTACCGCATCGACCGTGTTTTCGTGCGCCTGCGCAATGGCCGCGCGCCCGCCCAAAGCTGGCCGGTCGATACCGGGCGCCAGCCCACCACCCGCTGGACGCTGATCGGCAGCGACTTCGATATCGTAGAATGGATTGAGGCGAAATGAGCGGGTTCATTACCCTGCACCGTGAGGCGATTGAGCATCACCTGTTTTGCGACGATGCGCAAAGATTTGGCGCATGGGTGTGGTTGATCGCGCGGGCCTGCTGGAGGCCGACCAAATTCAGTGTCGGCGGCGCGACCATCACGCTGGACCGAGGGCAGCTTTGCGCATCGCGCGCGCAGCTTGCCAAGGCATGGGGGATGAGCCCTAGCGCGGCAGAGCGCTTCATGGCCCGATTGCAGGCTGAAGAGATGATCGAGCGGGAAACCGGACAGGGTCGCTCCATCATAACCATCTGTAATTATTCCAAATATCAGGACGTTTCGAGCGACACCGGACAGGGTGAAGGTGATGATTACCCCCCGAACGCGACCCGATCAAAAACCGGACAAGCAACCGGACAGGTATTGGACAGCGTAAATAACGGAATTAACGAGAAAAAACGCGCCGAAAAATCATCACCCGGACAGGCAGCCGAACAAGGAGCGGACAGCCACCGGACAACTAAAGAACCAATAAACCATGGAACCATAGATTCAGTATCCTCTAACGAGGATACTGCACGCCCCGCCGCCAGCAATCCGCCCGCATTCGACCCGAAGAAGCTCGTGTTTGATGGCGCCCTGCCCATCCTGCTCGCTTCCGGCCGCACCGAAGCCAGTGCCAGGTCCATCATCGGCAAGTGGTGCAAGTCCTATTCCCCCGGCGCGATCATCGATGCCATCGCCCGGTGCAGAGAGCGCCCCCCCATCGAGCCCGTAAGCTGGATCTCCCAACAACTCGCCCATGCCCATGGAGCAAAGACCAATGAACGCCCTCAGCCAAACCACCAACGTCACTCCGATGAACCGACCAATCCGTTCGTGCGAGCCACCCTTGAGCGACAAGCTGAGCGCGCTGCTGGCCTCGGGAGACAGTCCGATCATTGGCCTGAAGACGGCTGAGGCCCTGCAAGCCTATCTCGACGGCCCATGGCCTGAGCCTGAGCACCCGACGATGGATCGCATCGATGTCATGGTGTCTCGCCTCTCCCTCGCCACGAAGGAGCGCGCTGCAAGCCCCGCAGAGGCCAAGGAGCGTCTCGACCTGTACTGGCGCGTCCTGCGCGACTGCACCATTGGCGATCTGGCCAAGGCGTTTGACGATCTGCTGCGCACCATGACCTTCATGCCGACGCCTGCCGAGGTCTTTGCTGCTGCCCAAGCCCACAAGGCAATGCGCGACTGGCGCAAGAGCCGCGCGCGTCATCTGGTGTGGAAGCACAGGCAAGAGTATCAGAAACCGATACCGGACGATCAGCGCATCACGGCAGAGGAATTCGCTGCTCTGCGCGCGATTGTGGCGGATTGCGGGGAGAGTGGCGACAAGGAATGACGCGCATCAACTTGCGTCAACTTGCAAATGGTATCCGAATCGGATACTGATTGGTCATCCGGCACCCGTCGGTGTCTCAATCGGAGAGAGACATGACCATTCATACCTTCCCCATCATCATCCATGCAACTGCCAAGATCGAGGGCGATCTTGAAGCCGAGTGCTGGAATACCGTGGGCCGCGATATCAAGGCGGCCATCGAAGATCCCAATGACTCCACCGTGGATACCGAGAACGGCGCGACCCTGACCTTTACCGGTTTCCGGCGCGGCGAGGCTCCGCATCACGACGTTGAGCGCCGTTGCCCCGAGTGCGGCGATGCCGACCACCTCTATGCCAAGGCTGACGCGAAATGGGATCGCGCGGCCAAGGCGTGGATCATTGCCGAATGGGCAGAGGGCGGTGTGGAATGCACTTCCTGCGATTGGTCCGGTCCGATGGAGGAAACCGAGTTCGACGAGAGCGCCGTCGAGGGTGAGGCCGAAGAGCCCTGCCCGGTCAACCGCCGCCCCAAGGGCTCCTGCCCCGACGGCTGCACGCACGGAGAGGGTTGAGCGATGAGCGATCCCACTCCCAACATCAACTCCGATACTGCTCAGCCCGCGCCGTTCTTTTCGGCGCGGGGCGTGTCCGTACCCGCCGATGGGATGTGGATTATCAGCGGAACCGAGAGCGACAATGAGACGCCTGCCAGCGCCATTGTGATCCTGAAGTCTGGCCCGGTCCAGCTTACCCGCACCCTCAACTCGGAAGAGGCGCGCATCATCGGCAAGGAACTGGTCCAGATGGCCGACGAGATCGAAGCCGTGGCAGCAAAGGCTGCGGCTGATGCCTTGGCCAAGATGGCGGGAGGCGGCCATGGGTGATCGCGAACAGCAGATTGCACACATCGCCAAAGCCATGCTGCGCGGCGAATTGGAGGTTACGAGGCGCAAGCGCGACTTCGACCAGGCATGGCTCGATGAAGGTGAAGTATGGCTGCTGAATGCCGGTTGTGCGCTGGACGCGATGCAGGCCACGGTCGTTGGTGACATGCATGCTGAGATTGAGCGGCTGACGCCCTATGTCGAGGCGTTCCGCCGCGAAGAGAGCCGCGCCGATGATCTGGAGGAAAAACTGGCCGAGGCGCTGACTGCCCTGCGCAGCGTCTGGTTCGATTTCAAGCAAATCGCAGACAGCGGCGATGCTGGGAATTGGAGCGCGGAAGACAAGGATTCGGGCAAGCAAGTGCTGGCCTGCCTCGCCAAACACGACGGAGGCGGCCAGTGACCCACCGCCTCCCCTTCACCTTCACCGTGCGCCTCGCCGGTCAGGAGCGCGAATTTAACCTCGGGCTATGGTTCGATACCGTCCCCCGCCAACGCGCCACCCAGACCGATCCCGAAGTGCCCGAGCACATCGAGCTTCAGGACGTGCTGATCCGCATCGGCAAGACGGACCACGATTGCCCGCCATGGCTCTGGACCATGATCGAGCAGAGCCAGGTCGCGCAGGAGGCCATGGCCGAGGCGGCGCGGCGGGAGCACGAGAGTTTGATCGAAGTGAAGTGAACCAATGCAAACGAAAGGACGATTTATGACCTATCAGACTGTTCCTGTTGCTGCTGTGATCCACGGCGCTTTGGCTGGCGCGGATAAGGCTAAGGGCACGCCGCCCACACTGCTCACGGAATCGCGGCTTGAAGAACTGGTCAACTACGCGAAGCACATCAATGGCGATCTTTCCTGCGCGACCATCACGCTGTCTGGCATTGCTGATCGCGTGAATGGCAATGTCCCCCCATCCGATGAGGTGCAGGCCAATTACCCTGCGCGTGCAGGCACCATTGGCGCATTGGAGGATCTGCTCGATATCATTCAAAGGTCGGTGAATGCCTTGAATGCGCAGATCGAGCGGGTTCGTAACATCTGATGAGGGATACCCGCTTCTTCCTCACCAGCGGCGCCGAGGCCGCGCCCACCGAGGCAGCGCTGGTCTATGTCCCGTCTGCTGATGCGACATGGGCCTTTGCCGATGCGGAGGTGGCGCGCGCGTTTGCGCTGTCCGTCGGCGCGCATGGTCTTGGCCGAGTCATTGGTAGCCGAGCAGAGGAGCGGCGCGCAGCCGTTTCGCACTGTGGGTAAGGTCATCCCCCTCGCCCGCCTGATCCGCAACACGCGCCCGGCCCCGCCGCCCACGCTGGGCGAGGAAGACGACTTTGCCCCGGATCAGGATGGCCTCGGCGCTTGGGTGCAGCGCATGTTCATCGAGCGCAACGGCCCGCTCTGTAACCCGCGCCACGAGCATCTGACCGACGCCAGCATCGGATGGCTGTGGACCACGGCAGAGCAAACCTCCCGCGACCGCATTGTTGCGGGCGAGTGCCGCCAGCCCGGCCCGCCGTCGAAGAAGTGGAACAACGCGCAATCCCGCTGGCTGCTGCGCCATTGGTTCGGCACCGACGAGTTCGATTTCATCATCACGATCAGCGCGACCTATGCGGCCTATGCCGATGATTGGGCCTTCTGCGCGCTGATCGAGCATGAGCTTTGCCACGCCGCGCAGGACATCGACACTTTCGGCGCCCCGCGCTTCGACCGTGATGGACGGCCCATGTTCCGGCTGGTCGGGCATGACGTGGAGCAGTTCCACGATGTGGTGCAGCGCTACGGCGCCGCCGCGTCCAGTGTCGATCGCATGGTGCAGCTTGCCAACGCGGGGCCGATCTTTGGGCAGGCGCAGATTGATGCGGCCTGCGGGAATTGCGTCAGGAGGAAGGCATGAGCGTTGTCAATGAGATTGCCTGCGCCGTCGGGATGGCCAAGCGTGAATTGCATATGGCTGTGGCATTGCGTGATACTGCCGGTGGCGCTCCCCTTCCTATCCCGCCCCGATTTGCTCCTTGGCAGATTGAGCAGATGCTCCGCATCGAAATGCGGCACGAGATTCGGGCGGCGATCTGCAGCGTTCACGATCTAGGCCGCCCATGGCCCACGACATTCATGGGTGTAGCGGTCTATGTCTGCGGCCTTGAATACGATTTGCCTGAATGCGGTTGGCGTGTGGTCAATCCGTTCGACAAGCCCGAGGCGCGCGGCTGATGGCCTGCCACCACATTCCCCTTGAAGGCGGCGGCTATGCCATTGTCTGCACATCGGGGCGGCGCAAGCGCTGCTCCTGCGGGCGCGCCGCCACACTGGAATGCGACTGGAAGGTGCCGAAGCGCAGGAGCGGGACATGCGATGCGCCGATCTGCTCGCATTGCACCACGTCACCGGCCCCAGACAAAGACCTTTGCCCCAAACACGCCGAGGAATGGGCGCGCTGGAAAGCTGAGAGGGGAAAAGCCTGATGCGCTTCGGACTCCTTCTCGACAGTGGCGTTGAGATCCACGCCTATCGTCACGCCACCCGAGAAGAGGCGCGCGCCGCGCTGGCCCGCCACAATGCCCTCGCCCGCGAGCAAAAGGCCCGCGGCGATCTGGTGTCGCTGCGCCTCGCCGTCGGCATCATCGAGCACGATTTGGAGGCCGAGCGCGCCGCGCTTCGCAAACGGCTCTCCACCAAAGCCCCCAAGCGCCGAAAGAAAGTGGCATGACCGAACTGAAAGAAATTCCTCCGCATGTGCAGCGCATGGCCGGTGAATCCGCCGAACTGGTGGATCGTCGCCAGAAACTGCACCTGTTTGTCCATGGCGGTACGCCCATTTTCGAACAGTTGCCCGAGGTCGATAAGACGCTTTTGCGGGCGCAGCTTAGCGCGATGGATGCCTATTCTGACATTCTCCAGCTTCGGCTTGAGCGGGCGTTGATTGACCAGTGACCGACAAAACTGACAAAACCCCGAAGAAGAAGCGCGGCGGCAGCACAAAGGCTGTCGCCAAGCGCCCCTCCGTGCGCCTGCTGACCAACGAGCAGAAGGAATGGCTGGTGTGCCATTACGCCTGCTTCTGGCAGACCGAGCGCGTGCTTGACGGGTTCAGGGATGAGTTTGGCTTTCGACCGGAACCGGGCGTCGCGATCAAGTACAACCTCAATGGCTTGACCGAGGAAGAGATTGCTGCCCGCCGCAAGACGATCTGGATTGACACGCACCGCCGCGCCCGCGCCGCGTTCGAGGAAAGCGTGCGCGATATCCCCATCGCCTCGCCCACCTTTCGGGTTCAGCAGTTGAACACGATGTTCGAGCAGGCATTCGCGCGCCGCAACTTCATGCTGGCGTCGAAGCTGCTGGAGCAGGCCGCCAAGGAAACAGGCGGGCTGTTCACCAACAAGCGCGAGCTTGCCGGCGCGGTGGCTGTGGCGACCGTGGACGGTGATGTTCCCCCGGAAATCAAGCGGTCGATGGTGACGGAGAAGCTGCGCGAGGCCATCGCCGCCGCGCTGGCCGCGAGCGCCACCGCCGCGCCTGCTGTGATCGAAGGGAAGGCGCGCGTCATTCCCGATAACACGCGAGGCTGATCTGAACCGTGGGCGACTATGCCGCCATCGCCGCCGAACTGATTGCAAGGCCCGGTTTTGACCCGGCCACGCTCGACTATGACCTCCTTGCCGCCAGCCTCGATGCAGAGACGGTCGACGAGCTTTTCCGTCAACAGGTCGAGGATGAGGCGCGCTGGAAGGTGGGCCGCTACAACCTCTACTTCCCCGATGAGACGATCTTCCCCGACGCCAAGGACGTGCCGGTCTTCTATGCGCGGCACCTCTATCCCAAGCACATGGAGTTTTTCCGCGCGGGCAAGGAGTTCCTTGAGCGCCTGTTTCAGGCAGGCAACCGCATTGGCAAGACCGTCACCGGGGCGTTCGAGGTCACAGCCCACACCACCGGGCAATACAAGGACTGGTGGGAGGGCAAGCGGTTCAACCATCCCACCCATGGCTGGGCGGCGGGCGACACCAACGAAACGACACGTGACATCATCCAGAAGGAACTGTTCGGTGAGGTAATGTGGGGCGAGGACGGCAAGAAGACGTTCGACGGCACCGGGATGATCCCGAAGGATTGCATCGGCCCGGCCTCGTGGAAGCGCGGCGTCGATAACCTGGCTGACGTGGTGAAGGTCAAGCACATCTCCGGGCGATGGAGCACCATCGGCCTCAAGAGCTATGAGCAGGGCCGGAAGATATTTCAGGGCACGGCCAAGCACTGGATCTGGTTTGACGAAGAGCCGCCCGCCGACGTTTACGGCGAAGCGCTGATCCGCCTTATGACCACGCGCGGGATCATGCTCATCACCTTCACTCCGCTCTCTGGTCTTTCCGAGGTGGTGCTATCCTTCATGCCCGACATGGATATCGCGCCGACGAAGCCTATTGCCGAGGTGTGATGGTTGCTGCGGCGAGAGCGTGTGTGGAGTCTAGGTCCTCAGTTATTCCCAGGGTGGGAGGACTCCGCGCGACCCATTGAGGGTTTCATGCCATCGCAGGCAATCATCAGGCGCTTTGTTCCCTGGCCAGATGCTTCCGTGTCAACTCCACTGGGAAGCCCACGCTCTCGCCGCAGCATGATTTCCTATACGGATACACATC
Organism: Novosphingobium sp. Sphag1I; assembly: GCF_056279125.1. Lineage (NCBI taxonomy): Bacteria > Pseudomonadati > Pseudomonadota > Alphaproteobacteria > Sphingomonadales > Sphingomonadaceae > Novosphingobium > Novosphingobium sp. Sphag1I. The sequence continues at coordinate 193,469 of NZ_JBWBQS010000004.1, read as the reverse complement.
CTTGCCCGCAAGGCGGTTTGTGTCGTATTAGGATACCTGTCAACGCAGGGGCGAGTAATGCCATCGGTCAGTGCATCAAAATACGTGGTCAGTGCAGGATGGGAGGACGTTCCTCACATCCCCGCCGACACGCGCGAGAAGATGCTGGCGGCAACCCCACCGCACTTGCGCAAGGCTAGATCCAAGGGTGAGGCCAGCATGGGCGCCGGGGCAATCTATCCTGTTGACCCCGACCTCATCAGGATCGAGCCCTTCGCAATCCCCGCACACTGGCGGCGCTGCTTTGGCCTCGACGTTGGCTGGACCTGCACCGCCGCCATATGGGGCGCGATCGATGACCAGACCGACACGCTCTACCTCTATTCCGAGCACTATCGCGGCGAGGTGACTGTTCCGGTCCACGCCTCATCGATCAAGGCGCGCGGCGCGTGGATTCCCGGCGTGAGCGATCCGGCTGCAAACAACCAGAACCAGCGCGACGGCATCAGGACTATCCAGCAATACCGCGCGGAAGAGCTTGATATCTCGCTGGCCGACAATGCCGTGGAGACGGGCATTCAGGAAGTGCTGGCCCGCATGGAAAGTGGGCGCCTGCGCGTGTTCTCGACCCTGTTCCACTGGTTTGCCGAGCACCGGCTCTATTCGCGCGACGAGAAAGGCGCGGTGGTCAAGAAGAAGGACCACCTCATGGATGCGACCCGATACCTGGTCATGTCCGGTCTGAGGCGCGCGATCATCCGTCCCAAAGTCATTTTTGAAAACCAGGCGACCGTGGTTGCCGATAAGCTGGGTGGTTACTGATCCATGGCATACGAAACTGCTGTCCACGGCTCCTATGGCAATGGTGAAACCGAGCTTGACGATCAGGAGGATCGCCGCCGCGCCGAATGGGAGAAAATTCAGGGCGCAGCCGCTGGCTTCATTTCGGAATTGCAGGACGAGGCAAACAACCGCGTGCGCCGCCGCTCCCATATCGAGCAGCGCTGGGTTCAGGACCTTCGCCAGTATCATGGCCAGTATGACGTGGAGACGGCCAAGGCATTGCAGGAAGATCCTGACCGGTCGAAGATTTTCATCAACATCACCCGGCCCAAGACCCGCGCATGGCGCGCGCGCCTCGGTGATATGCTGTTCCCCAATGATGACCGCAATTGGGGCATCGAGCGCACACCAGTCCCCGAACTGACCGACAAGGCCAAGAAGGCCGTGCGCGAAGCAGAGGAGGCCGAGGCACAGGCGCAGCAAGCCGTCGATGAGCATAACGACATGGCTGCCGCCGGGGCGCCCCCTGAGCAACTGGCGGCCCAACAGGGTGTGGCTCAGCAGCACGCCGACCGCGCGCAGGAGCATCGGAACTTCGACAAGGAGTACCGGATGCAGACCGCCGAGGCCGACCGGCGCGCGCAGCGGATGCAGACCGAAATCGAGGATCAGCTTGCCGAGAGCCGGTATCCCAGCATCTCGCGCGACGTCATCGAGGACATGTGCAAGCTGGGCGTCGGCGTGCTGAAAGGCCCCCTCACCTCATCGAAGCCTCGCCGCCGCTGGCAGAAGGTGGCGCAGGAGCAGGGCTCCGAGGGAAGCGCCGAGGTCTATAAGCTCATCACCGAGAGCGACCCGCGCCCGATGTATCGCCGCGTGAATCCCTGGCATTTCTTCCCCGATCCCGATGCCACCGAGATCAGCGAGAGCGAAAGCACGTTCGAGCGCATTCTCCTGAGCAAATCTGGCGTGCGCCGCATGGCCAAGACGATGGGCTGGGACCCGGGCACGGTGAAAGAGATTTTGGCCGACGGCCCCGTCACCACATCGTCGTCGGATTTCCAATGGCTGTCCCAGCTTCGGCTTCTGGATGACAAGGCAGAGAATGGCTTCCTTAACCGCTATGTAATCTGGGAATATCATGGGCCGATGGAGATTGACGATATTGTCAATCTGTTGGTCTGTCTCGGGCGCGCAGAAGACGCCAAGATGTTCATGGATAACGCAGACCCTCTCGAAACTCAGATGGTTATTTGCCATTTCTGCCAAGGCAGGCTGTTGAAACTGGAAGAGTATTTCCCTCTCGACAGTGGTGAAACGCTTTACTCCGTTGTTCCTTTTGAGAAGTCGGAGGCGACAATCTTGGGCGCGGTGGGCGTGCCGTGGCTCATGCGCCACGAGCAATCCATGCTCAACTCATCCGTCCGCATGATGATGGACAATGCGGGCTTGTCCGTCGGGCCACAAGTCGTCATCGACAAGACGCAAATTGAGCCGGTAGACGGAAGCTGGAAGCTCAAACCCCGCAAAATCTGGCACAAGAAGGCGCAGGATCTATCGCGCGAAAGCCCTCCGTTTGCCACATACAACATCCCGATGAACCAAGCCCAGCTTGCGGGCATCATCGAGCTATCCCTGAAATTCATCGATGATGTGATCGCCATGCCCACCATCGCGCAGGGCGAGCAGGGCGCGCACGTCACCCAGACCGCCAACGGCATGAGCATGCTGTTCAACTCGGCCAACGTCGTGTTCCGCGAGGTGGTCAAGAATTGGGACGATGACCTGACGACGCCGACGATCCGCCGCGCGTTTGACTGGAACATGCAGTTCAACCCGAACGAGGAAATCAAGGGTGACATGCAGGCCGTGGCGCGCGGAACGTCGGTGCTGCTGGTTCGCGAGGTGCAGAGCCAGCAACTCATGATGATCGCGCAGGGCTGGACCACGCACCCGGTCATCGGCCCGGCCATCAAGGTCTATGATATCCTGCGCATGACGCTGCAGGCGCTCTCGATCAATCCGAACACGGTGCTGTGTGAAGAGGATGAATTCGAGCGCCGCCTCAAGAGCATGGCGGAATCGCAGCAAAATCAGGAGACGCCTGAGAAGATCCGCGCCGATGCGGCCTTGGCCGTTGCCAAGATCAATGCCGAGAGCCGCGCCAAGGATGCGGAAGTGCAGATGAAGATCGCAGAGGTCAATCAGAAGACGGAAATCCTCAAGCTCATCCAAAAGGATGGCGTGGATATGGAGAGCATCAAGGCAAGCCTCGGCCTCGAAAAGATGAAGACCGACAGCAAGGAGCGCATCTTTGCCGCAGAGGCCGCGCTGGAGCAGCAGAACGCCGAAGCCGCCTATGCCAGCGGCCAGCAGCCCAAAGGCTCTGGCGGCTACATCAGCGGCGGGAGCCTGCCTCAGCAATGAGCGTGAACGTCACATGGCCGCGCATCGAGCGCCACGCCAAGGAGCGTATCGATGCGCTGCGTGATGCGCTTGAGGTCGCCACCCCCGACAGGATCGCGCTCCTGCAAGCTGAAATCCGCGTTTGGCGTCAGGTTCTCAGCCTGCCCGCCCAACTGGCGCCGCCCGTCGAAAAACCCACTTCCGCCGTTGGCGAATACTGACCCCCAGCCTGAAAGGACCATCATATGGGTAGCTTGACCCAAGTTTCCGATTCCGATACAAACCTGACCAATGGTGGCGCTGGCAACTCCGATGCTGGCGCCACCGACGACTTTGATGCGGCTATGGATGAAATCGCTGCGTCCCGTGGGGAGTCCCTGACCAACGTCACGGACGACAACAACGGCGACCCGGCTGATGAACCCGCAGGCGCAGACAATAGCAAGCCCGGTTCCGAAGGTGGCCCCGCCGCTGTGGAAGCTGGCAAAGTTGACCAGGTTGCGGGCCAACAGCCCCCGGCCCAAACACAATCCTCTGACATTTGGGCCAATGCCCCCCCTGAACTCCGCGAGGCTCTCGAACGCGAACGCGCTCAATGGAACCATCGCCTGAGTTCAACGCAGGGTCGCTTGTCCGCAGCGGATCGTGAACTGGCAAGATTGCGCAAGGAATCCGGTAACCAACCGGCTGCGCAAGGTGGGCAATCTGGCGGGCAGGCTCAACAGCAGCCTCAATCGCTGGAAGACGACGAGGACATCAAGCGGTTTCAGGAGGAATACGGCGAGATTGCCGGTCCGGTCATGAAGCTCTTGAAGGTCCAAGCGGACAAGATAGCCCAGCTTGAAGCCCCGGTCGCAGCGGTCGCCCAAGATCGGGCCATCGAGGCACAGGCATCGGAATTCACCAAGTTCGCTACTGCACACCCGGATTGGGAGCAATATGCGAAAGATGCGCGATACCCCGAGTGGCTTGAGCAGCAGCCCAAAGCCATCAGGGATGCGGCCCAGCGCGCGATCAACGTCGAGGATGGTCAAGAAGCTGCGTGGTTGCTGAGCCAGTTCAAGGCATCGATTGGTGTGCAGGCGAGCCCTCCCCAGCCGAAACCTCAACCGGCCATTCCCGGCGCCGCCCAGCCATCCGCCGACCCACGACGCCAGCGTCAGCTTGCAGCAGGCCGCGATATGGGGCCGTCGTCTGCTCCAGTTCAGTCGGGCGTTCCCGACGATTTTGATGGAGCAATCGACGCCATCATCGCCCAGCGCGAGCGGCAGGCAGCCAAGGGTCAGTTCCGGTAATTCGCTCTCGGGCAAGGCCCTTGAGCGAGACTCAGGGGCCTTGCCATGTCCGTCAATACCTATGGTGATATCAGCCAGCGTACCGCCGCCTATGCGATGGTGGATATGCTGGATCACGCCCGCCCGGTGAACATTCTGGCCGCATTTGGCCAAACCAAGCCGATCCCGCGCAACAAGGCCGAAACGGTCAAGTTCCGCCGCCGCATCCCTTTCACCCCCGCGACCGTGCCGCTCCAGGAAGGTGTCACCCCGAACGCGCGCAACATCCGGTTCGAGGACGTGCAGGTCACGTTGCTCCAGTGGGGTGAAGTCGTGGTCATCACCGACAAGGTGAATGACGTTTCCGAAGATCCGGTGCTCAAGGAAGCCACCGAGGAAGCTGGCGAAAACTCTGGCCGCACCTTCGAACAGGTCATCTGGGGCGTCGTCAAGGGCGGCACGTCGGTGTTCTATTCCAACGGCGCGGCGCGCGCCTCGGTGAACACCCCGATCAGCCTGACCAAGCAGCGCGCTATCACGCGCTACCTGAAGGCTATGAAGGCCAAGAAGTTCACCAAGATCCTTGCGCCTTCGACCAACATCGCCACCCGGCCGATCGAAGCCGCATACATCGCGGTGGGCCATACCGATCTGGAAGCGGATATCCGCGGCATGGCTGGCTTCGTTGCGGTGGCCGCCTATGGCACCCGTCAGCCCATCAACGAGTTCGAAATCGGCTCGGTGGAAGACGTGCGCTATATCCTCTCGCCCGACCTTCCCTCGCTGGCCGACAGCGGTTCGAACACGCTGAACGGCATGGTGTCGACCAGCGGCACGAATGCCGACGTGTATCCGGTCATCTATCTGGGCATGGATGCCTATGGCTTGACGCCGCTCAAGTCGTCGAAGGGGCCCGACGGCAAGAACAACCAGGCGATCACACCGACCGTCATCAACCCCGATACCCGCGACAAGTCCGATCCGCTGGGCCAGCGCGGCTATGTGGGCTGGAAGGCGTGGTTCAACGCCGTGCGTCTCAACGAGACGTGGATGGCCCGCCTCGAATGCGCGGTGACCGCCCTCTGATCCGGCTGGTGGCGGCTGGTTAATCCCAACCGCCACCTCTGGCTCCCTCTCAGGAACAAAGGAATTTTCCATGTCGAAGGGTTCGATCAAGGTTGGCAGCTACACCGGCACCGGCGCTGCCATCATTATCCCGCTTGGCTTCACCCCGGATCACGTCGAAGTCGTCAATGCGACCGATGGCGATGATCGCTGGGAATGGTTCGCTGGCATGACGGATGGCCACGCGCTTTACATGCGCAGCGTCACCGATAACGCCACCACCGGCAATGCGGGCATGACCCGTATCACCACCAACGGCGTCTCGGCTTATGCCGGCAGCGCCTCGGTGGCCAAGGGCTTCACCATTGGCAGCGCCCTGAGCGAGAACGGAAAGACGTTCTACTACAAGGCCACCCGCAACGCCGACTGATGCACCTGCATGGCGGGTTGCTCTGGCTTCCCGCCATGCCCTAACAAAGGAACAGGGATATGGCTGAACTCGATATCGAAAGCCTCCCCAAGATCGATTGCTCCGAGGTCATTGGCGAGGGCTGGTATCCCGACGAGCAGCGTGTTCTCGTGAACTGGTCCACCGATGGGCTGGCCGATTCACCTATCCCGATCAACTTCAACGGCCTGCGCGGCGCGCTCAAGCCGAACACCGACACCGTAATGCCGGATTGCGTGGCGCAGATGCTTATGCACAGCGGCTATGCTCTGGCCATCAAGTGCGTGGCGATCGTCAACCATGGTGCTGACGATGTGGTCAATGAGGTGGTCATTGAAGCGGATGCGGCCAAAGCCAAGGCGGCCAGTATTGCCGCCCTCACGGTCGTTGATCTGACGGCTGCACTGCCCGGCCTATCGCTGGCGGAACTGCGCGCCCTCCTGATTGCCGAGGAAACCAGCCGGAACCGCACCACGGCGCTGGCTGTCATCGAGCAGGCCATCGATGCCCATCCCGAACAAATTGCCGCGCTGGCAAAGGCTGCCACCGAAGGTACCACGAATGAGGAACAAGCTTCGCAGTAGGGCGCATCCTCTCTCGCCCTGATGCGTGGGCGCCGATGTTGAGCCCGCTGGGGGTGGCTCCATCGGCGCCGTAAATCCCACCCCCTGAATGCAACCGAAAGGCACCCCCAATGTCCGAACTCGTCAAAATCCCGCTGGAAGAGGCCACCCAGAAGCAGCTTTTCTTCTATGCCTCGTCGATCCTGAACATCGATGTGGGCGCGGGCTCCAACAATTCCACGCTGCGCGCGAAGATCTTGCAGGCGCAGCCCAATTGTACCGAAATCAGCGCCAAGGTCGAAGCGCCCAAAGCACCGGCTGATGCGGCGGCCAATGTCGCGCCTGCCGCGCCTGCCGCGCCTGCCACCGGCAAACGACTGTCCACGCATTTCCGGGATGACCCGAAGGTGGGCATCAAGATCATGTCTGCCGCCTCCGATACGACGCGCGCCAAAGACGTGCAGGTCGCGTGCCAGGGCGATGTTATCATGCTCAAGCGCGATCGCGAGGTACAAATCCCGTATCGTCACTATCTCGTGCTGAACGACGCCATCGAGCAGGTCGCGCGCGATACCGACGAAATCAACCCGCAGACCGGCCTGCCCATCAAGGAATGGGTCGATCAGCACTCCTATCCGTTCCAGATCACGTCCATGCCCTCCGATGCCGAAATCAAGGCATGGGAAGCTCGCATGAACAGCGTGTCGCTGGCGTAAGGAGCGCGGCCGGTGTCCACCTTCCTTCAATTGGTCAACGACGTAGCGCGCGAGAGCGGCACCATGGGCGGCCAAAGCCTTGGCACCATCTCGGCTGCTACCGGACGTTGGCTCAAGATCGTGGCGTGGACACGGCAGGCATGGGAACTAATTCAGCGCGAGCGAGGCGATTGGAAGTTTCTGGTCAAAAGCTTTAGCGCATCGCTCATTGTGGGGCAGATGCGCTATAGCGCTGCCGATCTGGGCATCGCGGATTTTGGAGGCTGGCTCCGCGTTGGCGACTGCCGCGCCCGCTTCACCATCTATAACCCCAGCTATGGGCTGGCGGACCAGCAGCGGCTTAACGTCGTCTCCTATGACCGATGGGATAGGTCATTCGGGATTGGCATTGCATCGCAGACGCGGCCCATCATGGCTGCCTATGATGATGACCGGAAGCTGTGCATCGGCAATCCGCCGGATCTTGCCTATACCATCACTGGCAACTGCCGGCGCAAGATCCAGAGCATGGCCGCTGATGCCGATACGCCCTACATCGATGATCAGTACCATCAGGCCATCGTCTGGCGCGCCTTGATGCTGCTTGGCGATGACGATGAATCGGCCAACGAGGTTAGCGCCTCGGCAAACACCTATTACGCCATGCGGCACGCGATGCTTTCGGAATATACCGAAGAGGTGTCGCTGTGAACCAAGCCACCTCCGCATATTTCTTTGCTGGCGGCCTTGACACGAATAGCCCTGCCTTTGCCATGAAGCCGGGAGCCGTGCTGAATGGCATGAACTATGAGCCGCTTGTCGAAGGATATGGGCGCATCGAAGGTTATGAACGCCTCGATGGCCGTCCTGCGCCGTCGGCCGCCAGTTTCTATGCCGTTCAATTTACGGCAGGTTCGATTGCGATCTCTGGTGGAAGCATCGTCATAGGTGCAACGTCGGGAGCTTCTGCGACTGCTGTGGCAGAAGCCGTCCTCGACAGCGGTGCATTTGCAAGCGGCAATGCTGCAGGGACATTTGCCGTTGTGGACGTGACCGGCACATTCACTGCCGGTGAGAATTTCCTGATAGGCGGCATCGCTGCCGGGACAGTGCAGTACCCCCTATCCGAGCGCTATGCGCCATCCATTGAACTGCGCGCAGCATGGTTACGCGCGGCCCAAAATATCAGGCGATCGCTGATTCAGAAGGTGCCTGGCTCTGGCCCGGTGCGCGGCGTGGCGATCCATGATGATGAGATTTTCGCATGGCGGGATAATGCCGGCCAAACCGCCGGGGTGATGTGGAAGGCTACCGCTGGCGGTTGGCAGCAAGTCAATCTGGGCCGTAAGATCGCATTCACGCTGGGGATCGCTGAATTCAGTGAGGGCGACACCATCGTCGGCGCGTCATCCGGCGCAACTGCGACCATTGCCCGACTGGTCAAAAATGCTGGCGATTGGGGCAGCACTGCATCGGGATACATCATCCTTTCGGCACAGGTAGGCTCGTTTACCGCTGGGGAGGCGATCAAGGTTTCCGGCTCAAATGTGGCGACCGCGAATGGTGGCGATGTTGCCATGATGCTGCCTCCGGGTGGCCGCTACATGGCAATCAGCCACAACTTCTACAGTCGGCCCGATAGCTATTCGATGTACGTGACCAATGGTGTTGGACCGGCATTCGAATATTGCGGAGGGGTCTTTTGCCCGATTGCTACCAGCTCCGCTATCGACACGCCCAAATTCGTTGCTGAAATTGCCAACCACCTTGTTCTTCTGTGGGAACATGGCTCAGTGCAGTTCTCGACGCCCGGAGAACCACTTCTCTATGACGCCGTTCAGGGTGCTGGTGAAGTTGGGTTTGGGACGAACATCACCAACGTCATTCAGGCGAATGACACAGCCATCGCTATCTTTGGTGAACGGCGCATTGCCACGTTCTCGGGCACCGATCAGGACACTTTCCAGCTATCCGAATTGACCGAGGATGCTGGCGCATTCCCTTGGACTGCACAGCGCATTGGCAAGACGATCTACGTCGATAACCGCGGGCTTCGGGACCTCAGTGCATCGCAGGCATATGGTGATTTCAAGGCAGGTACCATTTCATCGGCATTCGATCGTTATATGAACAATCGGATCGGATCAGGTCTGGCGCCAGTTTCTTCGATCGTTAGCAAGCGGAAATCGCACTACCGACTGTTTTGGCCTGATGGCCAAGGCATTTCTGTATTGATGGCAAAGAAAAATGTCGAGGCTATCCCGTTTTCAACGGGAGATATGCGCGTATTTTGCACAACATCTTCCGACATTAACCAACAAGAGTATCTTCTTGCCGGGGCGGAAGATGGATTTGTTTATCGCCTTGATGTCGGAAATACATATGATGGAGATGCTTTTGATTATTTTGTAATGACCCCGTTCTGTCACTTTGGGGATATTTCCAGAGAGTACAGATATCACAAAATAATCGTTGAAATGATTGCCCCCATTTACACCAAAATCGGGATTAGGGCGCTGTTCGATTACGAGGACGGCGAGAAGGAAATGACGGTTGGCAATCCGTTCATCCTCTATGGCGGCGGCGCACTCTGGAATGCTGCGAATTGGAATGAATTCATTTGGTCTGCCGCATCTAATGGGTTGGCTGAATGCTCTATCGACGGCCTCGGACGCAACGCCTCATTCCTATTTGCTGGCACAACGGAAGAAGAACAGGACCCTCACGTTCTTCAATCGTACACGATTTTCAGGACACCGAGAAGGTTCAAACGATGACAAATCCATTTTACACTCGTGGAGATACGATTGTTCCCTACAAACTTGCTGATGCGCGCAAGGTTGTAGCCGAACTTAGCTCAGTTGAGGTTGGATTTGAACGCGTTGTAAGTGCAATTGCAGATGCGGCTGATGGCGCCGCTTATGATTTGACCTCTGCAGTCCGGCTGCCTGATGGTCCCGTATCGCCGCTGCCTGCTGCGGACGTGAGGAGCGATAAGGTTTTTACCTTTGACGGTGATGGCTCGCCCCTTCTGATGGATCCGGGAATTTGGATCGAGCCGCTGGCGCAGCCTTATGTCGATGCGACCGCGGAGACGCTCGCCTCGACCCAAGCTGTAGCAGCCGCCCTGCCTTTCCCCTACCGCGTCACCCGTGCCGCCGCGCAGGCCGATAGCGCGCTGGCGGTGGGCGCGGTCTATGTGTCGGACGACACCGGCACGATGACCATGTGGCGCAAGGACAGCGCCGCCGCCTCGACCAATCTGGGCGCCATGCCGACCACGGCCTACACCGACCGGCTGAAACCCAAAATCCTTAAACCTACGGTCGATTTCGGCGCGGTGGGCAATGGGGGCAGCGCGGCGGCCGATCAGGCCGGTTTGAGCGCCACCATTGCCGCCATGATCGCAAGCCGGTCCAGCGCCCCCATCGGCAGCTTTGGCCCGCTCGAATATCAAAACGGCATCGTGCTGGAGCCGGGCATCTATGATGCGGGTGATTTTGCCTTGGGCGACGGGTCGCTGCGCATCGCCGCGCGCATCCCCTGGACCGTCGTCATCCGCATTCCCGATGGCAAGTATTTCTGCACGCAGAGCGGTACGCCCTACACGCTCATTTGCGACGGCATCATCTTTATCGGCGGCAAGGGTGCGTATAAGAACACCCGCACCGGCAGCAACGTCCAGAACCTTGTCCAGTTCACCCGGTGCCTGTTCTATCAGTATACCGAGTGTGCCATCAGCAACAACTCGTCGGACAGCCCGTTCCTGAAGGTCAAGGACTGCTTCTTCGCCGGTAAGACGGGTTACAGTACCATCGCCATCGCATGGGGCGGTCTGCTCGATGAGGTGATGATCTGCGATTGCAGCTTTGGTCCGAATACCTATCACATCGTGCTGGGTGATCGGATCGGCGGCAGCGTCAATGTCCTGCGCAACGATTTTATCGGTCAGCTTGGCGCCATCGAAACCAAAGCTGATATTTGGTTTGTGCCTGACACCAGCGGCGGTTCGTTGGGTAATTCTGGCTATGCTATCACGGTCGGCTGGAACAAGTTCGGGAACGAAGGCCAGATCGCGGGCAATCCTCGCATTCTGGTGGCGACCTATGATGGCGTGACCGGCACAGACCGCGCCACCTACCGCCCCGGCACGGCTGACACCGGGCGATTGTGCGGGGTCAATTTTGTGGGCAACAAGGTGGTGTCCATCGCCAATCCGAACGCGCCCTTTATCAAGTCCTACGTTTCGGAACTGGTCAACTGGTCGGCCCGCGACAATCAGTTTACCGGCGGCACCTACACCGACTTCATCCAGTTCCCCAACGGCAAGACGACAAGCATGTTGTCCGCGTCCAGCGACTTTGAATTCGCGCAAAACGCGGGCGGGGTGCCGGATCGTTTCTGCACGGCCCAGATTGGCACCTTGCGCGATTATGCGGGCTTTTGGCCGGGTGACATTAACCGGATGCCGGTGCATCCCTTCATTGACGACCCGATGATTACCCCCATCGTTTCGTGGCCCAGCGCAAACCTGTTTACCTATCTTTCCGGTTCGAGCGCTGTTGCCGTGGCCGATCCTTATGGCCTGTCCGAATATGCCTCAATCATCGGCGGCATGTCGGCGGGCTTTGTTGATCCCTATGGCGGGGCGGGCGGCCCTGCGGTGCTGGAAATTTCGCTGGCACAGGCAGCAAGCCGTTCACTGACGCATGTTGTGATTGACCTGTTCAACTATGCCAATTCGGCGCTGGGTTTTCAGCGGCGCGTCTTGCTGCCCGCGTCGGGCAACACAACCAAAGGCACCTATCACATTCTCATTCCGCCCCATGCCAGCCCCTCGACATGGCAGGTCCGCGTCTATGGGTACAACGTGGCCAGCGGTACGGCGGACACGTTCGTTTCGGGCGAGCTTTACCTCTATAAGGGCCGGGGCAAGCTGGGCCGCGCCAAAATGCTTGAGCGCTGGCCGGTGGCCCCGCGCAACCGCGCCTTGATTGGCGGGGCGGCGGGCACTTTGCCGACCGGCTGGTCGCTGGGCACGGTGGCGGGCGGGCTGACGACCACGATCAACCGCGTGGGCGAAGATCAATACGCCCCCTTTGCCGAACTGGTTGTGGCAGGCACCACGACCAACGCAAACGGCTGGACGCTCTACCTTGAAGCCGCGCGGGCGCTGGGTTTTGTGGCCAGCGCGCAATGGCTTTATCAAGTCGGTGTGCGGGTGATGGCGGGCGACTTTACCGGCGTCACGGCCAGCGCAGGCTATGACGGATCGACCGGGCCGTTCGTGCTTCAGGCCGCCTGTTACAATTCCGCCGACACATGGCTGTTGCAGCGCGGCATTGCCTTCACGCCCGACGCCACGTTCCGCCTGTTCGGTCGGACATTCAGCGCCAGCTATTTCAATTCCGGGTCGGACTATGTGCGCCCTTGCGTCGGCATGGCCATCCCCAACGCCACCGCCGTCAATGTGACTTTGCGCCTCTACATCCAGCCCATCATCCGCCTTCAATAAGGAGACTTCTCGTGTCGATCACGCCCTTTGCTTTTTCCGTTTCAGGTTCGCCCGCCGAGGCCCGCGACCAAATCACCGCCGCCAGCGGCACAAGCCCCGGTTTCCCCACTGTCGCGGGCGAATTTGTGGCCCAATGGCTTGACGGGGTGCCCGATGACAAAACCGTCAGCCTTGCCATTCAGGGCCAGCTTGGGCCGTGGCAGGATGGCCAGATTACCGGGCCGGTGAATTTTTCCGTGCTGGGCCAGATTTACTGAGTCCTGCGATGGCTGACCTCCCGCCCCTGCCCCCGCTGGCAACCGCATCGCTGGCCGCGCCGCATTGGCGCGGCTGGTGGGACACAATTCTTGCCCTGATGGTGATGGCTTTGGCGCAATTCTGGGAGGCGTTGCCTCACCTCATCCAACTGGGCGGCCTTGTCGTGGTCTGCCTGACCGCCGTGCAAAAACTGATCGAGCTTGGCTGGATCAAAAACCCCCGCGCCCGCAAACAGGAGGCTCCCGATGACATTGGTTGAAGATGCGCGACAGGCTTGGCGCTGGTGGTCGGTACGCATGGCCGCGCTGGCGGGCGTCGTGGCCGGCGCCTTGGTGGCCCAGCCCCAGATCCTGACCGGCCTTGTCGCCTATGTCCCCGAACGCTGGCGTCCGCTGGCCTCGGCATTGGCAGGGGTCGCCGTCTTTGCCGCGCCCACGATCGCGCGGCTGATCCAGCAGGGGAGCAAGAGCGATGGCAACGCAGCCTGACACCGCCCAGCCCAAACGCGGCGGGGTTGTCGTGTTGATCGTGGCCCTGCTGGCGCTGATCGGACCGGCCACCACGCAACTGGTGTTGACCGAGGTGCCCAAAGAGGAAAGCGGCCGCAAGGTGGCGGTCGCCGTCTCGCCTCAAGCCGGGACCGCCACGATCACCCATATCAGCGGCAAGCAATATCTGCGAGTCTACCTCGACATGGTGGGCGTGGCGACGGCCTGCGACGGGCTGACAGGCGAAGGCATCAAGGTGGGCCGCGAGTTTACCGAGGAGCAATGCGCATCGATGCTGATCACGCGCCTGACGGCGGATGCGGCGCGGGTGATGGCCTGCACGCCGGGCCTCGCGCTGACCATCCCGCACCGGGATAATGTGCGCTATGCCGCCCTGTCGCTGGCCCACAATGTGGGGTGGCCGACCTATTGCATCAGCACCATGCGCGCCCGGATCAACGCCGGAAATATCCGCGGGGCCTGCGATGCGCTGAGGTGGTTCAACAAGGCGGGCGGGCGCGTCGTGCCCGGCATCGTGGCACGACGCAAAAGGGAGCAGGCGATTTGCCTGAGGGATGCGGCATGATCCCTGTTTTCCAAACCATGACAGTCGCCAATGACGGCGAAGGCAATTGCTTCAACGCCTGCATCGCCTCGATCCTTGAACTTCCTCTGCGCGATGTCGCGCCCATTCACCCCAAAACGCCGCACTACTGGGAATCATGGGAAAAATGGCTGGAAGAGCGCGGCCTTGAGCTTGATTACGTCTTGGCCGCTACTCCACCCAAAGGATGGTCGATTGCGCGCGGCGTTGGCCACAGGTTCTATCCTGACGATCATAAGTGGGCTGGGAAGCCTATCACCCATGCGACCGTGGCCTTCAATGGCGAGGTGCTGCACGACCCGTTTCCCGGCGGAACAGGGCTGAAAGAGATTGAGGGTTATTGGGCGCTGCTCCCCCTTGAAAAGGAGGAAAGCTGATGCCCCTTGCAGGGATCTGGACCGCCATCAAGCTCTGGCAGGGCTGGCAGCGCATCGGCGCCGGGCTGAAATGGCTGCTTGCCAGCCCCGTTCGCCTTTGCCTGATCCTTGCCGTGGCGATGGCGGCAGTAGCCTATGCCGAGCATCGCAGCGCGGCGACATGGCGCCAGCGCACGATCAATGTCGTGGCCCAGCTTCGCCGCGAACGCGCGGCCGCGCAGGCCACCAAACTGGCCTATGAGGCCCAATCCCGAAAGGACGCGCAAAATGCAGATGCGAACCACACGACGCTGGCCTCTGGCGGCACTGGCCGCTTTGCCGATTATGCTGCTGGCCACCGGGTGCAACCAAACGCCCCCGCCAATCGCGGCCCCGGTGCCCCGGACAACAATCCCGCAATTCCTGAAAACCCCGCCCCTGACGCCATCATGGCGGAAATCGAGCGTGTCTGGATCACCCGATCCGACTGGCTGACCTGCGATGCGGATTGGGCCTATGCGCAGGCGGCGCATGAATGGGGGAAGAAGCTCAATCAGGATTGACGCATGGGCTATGATGGCAAGAACAGAAAAGACCTAACCGACTTCACGAAACTCCTGAAGTCAAACAAAGGTGCATCGCAGGTTTCCACGTTAAATGGAGATACTGTTGAGGAAGCCCTGTCGAAAAGAGCGCCGCTTTTCATTCAGGATACGCCTCCTGTATCTGACGGTAAGTATGTGTGGTTCGATACCAGCGGTGGCGATCTAACCATATGGATTGAGGACGGATCATAATGCTTCGCAATGCATTTGAGTATTTGGCAACGGAAGCAACGCTCGCCAATGTGTTGGCTGCATTGGCGGGCATTTTCCGCGTACGCAAGCCTGCACCAAACCCTGTTACTTGGGATGGCGCAGACCTCAACGTTTCAGATTTCGAAGAGGTCGAATTTGAGTTCGACACGATGACGGGCGGGCCATGGACACCACAGCGCCGCCTCACAAGCCCAGGCACTTGGCAGGATTGGCCGGTGACGGATAGCTCCGGCGCGTCGGTTGCATCAATTTCCAGTGCCGACGTGGGCAAAATCTACCGGATGCGCGGGAGAGGTCATATCCAGCTATATGCCACCTCGGGAACCCTCAGTGGGCATGTCCAGGAGGCGTAATCCGTTACGGATACCAAATCCGATTTTTCGCCCTTCTATTGTCCGATTACGATACTTTTGATAAACCCACCCAGCACAGCAAGCCAGGTGGAGCGCCATGCCTTACAATGCCGATGGAACGTGGACTGATGGCGGCAATGATACGGTTGCATCGCGTGTCGCCCAACTGCAGTCGCAGGACTCCGCGCTCATGCGCGGGGCAATTGCATCCGGCACAAAGGCTGCGGCACGGCGCGGCCTGACAAACTCGTCGATGGGAATTGGCGCTGGCGTGCAGGCTGGCCTGACTGCTGTTACGCCCATTGCCAGCGCGGACGCCAGCAACCAGTTGAACAAAGATGTCGCCTCGATGGAGGACTCGCGGACGCGCGACATCAACGCTGCGACGCTTGCCTCCAATGAGCGTAGTTCCTATGCCCAGAACATGGCGACTGCCACCGCTAACTATCAGAACGCCCTCGCCAATACCCTGCAGAACAGCGATATTCCATCGGCCACGCGCTCGGCAGCGCAAAGCGATCTGGCCTCAATCTACAAAGCGGCACAGCAGAACTTGGCAACGGTCTATGGGGCTACCTTGTCGTGGTAACGCATCTGCGCCAAGCCCGCACTACCGATACCTTTGCCATGGTTGACCTGTTGGTCGAGCAGCATTCTCGCTCTCGCTACCTCCATGCCGGCGCAATCGATGCTCTCTTTGCGCGGAAGCTGATGGCGCAAGCAGTTCAGCGCAATGGCGGGACAACGGCAGGATCGACACTGGTCAACGTCATTGAAGATGATGACGGGAATGTCGTCGCATTTATGCTCGCCGTGCTGGATCGCGTTTATCACATCGGATCGCGGCTCTGCGCGCAGGATATGTTCCTTGTGGCCCAGCCCGGTGCGGGCGCTGCCCGCGCATCCCTCCAGCTTCTCAATGCCTATGTCGAATGGGCTTCATCCAACCCGGCTGTCCACGAAATCATGCTCTCGCACACCGACGCGCTGCCGGAAGGCGATCGCATGGGCGCTGTTTACGAACGCCTCGGCTTTGATCGTTGCGGCGGGATCTATCGAAAGGTTGTCGCATGAGCGGTATTTTCAAGGCTGTTGGCAAGGTGTTCAGTGCCGTTGCCAAGGTTGCCCTCCCGGTCATTGCCATCGGCGCAGTCGTACTTACAGGCGGCGCGGCGCTGGGCGTCTTGCCTGCGCTGGGCGGATCGACGGGCTTGCTTGCGGGCATCGGCATTAAGGGGGCGCTGGCAGGTATTCTGACCACAGCGGCTCAAGGTGCAACAATTGGCGCCCTTGGCTCTGCAGTCATGGGCAAAGACATTCTCAAGGGGGCCACAACAGGACTTCTTGTAGGTGGCGCCCTTGGCGGGGTGAATGCAGCCATCGCCGGCGCCAGCACCGTTGCAAACGCCGGTCAGGCGGCAGCCACATCTGGTCAGGTGGCAGGTCAGGCCGCCGGGCAAACTGCTGCCGGTGCAGCAGCACAAGCTGGCGGCATTGGCTCGGGTATTGCGAGCGGCGCGACCAACGCAGCATCAAGCGGCCTTGGCCTCGCTGACATGGGCATTCAGTCTGTAGCCAGTCAGGCAGCCAATCAGGCGGCAATCCAGACGGCTGCTCAAGCGGCAAACCCCGGTCTGATTGGAGTTCTCACCCGCAACCCCTTGCTGGCAGGCAGCCTTGTGCAGGGCATCGGCTCGGGCCTGACCGCTTCTGAAAACCGAAAGGCTGAGCTTGAGGCCGCCGCCCGGCGCAGTGCCAATTATTCGGGATACCAGGGTGTTGGCACGCAGCCCGTCGTCGTGAGCGGGCCGACGCTTGCCTATGACCCCACTACCGGTCGCATCGTTCAGAGGACTGCATAATCATGGCGCAAATGGGCATCGGTAGCGGCGTTGCCGCAGGAATCAGCCAACGGGTTGGGCCTGCTGGCCAGAGCCAGCCTTCCCCCGATCAGCAGGGGGTGAGCAATAATGGCGAGCAGGCGACCCCGGAAGAGCAGGCGCAATACGATCAGTTCGTCAACAATGCGCTGGAGGTAATCTATCCCAAGGGCGAGGCCCAAGGCATGTCTCCTGCAATCAAGGCGCATCTTTCTGGCCAGTTTGAGCCCGATGTGCAGAGCCTTCTTCAGCAGGTTCAGCCTCCGGTCAATCCATCGGCTCCCATCGAAGCCTTGGCAGCTACGGCGGCGCTTTTGGTGATGACGCTGGAAAACTCGGCCGGGCAGTCGGGCAAGGAAATTGATGCGGGCGTCGTGTTCCATGCCGGGCTCGAAATCACCCAAATCCTTGCCGACGATGGGAAGGAGTTCGGCCTGTTTGACCTGAGCGAAAAGGATCAGGAGCACGCCTTCTATCGCGCTGTCGATATCTACCGCCAGGTCAGCCCCCGCGCGCAGCAGGCGCAGCCGGAATTGGCCGGCGAGTTCGATCAGCTTCGGCAGGCCAACGACCAAGGCGACATGGGCAAGGTACTGCCGGGTATCGACAAGGAAGCAGCAGCAGGGGAAGGGCAATGAGCGATGCTGGCTTTATCATCGGTGGCGCGCTGCAAGGCATTGGCTCCGGGATTGTTGCGCAGGGGCAGGCCACGGCAGCGCGCGAAGCGGAGGCAGCGAAAGAAACTGCCGCGATGAGGCGGGAAATTGTGTTGGAAAACCTGCGCAATGATAACGCCATGAAGCGCGATGCGGCGCAATCCGGGCTCAAGAAAGATGAGGCCACACAAGGAGCGGACCTCCAAGACCGCAACGCTGCGCGCGCGACCCAGCGCAACACCGCATCGCAGATCACCATCGACAAGGCCAAGACGCAGAACGACATGGCTTTGGCGAAGCTGCGCAGCACGTTGAGCATCAACGAGCAGCAAGCCAAGTCTGCTTCGGATCTGGCCAACCAGCTTGCGGCGGCCGGGCAGGAAGTTGGCGAGTTCAAGGTTGCCGCCGATGGCACCGTTACCGCGTTCTCCAAGACCGGCAAGGTTCTCGGCCAGATGGGCGCGAAGGGCCAGTTCGTTCCCGATCATACCAATGGTTCGAGCGGGTTTAGCGGCTTTGGATCGGCCGGTTTTCCCGCCCCCGGTGCTGGCGCTGGGGGCGCTGCGCCAGCCAACCGCCCCCCCCTTTCCTCCTTTGACAGGAAGTAACATCGATGCCCTTTGACGTGCAGGGCGCGCGCCGCGCCGGTTATTCGGATGCGGAAATTGCCGACCATCTCGCCTCGCAGTCGGGGTTCAACATCGCAGCGGCCCGCAAATCTGGCTATAATGATGCGGATATCATCGCTCATATCAGCGATGCACAGAGCCAGAAGGATCGGGAAAAGAGCGCGATTGCCAAAGCCGGCGACATGCTTGTTGATTTGGCCACCTCGCCCGCATCGCTCGCGCGCGCTGGCCTGAGGGCTGTAACCGGCGATATTGGCGGGGCGGCATTGGAGGCTGTGCGCGCAGGCACCAACCAATTGCGCGAGAATGCCAAGGGCGCATTCCAGTCAGATGCAGCCAAGAATGACGGGTTTCTTGACCGGGCGGGCAGCCTGTTGGAGCGCGGCACGGCCAATGTGGTGCAGGGCGGATTCAGCGCCATGGGCGCGGCCACCGGCAGCCGACGGGCGCGCGACGAGGCCGCCAACCTCGGCAAGACCGCCACGGCCAAGATCGCGGGTGAGACGAAGTGGGAAGATGTAAAGAAGGACCCGCTTCACAACATCGGCAACTATGTGGTCGATGCCTCGCTTGAATCGGCACCGGGCATGGCACTGGCCGCAGTGCCATATGTCGGCATCCCCGCCTATGCTGCGACCAATGCAGGTAACATCGCAGATCAGCGCGCGCAGGCCAATGGGCAGGAGAACGCATCATTCTCCGACCTGCTGGTATCGGCTCCCGCTGCTGTGGCATCGGCTTATCTGGAGCACATCGGCCCCCGGATCGCGGCGACCATCCCCGGCAAGAATGCCCTGAGCGGCATCGGCAAGGCGGCGGCTGGTGAAGCGGCCACCGAATTTGCCCAGAGCGTTGCCGAATATACGGGCGGCGCAATCGGTACGGATAAAGGCTGGTCAGCCGGTGAAGCGCTGGACCAAGGGCTTGCTGGCGCTGTGGCTGGCGCTGGGATGGGTGGCGCGATCCGCGCGACCGGAGAGAGCGGCAAAGCCGTAATGCGCCTGAGCGACCGCTATGCCGGAAAATTCCGCCCCGTTGCCCCCGGCGTGCGCGCCACCAGCGCGGCAGAGGCTTCTGTCCTCACGCCTGACGATCATTCCAGCCCCATCCCGAATGACCTGATTGCCCGCGGTAAAATCGATGTGGCTGACGCGACGGCCAAGGGCGGCGCTGATGCCATCCTTTCGGCGGCAGGGATGCCCACCACCGGCAAGCGCGTGCAGATTGTCATGCCCGACGGCACCACGCACACGGGCACTGTGCGCGATGCCTTTGACACCGATGCGGGCGACCTCGGGCGCGCATCTGGCATTGCTGTCGATCTGGACAATGGCACGGTCTTTACCGAGCACTTTGACACGCTGAATGATGCGGGCGTTTCAATCACGCCTCATACCGATGCACCTGCCGATCCGGCCTTGGCTGCCAACGTCAACACGCGCCCGGCCGCCACGCGCAGCAAGAAGGATCAGGCGGCCCCCGTCGATGATGGCGCGGCGCTGGCGCAATCCATCTTTGGCGATAAGGCCCGCATCACGTCGGGCTATCGCAGCGCTGAACACCCACTGTCCCAAGCCAATCCGAATAGCTGGCACACCAAGAGCCATGCCGCCGTGGACATGGCCCCCATTCCGGGGATGACGTTCGACCAGGCTAAAGCCGCCATTGAGGCCAAGGGCTATACCCTGATCGAAGCCCTGAATGAGGTGGGCGCAGGGCGCAGTAAGCATGCAACCGGCGATCACTGGCATTTCGTGATCGGCAAGGGTGGCGCGAAGGCCGAGCCTGAGGCCGGAAATTCAGCCGCAAGGCCGGAAATTGCGCCGGCTAATTCCGGCCTTCCCGATTCCTCGCCCCAGACATCGACGTTCGGCGCCATGGTGGGCGATCCGATCGATGGGGAATGGTCGCGCTTTTCCGACACATCGGGAACGCTTGGCGTGCCGCGCGCTGAAATGCCGCAGGTTAAGGCCGAGGACCGTGGTGCTCTGGTCAATTTCCTGAATGCACGCGGCATCGAGCATCAGGAAGAGACGGTTCCAGCCTCGTCGCTCAAGCCGACGCAGGCTGAGTTTTCCAATCAGAAGGTCGAGCAGGCCCGCAACTATAAGGGCGGGAATCGGGCCATCCTCACTTCCAGCGATGGCTATGTGGTGGATGGTCATCACCAGTGGATGGGTGCGCTCTCCAAGGGTGAGGACGTTCGCACGATCCGGCTGGACGCGCCGATTGCCGACCTGCTTAAGGTTGTGCCGGAAATGCCCAGCGCGACCACGGCGGATGGATCGACCGATACCAAGCCGGTCGAAATTCCGCAGAACGCCGATCAGTATAATCAGGCGGTCAACCTTGTGCGCGAGGCTGGAACCGGCTCAACCTCGATGATCCAGCGCAAGATGGGCTTGGGCTACAATGATGCCGCCAAACTCATTGAGCGCATGGAAGCTGACAGCATTGTCTCTGCGCCCGACCAGACTGGCAAGCGCACAGTCATTGCCCAACCGTCAAACAATCCTGAACAGTTGCCCAACGGCAGCGCCGTCCCCAACACCGGGGCCGCCGCGCCCGCCGCCAAGGTCGAACCCCTGACCGATAAGTCCGTGATCGTGCGCGGGCTGGATAACAGCGAGGCCAGCAAGGCCATCATTGCGCGCGGCCTGCCCGCCAAGGGCATCCCCTTGTGGAACGCCAAGCAAGGCGGCTGGGTGGTGTCGAAAAAGCATGAGGCCAAGGTGCGCGAGGTAATTGCTGCCCTGGCATCGGAGAGCATCACCCAAAACCCGCAGGAAACTGCGACGAATGAGGGTAAAACGGGGGCAGAGAGCAGCACCCCCGGCAGGCCCCTTAATGGCCGCAACAGCGATGTTGGCCAAATCGACGACGAGGTTTTTAATCGCGTCTGGAACCATAAAAAGTTCCGTGATGCCATGGCTGAAACCGGCCATGCACTTCCGCACCGTGAAAGCTCCGAAGCCCGTAAGATGGCAGAAGGCTGGTACGATGGCGGCGCGTTCAATATCGAGAAGCTGCGCCGGGAGGTTGCCGCTCTTGAAGAGAATGCCAAGGCCCAGAACATGAAGCCGTTCGGCTTCAATCCCGCGCAGTCATACATTGAGGGTTTCCTTGCGCGCGTGACCGGGCAGGCGCGGGAAGTGCGGCAGATTGCGAGCGGCAATAAGCTGGGGGCCGCCGAGGCCCTAAAGATCATTGAGGGGCATGAAGATGGCGATGGTCCCAAGGGCAAACCCAATCAAGAACCCACCCCGCAGGAAACCGCCACTCCTGCCGTAGAACCAGCCCCGGAATCAAAACCCGATCAAAAAGCATATGGCACCCAGAACAAGCTGTTCACCGCCGACGCAGCGGAAAAGGCCCGCGCCCTCCTGCGCGCGAAGATGAACCAGTTGAATGCCGGCTTCGATCCCGAGATTGCGCAGGCTGGCCTGACGCTCATGGGCTATCACATTGAGGCGGGCGCGCGGTCTTTTATGGATGCCGCCCGCGCCGTGGCAACCGATCTGGGCATGACGCCCACTGACCTGCGCAACTCGCTGCGCTCCTGGTATTCCTCGGCCCGTATGTGGATGGAGGATAATGGGCATGACGTGCGCGGCATGGACGATGATGCCGCCGTGCGCGTCGATCTTTCGCGCATCGACCAGTGGGGCGCGACACAAGCTGCTGAACCTGCTATCACGCAGCCGGAGGAAACGACCAATGGCACGAATGCCGAGCCTGACAGCGCTCAAGGAAATGATCGAGCAAGCGCTCCAGCAAGCAGACCCGCAGGGGTATCTGCAAGCGAAGGCGAGCGGAACGCTGCCGAAAATCCTGAGCGACCGGGCGATGGAGGCAATGGAAACCTACGAGCAGATCAAAACGTCGTTCGACGAGATTCCGGCAAGCCAGATGTCGGCCAAGGATCAGTGGATCGCGGCGAACCGCGCAAGGCAGCAGGCCGTCGAGGTGGCGCTCAGCCAGGCGACCGAGTTTCCAAAGGTCCCAAGCCCGAGCGGGCCGACCGAGGAACAAACTATCTAGCCCCCATCGGAAGCATTAAGCGTGAGGGCGGCTGGAAATCCACCGCCGCGCGCAATCTCGATATCGTCGAACTGGTGAATCGCCTTGATGCCGAACAGCGTCAGGCAACCCCGGAAGAGCAGGCCATGCTGGCCAAGTTCACCGGCTGGGGCGCTGGCGAAATCAGGAACAACCTGTTCCGCACAGTCACCCGCAACCCCGACGGGAGCCGCCGCATTGCGCCGCCGACCTATGGGGAATGGAAAGAGCTTGGCCAGCGCGCATCCAATCTGCTGACCGGCGATGCTCTCGAAACGGCTCTGCAATCGACGCAATATGCCCATTACACCAGCGAGGCGGTAATCCGCTCGATCTGGTCTGGCCTGCGCCGCCTCGGCTTCAACGGGGGCAAGATCGTTGAGCCCGGCATGGGCACCGGCCTGTTCGCCGTGGCGGGGCCCTCGGACGTGATGGGCAACTCCAACTATACCGGCATCGAGCTTGATGGCTTCACGGCCAAGGTTGCTTCCTATCTATTGCCGCAGGAAACCATCATTCCCGGCGATTACACCAAGACCAAGCTGCCCGACGGCTTCTTTGACATTGCCATCGGCAACCCGCCCTTTGCCGATATCAAGGTGACCGACGATCCGGCTTATCGGAAGCAGCGCTTTTCTCTGCATGATTACTTCTTCGCCAAGACGATCGATAAGGTTCGTCCCGGTGGCCTGCTGGTGTTCGTCACGTCGCGCTACACGATGGACAAGCTCGACCCCAAGGCGCGCCAGTACATCGCAGACCGAGCCGATTTGGTCGCGGCAATCCGCCTGCCCCAGACCGCGTTCAAGGAAAACGCGGGCACCGAGGTTGTGACCGATGTGTTGTTCCTCCAGCGGCGGGCGCCGGGGACTGAACGGGCTGGCGCGGATTGGCTGGCATCTGAACCTCTTACGGTCGATGGCACCCAGATCCCGGTCAATCGGTACTATATGGACCATCCTGAAATGGTTCTGGGCCAGCATTCCACCACTGGCTCCATGTATCGGGCCAAGGAATATACCGTTGCGCCCGGTGAACAGAACATCGAGCAAGCATTCGCCACAGCAATCAAAGCCCTGCCCGAGGGCATCTATAAGGATGCTGCGCCCAGGGCCGCATCCGAAGCTGTGGCCAGAACGGTTGAGGCAGACATGCGCCCATCGGCCGAAAAGGAAGGTGCTGTCTATGTGAAGGACGGCACGCTGTTCCGGCGCGAGGATGGCGTGGGACGCGCGCTGTCTGACCTGGGCGAAAAGTTAAGCGCCAAGGATCTGGACTGGATCAAGGATTATGTGCCCCTCCGCGATGCGGTGAAACAGGCGCAGCGTGACCAATTGCAGGATGGGAACTGGCAAAATTCCCTCGCCGCGCTGAACAAGGCCTATGATTCATTCGTTGCAAAGCATGGTGAAATCTCTGCGTTCAGCGAAACTGAGCGCACCTTCACCGATGATGATGGCAATGAAACTACCGTCACCTATCGCCGTCTGAAAAACCGCAAGCGGCTTGACGCCGACATTGAAAGCACGCTGGTCGAAGCGCTGGAAAAGATCGGTGACGACGGCAAGATCAGCAAGGCGCCGTTCCTGCTGGATCGCACGCTGAAAAAGCCTTCCCGGCCCGAGGTCAAAACGGCGACTGATGCCGTGGCCGTGACTCTCGACGAGATTGGCCGCTTTGATCCCGCCTATGTCGCCGGCCTGCTGGGCAAGAGCGAAAAGGAGGTCATTGCCGAGCTTGGCGATGAGGTGTTCCAGCATCCCGACGGCTCTTGGCTGATGGCTGATGAATATCTGTCGGGCGATGTGGTGGCAAAGCTGGACGAGGCCAGCATCGCGGCAAAGGCCGATCCCCGCTTTGACCGTAATGTCGAGGCGCTGGTAAAGGTGCAACCGCGCCCGCTGGCCCATTCAGACATTGCCGTAAAGCTGGGCGCGGGCTGGATTGAATCCGGCGTCGTTGAGGCCTTCTCCCGCGAGGTGCTGGGAGAGGAAATGCAGGGTATCCGCTATGAGCCTGCAACCGGCTCATGGATCGTGCCTGATTCATCCAAACGCTGGGGCCGCACCGCGACCTCTGAATGGGCAACCGAAGATCGCAGCGCGCGCGAATTGCTGGATGCCGTGCTGAACAACCGCACCATCAAGATCACGCGCACGGAAAAAATCGACGGTACGACCAAGACGTGGACCGATCAGGAGGCGACCGCTCTGGCCAATGAGCGCGCCAAGAAGATGGCCGATAAGTTCAAGTCGTGGGTCTGGACCGATGGCGACCGTGCGACCCGTCTGGCCGACAAGTATAATCGCCTGTTCAACAACCTTGCCCCGCGCAAGTTTGATGGCAAGCACCTCACCTTCCCCGGCCTGAGCACGCGCTATAACCTCTACGATCATCAGCGCCGTGCCATCTGGCGGGTGATTGCGACCGGCAACACCTATCTCAACCATGCGGTGGGCGCGGGCAAGACGCTGGAAATGATCGTGGCAGGCATGGAGCAGCGCCGCCTCGGGCTGATCCAGAAGCCTATGTATGTGGTCCCGAACCACATGCTAAACCAGTTCGCGCGTGAGTTCCTTGATGCCTATCCGGCTGCTAATCTCATGGTGGCCGACGAGAACGCATTCCATACCAGCAATCGCCGACGCTTCATGGCGCAGGCCGCGCTGAATGATCCCGATGCTGTGATCGTGTCCCACTCGTCGTTCGGGAAAATTGGCACCTCGGCCGAGACGCGCTCGCGTGTGGTGGACCGGTTCATCTCCGAACTCGAAATGGTCATGGATGAGTTGAAGGGACAGGAAAACCGCATCGCCCGGTCCAAGCTGGAAAAGCAGATCGAGCAGATGAAGCGCCGCTTTGAAGGCAAGGCAGCCACCGAAGGTAAGGACAAGGCCCTGACCTTTGAGGAAATGGGCGTTGATTTCCTGTTCATCGATGAGGCCCACGAATTCCGCAAGCTCGACTTCGCCACCAACCGGACGGCAGTGAAGGGCATCGATGCCAACGGCTCGCAGCGCGCGCTCGACCTCTACATCAAGCTGCTGTGGCTCAATGAGCAGCGCCCGGGTCGCGCCGCCGTTCTGGCATCGGGCACGCCCGTCACCAACACCATGGCCGAAATCTATACCGTGATGCGGTACATGGATCAGGCTGGGCTGGAGCGCGACGGCCTGCAGGCATTCGATGCGTGGGCCTCGATGTTTGGCGAGGTAGTTTCCGGCTTTGAGCAGAACGCGGCGGGCGGCTATGAAATGGTCGAGCGCTTCTCCAAATTCGTGAACGTGCCGGAAATGATGAAGCGCGTCCGCAGCTTCATGGACGTGCTGACCAGCGATCAGCTTGGCGATCTGGTGAAGCGCCCCGCGCTCAAGGGCGGCCTCCCTGAAAACGTGATTGCCGAGGCATCCGATGACCTGAGTGATTACATGAAGGTGACGCTGCAGGAGCGCATCGAGAAAAGTCGCCGCTGGAAGCCGAGTAAGGAGCAACCGGGCAATCCTGACCCGATCATCAACATCATCACCGATGGCAGGCTCTCCGCGATCGACATGCGCTTCGTCGATCCGTCGCTTCCGAATGATCCTTCGTCGAAGCTCAACAAGATGATCGACCGCATCATCGAGAAGCATCGGGAATTCGGCGGTATCACCTATCAAGACCCGGCCACCGGCAAGCCTATGGCCCGCAAGGGTGCAACCCAGATCGTCTTTTCGGCGGTAGGCTTTGGCGACATGGTGGCAAAGAGCCGCGGCTTCGACGCGCGGGCATGGGTGGATAAGCGCCTCGCGGAAGCAGGCATCTCGCGCGATGCCGTGGCATGGATGAACGACCAGAACACCCACGCCAAGAAGGAGGCTACCTTCAAGGACATGCGCAGCGCGGTGAAGCGCGTGCTGCTGGGCAGTCCGAAGAACATGGGTACGGGCGTGAACGTGCAGGCCCGCCTCAAGGCCCTGCATTACCTGTCCCCGCCCTGGTATCCCTCGGACGTTGAACAGCCCCATGGCCGGATTATCCGTCAGGGCAACATGAACCCCGAGGCGGAAATCTATTGGTATGCCACCAAGGGCACCTATGATTCGACCGCATGGAACATGGTCAGCCGCAAGCAGCGCTTCATTGAGCAGGCCATGCGCGGCGACGATTCCATCCGTTCGCTGGAGGATATCTCCGAGGCCAACCAATATGAAATGGCCTCGGCCCTTGCTGCTGGCGATGAGCGCGTCATCCAGCTTGCCGGGCTGTCCAATGAGATCGAGCGTCTGACCAAGCTGGAAGCGGCCCATGCCGAAGAACAGGTAAGCCTGAAATGGCGCAAGGAAGCGCTGGAGCGTATGGTGGAGCAGAAGGGCGGCGCGTCATCGCGCCTTGCCGCCGCGATTGAAGCGCGCGGGCCCTATGCGCCGTTCTCCATGACCGTGGATGGCGTCAAGTATCAGAAGCCGGGCGAGGCAGGCAGCGCCATGGCCTCGCAGATTGAAACGGCCATGGCCTCTTACAAACTCGGTGATCCCGATGCGCGCATGGAGATTGGCCGGTTTCAGGGGAACCTGCCGGTGCTGGCGCTCATCACCACCCAGACCGTGGATGGCAAGCCGCGCAAGACCTATGATGTGGTGGTCGAGGCCGGTCCTGTCGAACTGACCATTCTCGACACGCGCACGTCAGTCGAGAACATTGACCCCACCGGCCTGTCTCAGCGTATCGGCAATGCCGTTGGCCGCCTTGAAAGCGACAAGGTGCGCGCCGAGCGCGACATTGAGGATGCGAAGGTGGAACTGGCGCAAGCCCGCCGCAAGATCGGGGCGCCGTTCGAATATGCGGCCGACCTTGGCGAGAAGGTTGCCGAGCGCGCGCGCCTTCAAGGGGAACTGGCTTCCGAGACGGCAGCATCACAAGCTGCGCGCGAAGCCGCCGCACCGAAGGCGAGCATCCCCGAAGATGAGCCGGTTGCAGACCTGACCGGATCAGAGCTTGGCCCGGCCCGCGATATCCTCGACATGGGGCGCAAGGCACGGGCATGGTTCAAGGCCAACCTGCGCGCCAAGACCATCACATCATCCGACGGCGCGAAGGTTTCGTTTGGCCGGATCGGAGAATCGAAGATCAATGGCGGCGACCGTATCTTTTCCGCTGTCCCCGCCATCGCGGAAATCATCGCCAAGGGCGAACATGCCGAGCCGGTTGCACCCTCGGAAAAGTGGGCGGCGCGGGGCGTCATCGCGACTCATAAATACACGGCCCCGGTAAAGATCGGTGACGAGATTCGCCGCTATGGTGTACTGGTGCATGAAATGGCAGATGGCCGCCGCTTCTATTACCTGACTGATAATCCGGGAGATAATGTCGGCGGCCAGTCTATTCAGACCGAGGGGCGCAAATATGCGTTGCCCGAAGTGGAAGTCACCGCCGACAACTTGAATCTATTCTCTGTTGACCAAGAAAGCAATGGGGCCTTCCTGCCTGTGGAAGACGTTCCGGCCGATTTGGCTAAGCGTTACGCCGAACGCGATCTGGAAGGCATGGAAATGGGCCGAGATGCCCGCGCCGAGCGTGAGCGCTATGCCGCCACCATGGAGCAACTGAGCAACCGCATGAAGGACCTTGGCCTGTCCGAGCGTATTGCCCTGTCGGTCAAGGATAAGCTGACCAGCATCGAAGGTGCGGCAGGCACCTATCGCAACAGCATCATCAACGTCGCCCTCGCCGTAAAGCAGGCCCCGCTCGATACGCTCAACCATGAGGTGATCCATGCGCTGCGCGATCTTGGGCTGATCTACGACGGCGAATGGGCCGTGCTGGCGCGCGCCGCGCGGGCCGATCAGTCCATGATGGCATCTATCCGCCGCCGCTACAGCCACCTCAATCTGTCAGAAGATGCCCAGGTGGAAGAGGCTATTGCGGATCGCTTCAAGAATTGGGCCGCCAATCCGCAGGCAGAAACCGGCATCATCAACCGGACCTTCAAGCGCTTGCGCGACTTCATCGAAGCGCTGGGCAATGCCCTGCGCGGCAACGGCTTCAACACCGCCGAGGACGTGATGCGGGCGATCAACGCCGGGCAGATGGGCGGACGCGAAATCGGCGCGGGCGGGCGCGGCAATTACCGGGCCAGCCTGCCTGAAAGCCCCGAGTTTGACAGCGCGGAAACCGAGCGCCGCTTTCAGGAGGCCAAGGCCGGTGTCGGAGGCACCCAATCCCTGATCGATCGCCTGAAGGAGACGGCAGAGCACACATGGCATGGCCTGACCCGCCACTGGATCGCCCTGCCCAACGAGCCGAAATATTCGGCGCTCCAGCAAAAGCTCCGCGCCATTGAGAGCGCGCCGCAGCACGCGCGCGAGCGCACTGTGGCAATGCTGGAGGACATGGTGAAGGATTTCTCCAAGGAAGATCTGGACCTGTTCACTCGTAAAGTGATCCTTGACGACTTGGCATGGGATGCGGCCAACGAACGCGACCTGCCCTTTGGCTTTACGCCCGGCAGCCTCACGGAGGAGAAGGCAAAGATCGACCGTATCCTGATGGCCGATCCTGAACAGCGCATCTGGAAGGCGGCCATGAAGCGCAAGCTGGCCAACCGGCAGATTGCTCAGGAGCTTGTCGCCGCCGGCGTGCTGGAGGCCGAGCAGATCAAGAACCCTGCCTATTACCGGCATCAGGTCTTGGAATATGCCCGCGCGCAGGCCAACTATGCCCGCACGCCGGGACAGAAGCTCAAAACGCCCAAGTGGGCAAAGCGCATGGGCTCGACGCTGGATATCAACGCCAACCTGCTGGAAGCCGAGTTTGACTGGCTGAACCGGGCGTTCGTCGACATTCCGGTCGCGCAGACCATCGAGTGGATCAAGAACTCTCCGCACAACATCCTTGAGGATCTGCGCAGGCAGGCAAAGGACAGCAACAAGGATGGCGTGGCGGCGAAACTCCAAGAGGCGCAGGACACTATCGACGATCAGCAGTCCACCGACGATGAGCGCGGGCAGGCAGCCACGCTGATCGACACCGAAAAGGGCTTCCGCCAATCCATCGCCATGGGCTTCGACCTTGTGCGCCAGCACCTGAAGGATGGCGAAATCAAGGTTCCCGCCCGCTTCCAGAGTGCGGCCGATGCCATTGAGAGCGGCAAGGGCGCTGTGGGCGATCCGCCCTTCGCCTTCCTCTCATGGATGCTCGATACGGATCAGCCGGGCGCGATGGGCGCGGCCATGGTCATGAAGGCCATCGGGCAGCGCCGCTCGTGGACCAAGAACCTGCTGGGCCGCGACTATATCAACGATCAGGACGCGAGCGAGTTGGTGAAGCGCCTGGCGCCCGAGGGCTATCGCACATGGCAGCCCGATGAGGGCAAGCTCCTGTTCACGGTCAAGACGCTGCCTGAGCACGCCATCGACACCATGATCGCCCAGCTTGACGCCCCGGCAGGGATTGACCCCACAGTGTTCCGCGCGGCGCTGGAGGGCGCGCGCAGCCAGCTTGCCATGGGCGGTGATCGCTATACCATGATCCTGCCTACCGAAGTGGCCGACACGCTCAGCAACCTGCGCAGGCAGGAAAACGACGGACTGTTTGAACACCTTGCCCGCGAACCGCTGCGCGCGTGGAAGCGCTGGGTGCTGGTGAACCCCCGCCGCTTCTTCAAATACAACCTGAACAACCTGACGGGCGATCTTGATGCGGTGCTGGCAGGCAACCCGCAGTTGCTCAAGCAGGTCGGCCGGGCGGCGCGCGAACTGGCTGATGTAAAGCTGGGCCGGATCAAGGCGTCTGATCGGTACAACGAGGCAGTCGCCCGCGGCGTTTTCGATTCGGGCCTGTCGGTGCAGGAAATCCCCGACATCAACACGCTGGCCCCTTTCGAGCGCTTCGCCAAGCAGCCAGGCACGCTCAATAGGGTGACGATGATCCCGCTGCGCAAAGCGTGGAATGCCCTGCAAGGGGCGACACAGTGGCGCGAGAACATCTTCCGCTATGCCGCCTATCTCGATTACGTCGAGCGGCTGGAGCGCGGCGATAGCCAATCCAGCATCGGCTATGGCGCATCACGCCCCAACATGGTCGATGCCGTTCAGGACCAGAAGGACCGGGCCGCCATGCTGGCGCGCGATCTGCTGGGTGACTATGGCGCAATCAGCCATTACGGTAGCTGGCTGCGCGAGACGATCATCCCATTCTGGTCCTGGACCGAAATCAACACCCGCCGCTACTGGCGCCTGAGTGCCAATGCCTATTCGCAGGGCATTGGCAAAGGCATCGCCACCGGGGGCGGCATGGCGTTGGCGCAGGGCGCGCGCACCTCGGCTTGGCTGGTGATCCGCATGGCCGCGATGTACGGAATGTTCTCGCTCTGGAACATGCTGTTCTTCGGTGACGAAGAGGATGAGCTTGACGATAACCAGAAGCGTCAGATGCACGTCATCCTCGGCCGCAATGCCAACGGCGACATCATCACTCTGCGCACGCAAGGCGCGCTGTCTGATGCCCTCGGCTGGTTTGGGATGGCTGATATGGCCAAGATGGCAAAGGACTATGAGCTTGGCCGGGTAAGTCTCAGCGATGCCCTTTTGGCGATCCCCAAGAGCACGGTGAATAAAGCCGTCGGCGGGCTTTCGCCTATCATCACCGCCCCCATCGAGGGCGCTATGGGCAAGAAGTTCTGGCCCGACGTGTTCACCCCTCGCCCGGTCAATGATCGCTGGCGCAACTTCTTGTCTACATTCAGCCTTGAGAACGAATATGACATGGCGATGGACAAGCCCTCGCGCGGCTATGGCCGCTCATGGCAGGAGGCTTTCATCTATCGGCGCGATCCGGGGGAAATTGCCTATAACGAGGCGCGCGGCATCGCCTATGACTGGCTCAAGCGCGAAAAGGGTCAGGAGTTTGACGGCGGCTTCACCTCGAAACGGTCAGAGGCCACGCGCGATTATCGCACGGCGCTGCGCTATGGCGATAATGAGGCTGCCGACAAGGCCATGCGGAAGATGATCGAGCTTGGCGTCGATGCCGGCGACTTCCAGCAGATGATTAAGCGCGCCGCGCCGCTGGGCCCCATCTCCAAGAAGGATCAGCAGGCATTCGTGGCCAGCCTGACCAAGGATGAATATGACACCTTCGTCAGGGCGCAGCGCTGGTATGAGGAGACATTCCTCATGCCAAAGCGATAGGTGATTGAACATAGGCGCGATCAGGTCCAGCACAGTCACCTGTTCAAGAATCGGGTGACTTCATGAGGAAGCTGATCGCGTCTATACTTTTGCTTGGCCTGTCTGGTTGCGCGCAGAGCTTTTATTCTGCGCAATGCGCAAAGCAGTTTGGCTATCAGAAGGGAACGCCGGAAAACTCTGACTGCGCATCGAGTGCCAGGCGCCAAGGTATGCGGGAATCGCAGGATGCTTTGCTTGCTGGCGCAGCCATCGGCATTGTCGGGGCATCTGTTCAGCCCACGGAGCAGGAGCGGAACTATGCGGCGCCATCGCCGCAATACATCCGGCCAGTCCAAGCGCAGCCTCCGCAAAACCCGCGTATCTGCCCGAACGGTACCTATGTCGTTGGCCAATGCACAATGACGCCCGATGGCACATACACTTCCGGCCCAGCGCAGGTGGCTCCCGATGGTTCATATGTGGCTGGCACGCCGCGCATGGCCCCTGATGGAAGCTATATGGGCGGTTCCGGTAAGGTCACGCTCTGCCCAAACGGGAAATATGTTGCAGGGAATAGGTGCGTCATGGCTCCCGATGGGAGCTATGTTGGCTCGCCTTAACCTACCTCAATGAAACCCCGGCTTCCTCGCGGAGGCCGGGGGCAAAGCAAGCGAACTCACCGTGACATGGTGATCCTAATCCGCCGCCGAATCGCTGGCAACAGCCTCCTTTGCCTTTAGGATCGCGGCGGCCAAAGCCAGCGCCTCAGTGATCGCGCTGCCGGTGAAATCCGGGCAACCATCCTCAAAGCTGTTCAAGGTCACGCAGGCCCAAGGCATGTCATCCTCGCCGCAAGATCCGCATGCCCATGAGTGGCCATCGGGGAGGAGCAGCCTCACTGCATCGAGGTATGCGCCGCAGTCTAGCATGGCATGGAAAGATTGCTTATTGACGTACCAGTGATGGTAAAGCGGTTGGCGCAGCGTTCCCGGCCCTTGCCACTCTGGCTCATCTTCCAGTTTGGGCTGGGGGCATAATGATGACCACACCTCCAACAACAACTCCCGCTCCTGCTGCATAGCACCAGCCTCAAGACGCTGGATAAGGTCAGTCATTGCGCGTCTCCGATCAGGGCGAGAAGGGTTTCCGCAGCTTCTACAACAGCGATTTCATCGCCAGTATCCCGTGCATCCAATACCAACTTAGCAAGGCGCAGCGCCTCGGCGCGGACCTGTGCGGGCGTGGGTTGTGGGGTGGCAATGGCATCCAAATCATTTTTTGACCAAGTAAGGCCAACGTCACGCCTGCCATACTTTTCGATCACACGGCGAAATTCATGAAGAATATAAAACGGTCTATTGATACCAGAAAACCCGCCAAGTTGATTCTCTTGCAAATCGCGCCAAAGCCTCTCGGCATCGGCAAGGATGGCTTTTGCCTCATCCTTGCTCAATAATTCAGGGGGCTCGCGCCCCACAGGTTCAGCCGATGGCGCGGGCATGGCGGATAGGGCGGCGCGACTTACCTTGTCCCAATTATTCAAGGCAGCCCCTAGCGCTACCGTACCAGAAAGTCCCCTTGAATAAGAGCGGGCTTGTGCGGCCAGCTTGTTGCCAGCCTCCACCACATCCGCAGCGGGTTCGGTCTTATTGGTCATGGTGCGTCTCCTGTGTAGCTGAACAAATTCCCCTGCCCGGCAAAGGCGCGCTCACGGATGCCCGCCCGGCGCATGGGGTTGTCGTATCGGTTGTGGCACCGCTGGCACATGGCCTTGAGGTTCCCATCCTCACAATGCTCAGGCACATGGTCGAGATGGGCGACCGTCAAGATGACCTTGCTACCGGTGATCGGATGCGCCTCGTAATTGATGGCGCTGCACCGGCCTCCGTGATCGTCACCGCATTCCCCGTCGCACTCGCAGCGGCCTTCTGCGCGTTCGGTCCTGATGCGCAGGCTGATGGTTTTCCAGTCCTTCGGATAGCGGGCGCGGTTCTCGGGCCGGATCGGCATCACCCCTCTCCCTTCTGTGCGCCATCTCGAATAGCGGCATCGAGCGCAGGCAATCCACCGCCGCCAGGGCCAAAGAATCGGTGCAACGCATCTGGCGAGAGCAGGTTTTTGGCTCGCTCAACATCAGCCGGATTGTTCAGGTCAAACGTGGCGATAGGCTGGGAATGGCCATCGGGAAAAGCCGCGTTATAAGCAGCGCTCAATTCTTCCTCTGATGCCTCGCGATAGATCCCGCGTCCGTTGGAACACAGCGGTGGTGCGCTCATGCGCGGGCGGTGCGCTCGATATGGTTCCATGCAGTTGGCGCAACGGTTTTTGACCTTACTGGTATCCAGTGAGGCGAAGCGCATGGGTTCACCGGGCGAATAGGTCATACGCCATACCCCTCCTGCGCCGGAGGTGTTGGCATTGGCTGCCAGTGGGTTGGTTCCCATGGATCGTGCGGGCGCTGGATCGGCGTCCAACAGTGCCCAGCCTCATTCCAGTAGGCGGCCTCGGGTGGCTCAGCGTAACCCGCGACGAACTTGTTGCCGAACCATTGCATCGTCTCACCCATGCGGCAAGTCAGGATCGGGCTATCCCAGCCTTCCCTCGGCGTATTCTCATCAATCGGCCGCCAAGGATCTCCTGCGGGTTCCTCGAACGTATCCCAATGCGCATTCAGGATAGCGGCCACCCGGTCGGCAACCTCGCGCGGCTCGTAATAGAGCGAGACGATAAGCGCAGGGCATTTGACGCTCAGCGTAGTGCCGCCGCTCTCATTGCGCTTCGGGGCGTTCTGGTGGTGGATCGCGATGCACTCGCGCGCTAGATCCTCCTCATCGAGGTTGCGCAGATAGGCGGTGCTGGAGACGGTCCAAGCGACATGCGAATCGCCGGCAATAGCGGTTAATTGGCTCATGGGTTTTCCTTCAAAAACTTGCGTGAAATTTGCGTGAGACTCACGCAAAAGGGGTGCATGTTCTTTTATTGTTCCCACCCAGAAATGGGCAGAAACCCCGGAAAACTGCCATTTTGAGTCACGCTCGTTGCGTTGACATCGCAGGGGTCGGAAGTTCAATCCTTCCTACGCCCACCATTCAAAAACCCGCCAAGCTGCAAAGCTGGCGGGTTTTTTGATTCTGGTAATCAGGTCGCTTCATCGCCCCCTGCTCTCAGGATAAATCTTTACCTCTGCCGGTATAAATCATCGGCACTATGATCGCTGCCCATTCCCATCATTCGGTCGATTGCTGACCCATGTCGATTCGAGCCTCCATCGCATGGTCCATGGCGACGCAATATCTGGCCTTTGTGATCCAGTTCGGCGTCAGCGTCATCATCTCGCGGCTCTATCTCAGCCCGGCGGAATTTGGCGTCTATTCGGTGGCGCTGGCCTCCTCGATGCTGGTCTCGATGTTTCAGGATGCCGGGATCACGCGGTTCGTTTCCGGACAACAGGCGATGGACCCGGCCCATGTGCGTGACTATGCCGGGATCGCGGTTTCGATTGCCTGCGGCGTCGCGGTGGTTCTGGGGGCTTTGGCGCCGGTCATTGGCTATTTCTACGGCAACCCGACGCTGGTGCCGCTAACGCTCATCATTGCCGGGGCCAGCTTTATCAGCCCCTTCGCGCTAATCCCGGTCGGTCTGCTGACGCGAGAGATGAATTTTCGCGCGCTGTTTATCGCCAATATTTCCAGCGCTCTGTCGGGCGGCCTGCTCAGCATCTATCTGGCCTCGCGCGGGATCGGTCCTTCGGCGCTGGCCTGGGGGCTGCTGCTGGCGGCGATCCTGCGGACGGGGCTGGTGATGCGTTTTCGCCCGGTCTGGCCGCGAATCCCGCGTGAGTGGGCCACTGCGCGACCGCTCCTCTCTTTCAGCGCCAATTCCTTTTTCATCAGCGCCAGTGGCGCGATCGGCATGCGCACGCAAGACCTGATCGTTGCCCGCTTGCTGGGCGTAACCGCGACGGGCCTGTTCAGCCGCGCCACCGCTCTGTCGGCGCAATTATCCACCTTGGTCACCAGCGGGCTGACATCGGTGTTCTATTCCGCCTTTGCGCGTAAACGGGATGCGGGCGACCCGCTGGCGCCGTCCTATCTGCACCTGACGGCCTGCAATACGGCGGTCAATTGGGCCGCGATGGTGGGACTGGGATTGGCCGCAGGGCCCCTGGTGCATTTGCTCTATGGGCCGAAATGGGCGGGCGTGGTGCCGCTGCTGAAATGGACCGCGATTTCGGAAACCTTATTTGTGGCGATCCCGCTGCAAATGGATGTGCCGATCCTGTTGGGTCGCATCCGCACATTGATCTGGGTGAACTGGATCGACACCGCCATCATTCTGGCCTGCCTCACCATCGCCTGCTTCATCGGCGTCGAAGCGGCGGCGGCCAGTCGCATCGTCTATGGTCTAATCTGGGTGGGTATCTATGGCGTATTTCTTGGCCGCCTGATGCACTTTCGTTTTCGCAGCCTGCTCAACATCTATTGGCGCAGCGCGGTGGCGGCCTATGGCGCGGGCATTCCCTTGATTATCGCGCAAAACTGGCTGGGCATGGGCGCGGCAGACATTGGCTGGGGCTTGCTGATTGCGCTTTCGCTGGCGGGCATTCCCTGCTGGCTGGCCTGCCTGTTTCTGGTTCGCCACCCGGCCACGATTGAAATCCGCAACATCGGATTGCGGATGTATTCTATTGGAATGGAAAAGCTGGGGCGCCGCTCGGCGGCCTAAGCCGCGCGAGGTTTGAGCAGAGTGGCGGCGTAACTGGCTGCCACGCGCAGTTCCAATTCGTCGCGGAACAATTCGGCCGCCGATCCGGCCCCCACCAGACGGCGCGCCGCGCAACCGGCAATCTTGCGCCAATACCACCGCTGGGCCAGCATATTGGGCCTCGAAAGCAACGTGTCACAGGTGGCCAGATCGCGCCCTTCACGCAGCGCCCATTGGCGGAAATATTCCCGGCTGACGCGCGCGGGTTGCAACAGGTGGGTCACGCCAAAATCAGGGCAATAGAACCCGCGCTTGCCCTGATCGGTCAACCATTGGTTGAGCCAGCGATCCTCCGCCGTGTTGAAGACTTCGGGATAGGGACCGAATTCGTCGAAAATCCTGGCCCGCAGCGCGCAATTCCCCTGCGTCAACATGCCGTGAAAGCCGGGGGCGAACTGTCGCCGCTCCGCCCCATGGTCAATAAAACCAAGGGCGCCATTGAACCCCGACGGCAACCATTCCGGCAGACTGCTGCCCGCGGGAAAAAGGACCGGGCCGGCGATATAGTCCGTTTCGGGATCGGCAAATTCGCGCCGAATCGCCTGAAACCAGCCCGGTACGATGCGTTCATCATCATCGAAACAAGCGACGATCTCCGAGCTGACATGAACCAGCGCAGCGTTCAACGCATGTTGAGGACCGGGGCGCGCTTCATAGAGCGGCACCAAAGTTTCGCCATAGGTTTGGCGCAAAGACTGCAACAATGCCGCCGTGCCATCACTCGACGCATTATCGACCACCAGCAGGCGTGCATTCACCCCGCGCATATCGGCGGCAAAGAAAGACGCCACCGCATCGGGCAACATGTCCGCCCGATTATGCGTGCGCAAAATGACATCAACTTCAAGGGCAGACATGGATGGCTCCAACCGCTTGGGGCCTGATCACATCAGGCGAACGTTCCGGTCAGGATAATCTACGGCATCGGCGTTAAAATAGCCTTGCCCAGAGCCGGAAAGGCGGCTGAATGCCTTAGTTGCGCCAGATTTTTGATATGACTTCGCAATATCAAAAACATTCCACCTTATGCAACCCACATTGCGAAAACCCGCCCTTGCGCGGCGGAAATCCTATGCTACGGGGGAAGGCAAGCCAATCCACCCCAGGGAAGATAAAGCACATGGCAAAAATCAAGGTAGCCAACCCCGTCGTCGAAATCGACGGCGATGAAATGACCAAGATCATTTGGCAGTGGATCCGTGAACGACTGATCCTGCCGTATCTGGACATCGACCTGAAGTATTACGACCTGTCGGTGGAAAATCGCGACGCGACCAACGACCAGGTGACGGTCGATTCGGCCAACGCGATCCGCGAATATGGCGTCGGCGTAAAGTGCGCCACGATCACCCCGGACGAAGCCCGCGTGGAAGAATTCAACCTCAAGGAAATGTGGAAGTCGCCCAACGGCACGATCCGCAACATCCTGGGCGGCGTTGTGTTCCGCGAACCCATCGTGATCAGCAACGTGCCCCGTCTGGTGCCGGGCTGGACCGACCCCATCGTGGTTGGCCGTCACGCCTTTGGTGACCAGTATCGCGCCACCGACTTCCTCGTCCCCGGCCCTGGCAAGCTGCGCCTGGTGTTTGAAGGCGACGATGGTCAGGTGATCGACCGCGAAGTGTTCAAGTTCCCGTCGGCAGGCGTCGCCATGTCGATGTACAATCTGGATGATTCGATCCGCGACTTTGCCCGCGCATCGTTCAACTATGGCCTGTCGCTTGGCTGGCCGGTGTATCTGTCGACCAAGAACACCATTATCAAGAAGTATGACGGTCGCTTCAAGGACCTGTTCGCCGAAGTCTTCGCCACCGAAGGTTTCGCCGAAAAGTTCAAGGAAGCCGGCATCCACTACGAACACCGTCTGATCGACGACATGGTGGCCTCGGCCCTCAAGTGGTCGGGCAAGTTCGTTTGGGCGTGCAAGAACTATGACGGCGACGTTCAGTCGGACACCGTCGCGCAGGGCTTTGGCTCCCTGGGCCTGATGACCTCGGTTCTGATGTCGCCCGACGGCAAGACCGTCGAAGCCGAAGCCGCCCACGGCACCGTGACCCGTCACTATCGCCAGCACCAGCAGGGCAAGGCGACCTCGACGAACCCGATCGCCTCGATCTTCGCGTGGACGCGCGGCCTGATCTATCGCGGCCGTTTCGACAACACCCCCGAAGTGGTGAAGTTTGCCCAGACGCTGGAACGCGTCTGCATCGAAACCGTGGAAAGCGGCAAGATGACCAAGGACCTCGCGCTGCTGATCGGCCCCGAACAGGGCTGGCTGACGACCGAAGCGTTCTTCGAAGCCATCGTGCAGAACCTCGAAGCCGAAATGGCCAAGGAAGCGTAATCGCTCCTCGATCATTTGACGACGAAAAGAGAGGCTCGGGAAACCGGGCCTCTTCTTTTTGGCGCGTTTTACGCGGGCTGAGATCAAATAAAAAGGGCGCCTGCGTTAACAGGCGCCCTTCAGCTTCCCCCCTGAAAGAGGGTCATTAGGGTCTTAGCCGCCCTTCTGTTCCATCGCACCGCGCTTGCGGGCAATATATTGCAGTTCGCCCAGCGCGATCTTGTTTTGCGGATCGTCGCTCAGGCTGTCCCGATAGGCTTTCTCCCCACCTTCGAGATCACCCTTGTCCACCAGCAGATAGCCGATGCCGCGCAAAGCCGCTGCGCGATATTTCTGCTGGCCCGGCGCCGATGCCAGTTCAGCAGCATGGCGATAGGTTTCCATGGCCGAAGCCTTGTCCCCGCCGGCGCGATAGGCATAGGCCAGTTCGACAAAATAGCGCGGATAGTCGGGCGAAAGCTGGGTCAATTGTTCCAACGCTTCGATCGCGTCGGTGCGGCGGCCCAATTCGGTCAGAGCAAAAGCGCGCAAATAGAGTGCATCGCACAGATCCGCGTCCAGCACCTTTACCCCGCGCGCGACCAAACCGTCATGCTGGCAATAGGGCTTTGCCCCGCTGGCCTTGCCCACCATTTGCAGCTTGCCCATTGCCGGTTCGAGCAACGCCAGCGCATCGGCCGAACGCCCCGATCGCATCAGATCCATGGCCG
The DNA here is from genome assembly GCF_056279125.1 of Novosphingobium sp. Sphag1I. Classification (NCBI taxonomy): domain Bacteria; kingdom Pseudomonadati; phylum Pseudomonadota; class Alphaproteobacteria; order Sphingomonadales; family Sphingomonadaceae; genus Novosphingobium; species Novosphingobium sp. Sphag1I. The sequence goes on along the minus strand of NZ_JBWBQS010000004.1, from coordinate 153,673 downwards.
CCGCAACCGGAGAAAGAGCCATCGAAGTCGACGGGCTTTCCACCTGCACCGCGGCGGCCATGGTCACCGGCGTAGCAAGATCGGCGGCCTGAGCCGGGATGGCGAGCACGCCAGCGGCCGAAACCGCATATCCCGCCAGGTACAACCAAATCCGCTTACCGGTCTTACGCATCCAACAAATCCCCAAACTTCTTTTCGTTGCATTCTGATTATCCGATTCGCCCTTTCACGCAAAGCGAAAAATGCAACGCCAATTGCACAAAACGCAACAGTGGTTATTTTTGTGACCAGCCCATGACAATTTCGCCACGTTCCATGTCCGGGTGGGTTCGACCGTGACATATCCGCCACCATCGCTTAGCCTGCGGATATGGCTCATGTTTCATTTTCTCCTTCGACACCGCTTGGTGACGCGCTGGTCATTCTGGGCGCGGCGGGCATCGTAATTCCGGTTTTTGCACGTTTTCGCATTACGCCGGTGATCGGCTTCATTCTGGTCGGGCTGTTGGTCGGCCCCTACGGCCTTGGCCGCCACGTGGCCGACGCCCCGTGGCTGGCCTATGTCACGATCACCGACGCACAGGCTTTGGCGCCTTATGCCGAATTCGGCATCATCCTCCTGCTGTTCTCGGTCGGCTTGGAGCTGTCTTTCGACCGCCTTTGGGCCATGCGCAAACAAGTGCTGGGATTGGGCGCAGCCGAATTGCTGGTGGCGGCGCTGGTTCTGGGCATCGGCCTGAAAATGATGGGACAGAGCGCCGTCGGATCGGTCGGCCTTGGCTTTGCCCTGTCCATGTCGTCGACGGCGCTGGTCCTGCCTATTGCCGGATCGACCACTCCGGTTGGACGCGCCGCCTTGGCCATGCTGTTGTTTGAAGATTTGGCGCTGGTGCCGATCATCTTCCTGCTGGGTGCGCTGGCCCCGCGTGCGGGCGGCGCCGATTGGGTCGAACTGGCGCAAACGCTGGGTTATGGCGCGCTGGTCGTCGCCATTCTGATGGTCTTTGGCCGCTATTTTCTGCCCCACCTGTTTGCGCAGGCGGCGCGGACCAAAAGCCCCGAACTCTTCCTGTCGGCCAGCTTGCTGGTCGTCATCGTCGCGTCCCTTGCAACCGCAGGCGTCGGCCTTTCGCCCATCGTTGGCGCGCTGATCGCGGGCCTGCTGATCGCCGAAACCGAATATCACACCGAGGTCGAGGGTATCACCGCGCCCTTCAAGGGGCTGGCTCTGGGGATTTTCCTGATCACGGTGGGCATGAGCATCGATCTGGCCGCTGTTGCGAGAAACTGGGTTGCGATCCTTGCCGCCACGGCCGGTGTCGTCGTGGTCAAGGCGATAGTGACAGGCGGCATCCTTCGCCTGACTGGCGCGCGGCGCGGCGTCGCAACCGAGGCGGGCATCCTGATGGCCAGCCCTTCGGAAACCACCCTTATCGTTCTGGCCACGGCCAGCAGCGCGGCCCTGATTGCCCCCGGCACCGCCCAGTTCTGGCAGACGGTGACGGCCTTCGGCCTGACCGTAACGCCATTGCTGGCATGGGCGGGACGGCGCCTTGCCCGCCGGGTTGACGCCGCAGGGCAAAATGCGCCGTCGCTGGACGAGGAAAGCCCGCCACACGCCGTCATCATCGGTTTCGGCCGGGTCGGGCGATTGGTGGCCGACATGCTGAAAACGCATGACAAACCCTATGTCGGCGTCGATTCCGACCCCGATCTGGTGGCCAGCGCCTTGCGTCAGGGCTATCACGCCACTTTTGGCGAAGCCTCGTCAAACCACATGATCGAAAGGCTCGGCCTTGAACGTGCCAATTGCGTGATCCTGACCATGGATGAACCGCGCACAGCCCAACGTTTGGTCAAAAAATTGCGCGCACAATATCCCGACCTGCCGATCCTGGCCCGCGCGCGCGACACAATCCACGCGGCGACCATGTATCGCGCCGGCGTCACCCATGCGATCCCTGAAACGCTGGAGGCAACCTTGCAATTGTCCGAAGCGGTGCTGGTCGAATTGGGCGTGCCGATGGGCTTTGTCATCGCCTCGATCCACGAAAAACGTGACGAATATCGCGAAACGATCATGCAAGACGGGGGCCTGACTGAGAAGCCGAAGCTCAAAAGCTCAACCCTTCGCGAACGCGCAGGATGAGAAAGCGCTACAAGGTCTTGGCATTTACATTGGCCGCGCCATTTGTGGCGACGTTCCTTTTTGAACAACCCGGCCCAATATGTGCATTGGTCCGACCGCGCCAAGAATATGACTTGGATGATAGGTTTCCCTTGGGGCGTACCTTGCGAAACCTATCATACCGAAAAAAACGCCGATGGCTCCACTTTCGCCTACACCTCCACCGACGATTCCCCCAAATGCATCCGCTATGATCCGCCGCGCCAATTCGACGGCATCTGGTGGGACGAATTTGAAGGGGAGGCCTATTGGGACTTCGCCCGCATCGTGCCGATGGAGGACGGAAAACCCGATTTCGGCGGGGCGGCATGGCTGCAATTCGATTTGGCGCAGATGGCAGGCAAAGATATTGACCGCATTAATGGCCACGAAAAACCTTGGCATATCCGCTTCATCGGCAGGAAGACCTCGGTTCCCGGCTATCACGGTCATTACGGCTATTTTCGCCACAATGTGATTGTTGAACGGATCATTTCCTTGGAGCCGATGCCGAGGCCCAAAGGCTATAAAAACAGATTCTAAACAAAAAGCCGCCGCAGGTTTCCCCGCGACGGCTTATTTGTTTTCTATTCGGACAAGGTTACCCGGCAATCACCGCCTTGACCGCGGCAATCGCATCAGCAGCCTTGGAACCATCCGGCCCGCCGCCCTGCGCCATATCCGCGCGGCCGCCACCGCCCTTGCCACCAAGCGCCGCAACACCGGCACGCACCAAATCAACCGCGCTGACCGTTCCGGTCAGATCGTCCGTAACGGCAGCGGCGATAGCGCCCTTGCCGTCGTTGACCGCAACGATTACGGCCACGCCGCTACCCATCCGCTGCTTGGCCGTGTCGAGCAGACCGCGCAATTCCTTGGCGTCCAGACCGTCGATGACCTGACCGCTGAAGGTCACACCATTGATGGTTTCGTCCGCCGCCTGCGCCGCCGCGCCGCCGCCGCCCAAAGCAAGCGCCTTCTTGGCCTCGGCCAATTCGCGCTCCAGCTTTTTGCGTTCATCAAGCAAGGCCACAACGCGGGCCTCCACTTCATCAGGCGTCGTGCGCAGCGCCGAAGCCGCAGCCTTGAGTTGCTCCTCGCGGTTCACAAACCACTGACGCGCGCCCTCACCCGTCAAGGCTTCGATGCGGCGCACGCCCGAGGAAACTGCACTTTCGCTGACGATACGCAGAACGCCGATGTCGCCCAATGCGCGCACATGGGTGCCGCCGCAAAGTTCGACCGAGAAAGTCTTGCCCTCAGCCTTGCTGCCCATCGAAAGCACGCGAACCTCTTCGCCATACTTCTCACCAAACAGCGCCATGGCCCCTGCGGCAATCGCATCCTCAGGGCTCATCAAACGGGTGCTGACAACTTCGTTGCCGCGAATTTCCGCGTTCACTTCCGCTTCGATCGCCGCAATATCCTCGGCCGTCAGAGCAGTGGGCTGCGAAAAGTCAAAACGCAACCGTTCGGGCGCCACAAGCGAACCCTTCTGCGTCACATGCCCGCCCAAGCGGTTGCGCAAGGCCGCGTGCAAAAGGTGCGTTGCCGAGTGGTTCGCACGGATCGCATCGCGACGCGCCACATCGATCGACAAGGCCACCGCATCGCCCACCTTAACCGTGCCGCTTTCAACCTTGCCGCCATGGGCGTGCAGTCGGCCAAGCGGCTTTGCGGTGTCGTTAATGGTGATGGACAGACCGTCAGCGCCGGTAATCGTACCGGCATCGCCCATCTGACCACCCGATTCGCCATAAAACGGCGTCTGGTTCGTGATGATCGTCACCGCGTCGCCCGCGCTGGCGCTTTCGACTTCCTTGCCATCCTTGACGATGGACACGATCTGCGCTTCGCCGGTGGTGCTGGTGTAACCGGTAAATTCGGTCGCCCCGACGCGTTCGGCAATATCGAACCAAACTTCCCCGGCCGCAGCCTCGCCGCTACCCTTCCATGCCGCGCGAGCAGCGGCTTTCTGCTGCGCCATTGCGGCGTCAAAGCCATCCTTATCGACACTGATCCCGCGCGAACGCAGCGCATCCTCGGTCAAATCATAAGGGAAGCCGTAGGTGTCATAAAGCTTGAAGGCCGTTTCACCGGCCAAAGTACCGCCCTCGCCCAAACCATCGGTGGCTTCATCAAGCAGCTTCAGCCCCTTGTCGAGCGTCTGGCGGAACTTGGTTTCCTCACGCTCCAGCACTTCCTGAATCAAAGCCTGCGCACGTCCCAGCTCCGGATAAGCCGCGCCCATTTCGGTCACCAGTGCGGGCACCAGACGGTGCATCAACGGATCCTTGGCGCCCAGCAGATGCGCATGACGCATCGCCCGACGCATGATGCGGCGCAGAACATAACCGCGACCTTCATTGCTGGGCAGAACGCCATCAGCCAGAAGGAAGCTGGTCGAACGCAGGTGGTCGGCAATCACACGATGGCTGGCGCGCGTATCGCCCTCTGCCTTCACACCCGTCAGCGATTCGCTGGCCGAGATGAGAGCCTTGAATGTATCGATGTCGTAATTGTCGTGCTCGCCCTGCATGACCGCCGCGATACGTTCCAACCCCATGCCGGTATCAATGCTGGGCTTGGGCAGGCTTAGGCGCGTGCCGTCAGCCTGCTGCTCGAACTGCATGAACACGAGGTTCCAGATCTCGATGAAGCGGTCACCATCTTCCTCCGGCGACCCCGGAGGACCGCCCCAAATGTGATCGCCATGGTCAAAGAAAATCTCGCTGCACGGACCGCAAGGCCCGGTGTCGCCCATCGACCAGAAATTGTCACTGGTCGGAATGCGAATGATGCGATCATCCGAAAGACCGGCGATCTTTTGCCACAAGCCAAAGGCCTCATCATCAGTGTGATAGACCGTGACCAGCAGCTTGTCCTTAGGCAGGCCCCACTCCTTGGTCAGCAAGGACCATGCATGCGTGATCGCCTGTTCCTTGAAATAGTCGCCAAAGGAAAAATTTCCCAGCATTTCAAAGAACGTGTGGTGACGCGCCGTATAACCGACATTGTCGAGGTCATTGTGCTTGCCGCCCGCACGAACACATTTCTGGCTGCTGGTTGCCCGCGGGATCGCGCGCGTTTCAAGACCCGTAAAGACGTTCTTGAACGGGACCATGCCTGCGTTCGTGAACATCAATGTCGGATCGTTATACGGCACGAGCGGCGCGGACGGCACCACATCATGGCCGTTCGAGCCAAAATATTCGAGGAAGGAGCGGCGGATTTCGTTCGTCGAGATCATGGGGCCTGCCGATAAGCTACCAAAGGGCGGTGGACAAGCAGGAAGGCGCATTCAGAGCCATCGTTTTTGCCGAACAGAGCAATCTTTTGCCCAGTTTCCGCTGTTCAGCCCTACTTGCATTCTAAAAAAACAGGGGCGTGAGCGTCAATTCCGCCCACACCCCCGCGTTTTCAACCATCAACCAAAGGAATCACGCGTCATCTTCGGCCTCGGGACCGGCCATCATTTCACCGGCCAACCCTTCGGTCTGCGCACGAATGGCATTTTCGATCCGGTCACGCACTTCGGGGTGTTCGCGCAGATAGTTCTTCGAATTCTCGCGTCCCTGACCAATGCGGATCGAATCATAGCTGAACCATGCACCGGCCTTTTCAACGATCCCGGCCTTCACACCCAGATCGAGGATTTCACCGATTTTGGAAATGCCTTCGCCATACATGATGTCGAACTCGACCTGCTTGAAGGGCGGCGCCACCTTGTTCTTCACCACCTTCACGCGGGTGGCGTTGCCGACGATATCGTCGCGATCCTTGATCTGACCCGTGCGGCGAATGTCGAGACGCACCGACGCATAGAACTTGAGCGCATTGCCGCCCGTCGTGGTTTCCGGATTGCCGTACATCACGCCGATCTTCATGCGAACTTGGTTGATGAAGATGACCATACAACGCGAACGGCTGATCGAACCGGTCAGCTTGCGCAGCGCCTGGCTCATCAGACGCGCCTGAAGGCCCACATGGCTGTCGCCCATTTCACCTTCGATTTCGGCCCGCGGCACAAGGGCGGCAACCGAGTCGACCACCAGCACGTCAATCGCGTTCGAACGCACCAGCGTATCGACGATTTCCAGCGCCTGTTCGCCCGTATCGGGCTGCGACACGATCAGATTGTCGATATCGACGCCCAGTTTCTTGGCATAAACCGGATCGAGCGCGTGTTCGGCATCGACAAAAGCCGCCGTCCCGCCGCCCTTTTGTGCCTCTGCAATCGCGTGCAGCGCCAGAGTCGTCTTACCCGAGCTTTCGGGACCATAGATTTCGATAATACGCCCACGCGGCAAACCACCGATGCCCAGAGCAATATCAAGGCCCAGCGATCCGGTGGAAACGGCCTCCACCTGCATGGTTTCCTTGGCCCCCAGACGCATGGCAGATCCCTTGCCAAACGCCCGATCAATTTGTGCCAGAGCGGCTTCCAGCGCCTTTTGACGGTCCATGCTGTCCTTGTCCTTGCCTTCTTGAATCAGCTTGAGTTGAGCTGCCACATCCCGTCTCCTTGCTAAGGCGCTGTTGCCAAAGGTCAACACGGCATTGTGTATCGGATTTGTTCCAACGGAACAAGGGTGGAACAAAATTATTCCAACCGACCCGCTCAACCCTTCTTCGCGGCCCGTTTGGCCAACACTCCTGCCACTTTTCCAGCAATCTGACTTACGGAAAAAGGCTTAGCTATGAAGTGCATATTCTCGATATCGATCTCGCGGCGCAACTGCTCCTCGGCATAGCCGGACATGAACAGGACGGGCAAACCGGGTTCAACCGCGCGAATCGCCCGCGCCATGGCGGGGCCATCCATCGCGGGCATCACCACGTCCGAAACGATCAGGTCGAACATCGCCGCCCCTGATTCGCGCCTTGCCATCACCGCTTCAACGCCCTCTTCACCGTCACTGGCGGTTGTCACCTGATAACCGGCCCTGCTCAACGCCCTTTCCGCCACGACGCGCACGGCGTCCTCATCCTCAACCAAAAGGATATCGCCGCCGCCCGCCCAATGGGTCACTTCCTCACGCGGGCGCACCACGGTTTCCACCGCGCCATGATGTACCGGCAAATAGACCGTAAACCGTGCGCCCGCCGGAACCCCATCCTGCGCGGCAACATTGTCGGCAAAAATGAAGCCGCCCGATTGTTTTACAATGCCATAGACCGTCGAGAGGCCCAATCCCGTCCCGCGCCCCTGCTCCTTCGTGGTAAAGAACGGCTCCCAGATCTTGCCCAGAATATCGGCCGGAATGCCGCCGCCCGTGTCACGCACAACCAACGCCGTGTAATCGGCAATCGGCAGAATATCGCTGCCCATAGCGCGAACATCGGCCGCCGGAACCCGCCGCGTGGCCAGGATCAACGCCCCGCTGCCGTCGCCGCCCGCCTTGCGAGAGGCCTCCTGCATGGCATCGCGCGCGTTAACCACCAGATTGACGATGACCTGCTCCAACTGCGTCGGGTCGGCCCGCACCGCGCCCAGATCGCGGTCATGGCTGACCTGCAACTGGATCTTTTCGCCGATCAGGCGACGCAGCATTTGCGTAATATCCGACACGATATCGGGCAATTGCAGGACCTGTGGGCGCAGGGTCTGCTGACGACTAAACGCCAGCAATTGACGGGTCAGGCTGGCCGCTCGGTTTGAATTGGCGCGGATCTGTTGAATGTCGTCATAGTCGCTGTCACCCGGCGTATGGCGCAGCAGCATCAGGTCGCATGTGCCGATAATCGCGGTCAGCACATTGTTGAAATCATGCGCAACACCGCCCGCCAACTGGCCCACTGCCTGCATCTTGGTGGCCTGCGCCACCTGCCGCTTGAGCCGCGTTTCCTCGGTATTGTCGGTCAGGCCCAGCAGCACCGCCGCCTCCCCCAAACCGCGCACACCGGCCAGAGACAGCGAGACCGGATCATCCGGTTGCGCAGACAAACGCACCGCAACGTCCCCGCTGGTCGCCGCGCCATAGCCGAAACGGCGCACTGCATCCGACAAGGCCGCCTTATCCTCACGCACGACCAAATCGGTGGGATAGGTCGGAACCGCCTGCCCCTCCCGACCCGCAGCGCGCATGAAGGCCGCATTGGCAAACAACAGGCGGCCATCACGGTCCGCCATCGCCAGCCCCAATGGCAATCCGCCCAACAAAGCCTGCAAATGCGGCACCGCCGCGCTCACCTCACCCGAACCGCCAAGGCCGACGCCCTGATCAACCAGCAGCATCAATGAAGGGCTGAGTTGTGGGTCGGCCGGGGCCGGACCATCGGGATCGACCAGAGGCAGATAGAATAACGTCAAAGGCACCGAATGTTTGACATCATGCGCCCAGAAAATCCGGTCCTGCTCATCCTGAGTCAACAGGCCGATGAAGGGTTGGCCAAGCAACATCCCGTCGCCGCCCGACCTTTGCGCAAAGGCCTTGTTCACCGCACGCAGGCTGCCGTCCGTTTCGACAACCGCCGCACAAAAACCGGCATGGCCCAAAACGACGCCCAATTTGCCGTTCAGATGGTCGCACAGCGCATCGACCGGATCGGTAACCGCCAAACGATGAAGCCGCCAAATCAGGTAAGCCTCGCCCCGCCCCGCACGGGTCACTGCAATCCGCCAATAGCCGCCATCAGGCCCCAGCAGACCATCCGAAGTGCTGGCCCCGTCGCGCCAAGCCGAACGTGCCAATTCTTCCAGCACCGCGGCGGCGCCCTCACCAAAAGGCAAGGCAGGAGGCGCCCAGGCCCCGAATGCATTTTCAAATGATCCATTGGCGCAGACCAGACGCCCCGCCCGGTCCACCAACGCTACCGCCGAATCGCCCTCAATGGCGGCAACTGTCACCGACCAGTCGGGCTCAACCACCTCGGCTTCTTGCGCGCCGCCGCGCGTCCGGCCCAGTACGAACACCACCGCGCCCAGAACCAGCGCCCCGCCAACAAAGCCGGCCACCGCGCCCCATTGCCCCGTCGCCAACCACACCAGAGCGGCGCTGACCACCAGCGCCCCGCCGATCAGCAACAGTTCCATGACCGGCGCAGTCGTTTGGCCGCGCTCCTGTTCCCCCGACATCATCATCCCGTTTCGCTATGCTCTGGCGCGGCTTTGGCGACGCGCCTTGCGCACCATCACCACCCGCCGCCAGATCAAAGCCGCCAACACATAACCCACCGCTGCCGAAACCAGAGAGATCGTCCCCAGCCCGACCACCAGCGCCGGCGCGCCGTCCGACAAGAGCCATTGGCCCCACGCGCGCATGCCCGCTCCGCTGCGATAGAGATGGTCCAGAGTGTTCAGATCGGCGTGAAATCCGAAATTATTGCCCACCGAAATCGCGCCCACCAAAATGAAGGGCGTCGTGGCCGGATTGGACAAAAAGGTCATGGCGCCCGCCAGCGGAATATTCCCCCGCCACGGCACGCACATCAGCGCCGCCCCGACCAATTGCACGCCGGGGATCAGCGCGAATATGCCCACCAAAAGGCCAACGGCCACGCCGCGCGGGACGCTGCGCCGGTTAAAACGCCACAGATCGGCGCGCAGCACCAGATGGGCAAAAGGGGCGATAATGCGGCTGTTTTCCAAAGCCGCGCGGGTGGGCAAAAGGTTACGTGCCCAATTGGAAAGAGATACGAGCCGCCGCCCGCTCACTTGTATTCCCTCATGATGCGGGCCTGATCGCGCTTCCATTCACGGTCTTTGATCGTGTTGCGCTTATCCGCGTCATTCTTGCCCTTGGCCAGCGCCAGTTCGACCTTGGCCCGGCCCCGGCCATTGAAATATACCGAGAGCGGCACCAGCGTCATGCCCTTGCGCTCAACCGCGCCGGTCAGCTTCGCGATCTCGCGCTCGTGGAGCAGCAATTTGCGCGGGCGCTTGGGTTCGTGGTTGAACCGATTGCCATGGCTGAATTCGGGCACATTGGCGTTAACCAGCCAGACCTGACCATCGCGCACCTCGGCATAGGCTTCGGCGATCGAACCTTCGCCAAAGCGCAAAGACTTCACCTCGGTGCCGGTCAGGGCGATGCCCGCTTCCAGCTTATCCTCGATGAAATAGTCGAAACGCGCGCGCCGGTTTTCGGCAACGGTCTTTTTCTTGTCGAATTGGGTCGGAGTCGGACGGGCCATGATAATCCGCATGTAGGGAGTAGAGGCCTCCAACGGAAGACCCTTGCCAGACCGTTTTCGAGCCAAACTGTGAAATGGGGGTAAAAACCGGCGAATGGTTGAAACAAAACGGGGCGGCCGATGACCGACCGCCCCGTTTTGTCCGATGTCCAGCGACTTAGCGCAGGCGCACCACATTGTCCGAATGGCGCGGATCGCGGCGGGTGCCACAATATTGCGTCGCCATCGGCTCGTCGCCCACCAGCACTTCAAGTCCGGCGCCAAAGCCGTTGAAGCGCGTGCGCATCGCCGCGCCATAGGCGCCCAGCATGCCGATCTCGATATAATCACCCGGCGCGATGTCGGCGGGAAGACGGAACGGGCCTTCCATATAGTCGGCATCATCACAGGTCGGACCGTAGAAGGCAAAGTCTTCCTCGGCGCTGTCACGCTCGGCGTTCAGGCACTTGACCGGGAAACGCCATTCGACATGGGCCGCATCATAGAGTGCGCCATAGGCGCCTTCGTTGATGAACAACTCGTTGCCGCGGCGCTTTTCCACCTGCACGATCATCGAGTTATATTCCGCCGACAGCGCACGACCGGGTTCGCACCACAGTTCAGACGAATAGGACACCGGCAGCGATTCAGCCGCGCGGTGGATCGAGGCGAAATAATCCTCCATCGGCGCAGGCTCCATCCCGGGATAGATCGAGGGGAAACCGCCACCGACATCGATGATGTCGACCGTGACCGATGCGTCCACAATCGCGGCGCGGACGCGTTCCAGAGCCTGAACATAGGCAAAGGGCGTCATCGCCTGCGAACCGACGTGAAAGCAGATGCCAAGGCAATCGGCAACCTGACGTGTGGCCTGAAGCAGCGGGGCCGCATCGGCCAGATCAATGCCGAATTTCGACGCAAGGCTCAGTTCCGAATATTCGCTCGACACGCGCAGACGCACGCAGAGCGAAAGGTCGGTGGCCGCATTGCCGTCACGATCGCGGGTCGCCTCGACGATTTTTTCCAGTTCCTCGTGGGAATCGAGGCTGAACGTGCGAACGCCGTGAATGTGATAGGCTTCGTGGATCGCGGCGACGGGCTTTACCGGGTGCATGAAGCACAGGGTCGGCTCCGAGCCAAGCGTTTCGCGCACCAGACGCACTTCGGCGATGCTGGCCGTGTCGTAATGCGTCACGCCATTGTCCCACAGCACGGCCAGAAGGTCGGGCGAAGGATTGGCCTTGACGGCGTAGAGCGACTTGCCCGGAAACTTTTCGACAAAGAATCGAGCAGCACGCGCCGCAGCCTGCGGGCGATTGAGAATGACGGGTTCGTTGGGCGAGAGAGCGCGAACTACAGCCGGTGCGTCAAGATGAATGGACAACGCAAGGGACCCCCAAATGGCCAAAAGGCCGTTAGAACAAGGAAAGCTGCCTTGCGGTTTGGAAGTCCCCATGGGGCAGCGAGGGGGGTGCATATAGGCGGTTTGTCGGGGGGTGCAAGGGGAAAAAATGCCCCTTCGCCCACGCTTTGGCGCAATTTTGCGTAAAAATTGGCGATTGTGAAAGATCGCAGAATTTGATGACATCTATGTGACAAGGGCGATGCCGCAGTGCAGCATCGCCCCATCAAATCAATACATTGATAAATTGCGTTTTTCGCTCAACTAAGCCGATCGCGGAACGTTTCCCATCCAAAATGTTTCACACATTCCAGCGAATCATCCGCGCTGTTCCAGAGCCAGATCGAAGGCAAAGGAACACCATTAAAGGTCGTGGTTTTCACCATCGAATAATGCGCCTGATCAAGGAAGGCGAAACGCTGGCCCGGCTCGCAGGGAACCGGCAGGCGATAGTCGCCGATCACATCACCCGCGAGGCACGAAGGACCGCCCAGACGAACCGCCTCGCCATCCTCGCGCTCGCCAAGCATGGCGGGGCGATAGGGCGCCTCAATCACGTCAGGCATATGGCAAGTGGCCGAAATATCGACGATGGCCACCGGAATGCCATTGGTGTGCGTGTCCAGAATCGTGCCGATCAGAATGCCCGCGTCGAGCGCAACCGCCTCACCCGGTTCCAGATAGAGTTCGCAACCCGTCTCGGCCTTTACCGCCTTGAGGAAAGCCACCAGATCATCGCGTTGATAATCGGCGCGGGTGATGTGATGACCGCCGCCGAAATTGAGCCAGCGGATCGGCCCGCCATTCACCGCCAGCCAGGGCGCAATGGTCGGCTTCAAAGCCTCCCACGTACGCAGCAGCGGTTCGAAATCCTGTTCGCACAACGTGTGGAAATGGATGCCAGTGACGCCTTCGAGATGTTCGGGCGTGATCTGATCCACCGGGAAGCCCAGACGCGACCCCAATGCGCAGGGGTCATATTTCTCGACTTCGCCCTCGCGGTGCAGCGGGTTGATGCGCAGGCCAATGTCAAACTCCTGCCCCGCCGCGCGCGCCGCGTCCAGTTCAGGCCGAAAACGGGCCAGTTGATTGGGCGAATTAAAGATCACATGATCCGAAATCGCGCAAATCTCGGCCAGATCCTCGGCCTTATATCCGGCGCAATAGGTGGCAATCTCGCCCTTATACGACTGCTGGGCCAGACGCGCTTCCCACAAACCGCTGGTGCAGACGCCGTCGAGATATTCGCCCACGATCGAGGCCACACGCCACATCGAAAACGCCTTCATCGCGGCCAGAACCTTGACCCCGGCCCGGTCGCGCACATCGGCCAGAACCGACAAATTGGCCCGCAAACGCGCCTCGTCCACCACAAAGGCGGGCGAGTTCACACGGTTCAGGTCGAAATGCGCAAAGGCGCCGGGATCACCCGCACGAGTTTCCAACTGTCAATTCCCTTTGAAAATCAGCGCTGCGCCCGCGATAATCAGCGCAAAGCCCGCCAATTGCGCCAGCCCCGGCTTTTGCCCGAACAGCGCCCATGCCACCAGCACGAAACCGGCCAGTGAAAACACTTCCTGCATCGTCTTGAGTTGGGCCAGCGAATAGGCCTTTGACCCCAACCGATTGGCAGGGACGGCCAGCCAATATTCGAAAAAGGCCAGCCCCCATGAGGCCAGCACGGCCACCCAGATCGCCTCTTTGGGCGCCTTGAGATGGCCATACCACGCCACATTCATGAACAGATTCGACCCCGCCAGCATCAGCGGAGGCAGGATCAAACCCCAGTTCATCAGAACTGCACCGGACCGGCCAGTTCTTCCACGCTCCACGGCAAGCCATGCTTGTTCAGCATGTCCATGAACGGATCGGGATCGAACTGTTCGATGTTGAACACGCCCGCGCCCGTCCACACATCCTGCATGATCATGGCCGCGCCAATCATGGCCGGAACGCCGGTGGTATAGGACACCGCCTGATTGCCGGTTTCTTCATAGCACACTTCATGGTCACAGATGTTTTTGATGTAGAACGTCTTTTCACCGCTGCCGTCCAGCGCTTCGCCCGTGGCGATATCGCCGATATTGGTCTTGCCCTTGGTCGTCGCGCCCAGCGTGCTGGGTTCGGGCAGCACGGCTTTCAGGAACTGGAGCGGAACGATTTCCACGCCATTGTACATCACCGGATCGATGCGGGTCATGCCCACATTTTGCAACACGGTCAGATGCTTGATATATTCATCGCCAAACGTCATCCAGAAACGCGCACGCTCCAGTTCAGGGATGAACTTCGCGAGGCTTTCCAGCTCCTCGTGATACATCATGTACATGTTCTTGGGGCCGACTTCGGCAAAGTCGAACTGGACCTTGTTGGCCATCGCCGGGGTTTCGACGAACTGGCCATTTTCCCAGTGGCGCGCCGGGGCGGTCACTTCGCGGATGTTGATTTCCGGGTTGAAGTTGGTGGCAAAAGCCTGACCATGATCGCCGCCGTTGCAGTCCAGAATGTCGAGCTGGCGGATGGTCTTGAGCTTGTGCTTCTTGAGCCACATCGCGAAAACCGACGTCACGCCGGGGTCAAAACCCGAACCCAGCAGCGCGGTCAGACCGGCTTCCTTGAAGCGATCCTGATAGGCCCACTGCCAGTGATATTCGAACTTGGCCACGTCCTTGGGCTCATAGTTCGCGGTGTCCATGTAATGCGCGCCCGCGATCAGGCACGCGTCCATGATCGTCAGATCCTGATAAGGCAGCGCCAGATTGACCACCAGCTTGGGGCCGATCTGCTTGATCAGAGCGGCCAGCGCCGGAACGTCTTCGGCGTCAATGGCATAGGTGGCCACATCCACGCCCGTGCGTTCCTTCACGCTCTGCGCAATGGCATCACACTTGCTCTTGGTGCGGCTGGCCAGATGGATGTCGGAAAAGATATCCGCATTCATCGCCATCTTGTGCACCGCCACCGAGCCGACGCCGCCAGCGCCAATCACCAGAACCTTGCCCATGGGCGAAACTCCATAAAAACGGGCCGGCGCTGATGCCCGACCCTGAAAAATCCGAATGCCGCCATATAGGGCCGTATTGTGACAGCACAACATGCCTTGTTGTCTTGAAATCGTCACGGGTGCGTCATGCCCCCGCAACGCACCGGTCATATGAGCGCTGCAAATACTCTAAGCCCGGCCGGAGAACCGCATCCATGTCCGCCCCCATGCGCCAAGCGCACATTATCGACAATGCCGTGGTCCGCAATGACGCGCCCAAGCGAGAGCGCCTGGCCGACCGCGCCTTTGCGCTGGCCTTTCGAGGCCTCGTCTATGCCCAGATCTGGGAAGATCCGGTGGTCGACATGGCCGCATTGGACATTCAACCCGACAGCCGGATCGTTACAATTGCGTCGGGCTCGTGCAATGCGCTGTCCTATCTGGTGGCGGACCCTGCGCAGATTACCGCGGTTGACCTCAACACCGCGCATATTGCGCTGGGCAATCTGAAATTTGCCGCGCTGCGCCATCTGCCTGACTATGACGCGCTGCGCCGTTTCTTTGTCGAGGCTGACAACAAGGCCAATGTCGCAGCCTATCGCCAATATCTCGCCCCGCATCTGGATGATGCCACCCGCCGCTACTGGGAGGGGCGCGATCTGGTCGGGCGCAAGCGGATCAGCGGCTTTGCCAATGGCATCTATAAACGCGGATTGCTGGGCAATTTCATCGGCATGGCCCATTTCGTCGCCCGCCTTTACCGCGTCGATCTACGCTCTATCCTCAGCGCGCAGAGCATTGAAGACCAACGCCGGATCTTTGATGAAAAGATCGCGCCCGTTTTCGACAAACGCTTCATCCGCTGGCTGACCAACCAACCCGCCAGCCTGTTCGGCCTTGGCATTCCGCCCGCGCAATTCGACGCTCTGGCCGGGGATCAGCGTATGGCCCATGTGCTGCGCGCGCGGCTGGAAAAGCTGGCCTGCGACTTTGCCGTGGGCGAAAACTACTTCGCATGGCAGGCCTTCAATCGCGGCTATGGCAAAGGGCCGGATGCCCCCCTGCCCCCCTATCTGCAACCCGCCAATTATGAAGTCGTGCGCGACCGCGTCACCCGCATCACATGGCGCCACGTCAATTTCACCGACCATCTGCGCGAACAGGCCGATGCCTGCCTCGACCGCTACATCCTGCTCGACGCGCAGGATTGGATGAGCGACGAACAATTGACCGACCTGTGGCAACAGATCACCCGCACGGCCCGCCCCGGCGCCCGCGTCCTGTTTCGCACGGCGGCGGAGGAAACGCTGCTGCCCGGCCGCGTGCCCGACGCCATCCTGTCACGATGGGATTACAGCGAGGCCGAAGCGCGCGACCTGATCCGCGCCGATCGTTCGTCGATCTATGGCGGCCTCCACCTCTATCGGTTCAAGGGGTAATCGCGATGGCCACGGCACCCACGCTCGACAACCACGGCGATCTGATGGACAGCGTCTATCGCTGGCAACGCCATATCTATGATGCAACGCGCAAATACTTCCTGTTTGGCCGGGATCGCCTGATCCGGGGCTTGC
The DNA here is from genome assembly GCF_056279125.1 of Novosphingobium sp. Sphag1I. Taxonomy (NCBI): domain Bacteria; kingdom Pseudomonadati; phylum Pseudomonadota; class Alphaproteobacteria; order Sphingomonadales; family Sphingomonadaceae; genus Novosphingobium; species Novosphingobium sp. Sphag1I. Next base: position 137,429 of record NZ_JBWBQS010000004.1, on the reverse strand, counting down.
GGATCCCCTATGGCGGCGCGATTCTGGAAATCGGCTGCGGCACGGGGCGCAATCTCTCGCTGGTGCGCGCCTTGTGGCCCAAGACGCAGATCCACGGGCTGGATATTTCGCCCCTGATGCTGGAAACGGCGGCGGATCGGTTGGGCGGCCGCGCGCGATTGGAATTGGGCGACGCCTGCGATTTTAACGCCCCGGCCTTGTTCGGACGCCCGCATTTTGAACGAGTGATGATCTCCTTTGCCCTGTCCATGATCCCGGCATGGGAAGACGCCATGGCGCAGGCTATCGCCGTCCTTGCTCCGGGCGGCGAACTCCACATCGTCGATTTCGGCGAGGCGCGCGGTCTGCCCACCCCATTGCGCTGGACCCTGATGCGCTGGCTGGCGCATTTCCATGTTACGCCGCGCACCGAGCTTTTGGACGTTGCGCGGCATCTGGCCGGCTCCATCGCATCGGTGGAGATGCATGACGGCCCGCTGGGTTACTATCGCATGATCATCATCCGGCGGTACACGGGAACCTGATTCCCGCCCCTCCGTGATAGCGATGAACAGGGCCATGCTGACACCGGCGAGGGCTGTCCGGGCCTTTTACCTTACGCTGATTTAATCGCGCACGAACAGGCTGGCCAATTCGACATGCGTGGTCCAGCGGAATTGCCCCACCGGACGCAGTTCGGCCAGACGATAGCCGCCCTCGATCAATTGCGCCGCATCGCGGGCCCAGCTTGACGGGTTGCAGCTGACATAGACGACGCGCTTGACCGTGCTGGCCGCAATACGCCCGACCTGTTCACGTGCCCCGGCGCGCGGGGGGTCCAGCACCACGCCGCCAAAGCGATTGAGTTCATCGGGCATCAACGGATTGCGGAACAGATCGCGGTGCAAGGGATGGACGATCAACCCCGAACGCCCCGCCGCCAATTTGGACGCCAAAAAGGCCGCCTGATCGGCTTCCGCGGCCAGAACCTTTGACCCGGCCTTGGCCAGAGCAAAGGCAAAAGTGCCAAGGCCGGAGAACAAATCCGCCACCGGCGACACGCCCTTGAGCCATTCCACCGCCGCGCCCACCAGCGCCTGCTCCCCGTCCAGCGTCGCCTGAAGGAACGCGCCGGGCGGCAAAGGCACCGGCACACCCGACAAGCTGATCGTCACCGCATCGGGTTCCCACAGGCTTTCCGGGCCATAACCCTGATCCAGCGACAGGCGCGCCAGATTGTTGTCGCGGGCAAAATCAAGACAGGCCTCGGTCTGCTGCAAACCTTCAACCGTCATGCCCTTGATCGAAACGTCAACGCCCTGATCGGCCAGAGCCAGATCGATTTCAACCGCAAAGCGCCCATCGCGACGCGCTAGCATCTTGCGCAAAGGTCCAAGAATAGCCGTCAATTCCGGCGCCAGAACCGGACATTCCTTGAGATCGACCAGCTTGTGCGAGCCGCCTTCGGAATAACCCAGCGCAATCGCACCGCCCACGCGCGCCGCCCGTAACGAAGCACGACGGCGCGTGCCCGCAGGCGACAGATGCGTGCGCGCCAAAATCTCCGGTTCCATCCCCTGACCACGCGCGGCATGAACCACGCGGTCGCGCACGAATTCGGCCAGCGCATCATCGCCCACATGTTGCAGCGTACAGCCCCCGCAAGTGCCGAAATGGCGGCAAACCGGCGCGGTGTAATTCGGCCCGCGTTCAATCGAACCATCAGAGCGCAAGACATCCCCCGGCGCGCCTCCGGCCACATAGGCCCCGCTGGCCGTTACGCCATCGCCCTTGGCGGCAATGCGCAGGATTGTTTCGTCATTCATGATGGCCCCTTAGATCTAGAGGCTGGCCCGATAGGCCTTTGCGATGGATTTGGCCAGTTCCCCGGCAGAAAAAGGCGCGAGCGTGATGCGCGCGGCCTCTCCATGCAGCCAGACACCGTCGCAAGCCGCCGTGAAGGGATCAGCGCCATTGGCCAAGCGGCTGGCGATGGCACCGGCCAGAACATCGCCGGTTCCCGCCGTGGACAACCAGCTTGAGGCCCGATGCGCCGCCGCCCAGCGGCCGTCAGGTGCGGCAACAATCGTGTCCGGCCCCTTGGCCACGATCACCATACCGCTGGCCCGCGCCAAGGCGGTTGCGCGGGCGATCTTTGTGTCGCCGCTTGTGCCGAAATGCCGCTCCAATGCGGCCAATTCGCCCTCATGCGGCGTGGCAATCGCGGCCCGCATCCCTTTGGAAAGCAGATGACAGGCATCGGCATCCAGCACAATCGCCCGCCCCGACGCCATCGCATCGGCCAGCAGAAAGTGCCCCGCCGCATCGCGCCCCAGCCCCGGCCCGATCAGCAGCGCCGAAAGCCGATCATCGGAACAATCCGCCCTCGCGCAAACCAGATCGGCAGGCAACGACAGGGGGGCATCGCAAAGCAATTTGACATAACCCGCGCCCGCACCCTGCGCCGCCATGGCCGCCATTATCGCCGCGCCCGGCATCGCCCCCACCACCACGCCCAGCAGCCCGCGCCGATATTTATGCGCGTCCGCCGCAGGGGCATGAAACCGGGGCCGCGCCAACACCGCCCCCGAATCCGCCACCGCGCCGCAGCCAATATCGACCAGCCGCAACTCCCCCATCCGCGCGCAGGCGGGCATGAGAAAATGCGCAGCCTTCCACGCGCCAAGGGCAATCGTCAGATGATATTCGGGCAGGCCGTCATTCAGCACCGCCCCGGTGTCGGTCGCAACACCGCTGGGCAAATCGACGGCTATCCTTTTGGCATGGCGCGCAGCAAGGCCGTTGAGCAGCGCCAGATCCGCCTCGCCCAACCCCCGCGTCAGGCCAGTGCCATAGAGGCAATCGACCAGCACATCGCCATCGACCACCCCATGCGCAACGTCGCCATGATAGAGCGCACGGGCCACCTTTGCCGCATCGCTGCGCGGTTCAGCGGCGGGAACGACGGTGATCTTGCCACCCCGCCGCCGGATGGCCTCGGCAATGACCCAGCCATCGCCGCCATTGTTGCCCGGTCCGGTCAGCACCGTCACGCGGCGCAACGGCCCGGCGATGCGCCAGATGTAATCAGCAGCCCCGTTCCCGGCGCGCTGCATCAATTCATCCACCCCAACCCCGCCCGCGATCAGAGCGCCCTCTGCAGCGCGCATCTGATCAGCGGTCAGGATCTGCATGGGCGCGATCATTTCAACTGCGAGAGATCCCGCACCGCGCCCTTGGCCGCACTGGTGGTCATCGCGGCATAGGCCTGCAAGGCGGTCGAAACCTTGCGCGGGCGGTCCTTGGCGGGCTTCCAACCCTTGGCTTCCTGCGCGGCGCGGCGCTGTGCCAGCACTTCGTCGGAAACGGCAAGGTTGATCGTACGGCCGGGGATGTCGATCTCGATCACATCGCCGGTTTCAACCAGACCGATCGCCCCGCCCTCGGCAGCCTCAGGCGAGGCATGGCCGATAGACAGGCCCGAAGTGCCGCCCGAAAAGCGACCATCGGTGATCAGAGCGCAGGCCTTGCCCAGCCCCTTCGACTTCAGATAGCTGGTCGGATAGAGCATTTCCTGCATGCCGGGGCCACCCTTTGGCCCTTCATAGCGGATGACAACCACATCGCCCGCCACGACCTGTCCGGTCAGGATCGCCGTCACCGCCGCGTCCTGGCTTTCGTAAACCTTGGCGGGGCCGGTGAATTTCAGGATGCTTTCATCCACGCCCGCCGTTTTGACGATGCAGCCTTCCAGAGCGATATTGCCGAACAGGACCGCCAGACCGCCATCCTTGGAAAACGCATGTTCGCAGCTGCGGATCACGCCCTTTTCGCGATCGGTGTCGAGCGATTCCCAGCGGCGGCTCTGGCTGAAGGCCACCTGCGTCGGCACGCCGCCCGGCGCGGCAAGGAAGAATTCCTGCACTTCCGGGTCGTTGCTGCGACCGATGTCCCACTTGGCCAGCGCATCGCGCAGCGTGGGCGAATGGACCGTGGGCAGATCGGCATGGAGCAGCCCGCCGCGCTCCAGCTCGCCAAGGATCGAATAGATGCCGCCCGCGCGGTGGACGTCCTCCATATGCACGTCATTCTTGGCCGGGGCCACCTTGGACAGGCAGGGCACACGGCGCGAGAGGCGGTCAATGTCATTCATGGTGAAATTGACGCCCGCTTCCTGCGCGGCGGCCAGCAGGTGCAGCACGGTGTTCGTGCTGCCGCCCATGGCGATGTCCAGGCTCATCGCGTTTTCGAACGCTTCAAAGCTGGCGATGTTGCGCGGCAGCACGCTTTCATCGTCCTGCTCATAATAACGCTTGCACAGTTCCACGGCCAGACGCCCGGCGCGCAGGAACAGTTCTTTGCGATCGCTATGCGTGGCCAGCGTCGAGCCATTGCCCGGCAGCGAAAGGCCCAGCGCCTCGGTCAGGCAGTTCATCGAATTGGCGGTGAACATGCCGCTGCAGGACCCGCAGGTGGGGCAGGCCGAGCGTTCGATGGTCTTCACTTCTTCATCGGTATAGGCTTCGTCAGCCGCCGCGACCATGGCATCGACCAGATCGAGCGCCACTTCCTTGCCGCGCAGCACGACCTTGCCCGCTTCCATCGGCCCGCCGGACACGAAGACCACGGGGATGTTCAGACGCATCGCGGCCATCAGCATGCCCGGCGTGATCTTGTCGCAGTTCGAAATGCAGACCATCGCGTCGGCGCAATGGCCATTGACCATATATTCGACGCTGTCGGCAATCAGGTCGCGGCTGGGCAGCGAATAAAGCATGCCGTCATGGCCCATCGCGATGCCATCGTCGATGGCGATCGTGTTGAATTCCTTGGCAACGCCGCCTGCCGCCTCAATCTCACGCGCGACCAATTGGCCCAGATCCTTGAGATGAACGTGACCCGGCACGAACTGGGTAAAGCTGTTGACGACGGCGATGATCGGCTTGCCGAAATCGCTGTCCTTCATGCCGGTGGCGCGCCACAGCCCGCGTGCGCCCGCCATGTTGCGGCCGTGGGTGGAGGTGCGTGAACGATAGGCAGGCATGGGGATACTCCGACAGACTCGAAAATGACGTTTGCGCCCCTACAGCCCCCAAGGGCAAGTGGCAATGTGAAAATTGCAATTACGGAAGATTTAGCGCAATTTTATTACAAAGATCAGCCATGCGCTCGGCCCACTCCGCCTGTCCCGCCGGATCGCCGATCAAATCCTGCCGGATCTCGACGCCCAGATAGGGCCGCCCCTCGGCCTCGGCATGGTGGTTCATGGAATAATTCAGGACATGGCCCGAATAGGGCAACTGGTCCCCCACGACCAAACCTTGGGCCTCCAGCAAGGGGATGGCGATGCGCGGCGCACGATCATCCTGATTGTACAGAACGCCAATATGCCACGGGCGCGGCTCATCGCTGGTGGCCAATTGCGGCGTAAAGGAATGCAGCGACAGGATCAGCGCGGGCGGCACATCATCGAGCAATTGCGCCAAGGCGTTGTGATAGGGCTGATGAAACCGCTCCAGCCGGGCGGTGCGGGCCTCTGGCGACAGATCATTGCCGGGGATCACGTGGCCATCGCTGACATGGGGGATGGTCGATGCCTGATGCTCACCACGGTTGAGATCGCAGACCAAACGGCTGACATTGGCGCAAAAGGCGGCGATGCCGGGGCGCCGGGCCATGATTTGCGCAATGGCCCCCACGCCAATGTCGATGGCGATATGCTGCTCCATCAACTCTGGCGCGATGCCAAGGTCGATGTCATCGGGCACGCGATTGCTGGCATGATCCGATACGATCAGGATGCCGCCAAACTTGGGCTCGCCAAAAAGCTGATAGGCGTCATGGTTGCGCGCGATCATCGCAGCAGCCCCCCCAATTGCCACCATGCGGGATGATTGGTTGCGATCATCGCGGCGGCGGCATCGCGCGCGGCCACGTCGTCGAACAGGGCAAAACAGGTCGCCCCCGAACCCGACATGCGCGACAGCCAAGCGCCCGTATGTCCCAAAGCCGCCAGCACATCGGCCACCGGCGGGCAGATCGCAATCGCGGGCGCCTCAAGGTCGTTGCGGCCATGACGGGCAATATCGCGGGCGCTGCCTTCGGGCATGGGGCCGCGATCCACCCGGTCCCACGCCTTGAAAACCGGCCCGGTGGGTAAGGGAACACGAGGGTTGACCAGCAACACCGGGCAGCCTTTCAAATCCTCGGGCGCGGGTTCAAGCTGCGTCCCCGTGCCGCGCCCGACCATGGCGATGCTTTCAACGCAGGCTGGAACGTCCGCGCCCAAACCGGCGGCCAGTTCATGCCAATTATCCGGCAATACCCCGGCCCGCCGCGCCATGCGGAAAACCGCGCCCACATCGGCCGATCCGCCCCCAAGCCCCGCCGCCACCGGCAAAGCCTTGTCCAGAGCCACCGCCCAGCCGCCTTCACGCGGGATCAACGCCAGCGCATCGAGAACCAGATTGCTCTCCTCTCCTGCCAGAAGCGGCGAAAATTCCCCCGTAATGGCCAGCGAATCCCCGCCCGCCGGGGTCGCGGTCAATTCATCGCCCGCATCGACAAAGGCAAAGAGCGTTTCCAGCTCATGATAGCCATCTTCGCGGCGGCGGCGCACGTGAAGCGCCAGATTGATCTTGGCATATGCCGTTTCGGACAGGGGGTAATCGGACGTGTTCATGCCCCTCCCCATGGCCCGCCCGCCACGCACAGGCAAGACGCCAATGCATGAAATTGCCGCACAGGACTTGTCATCTGCCTCCTATCCGGCCAATCAGGCGCGCAATGACTGGGCAAGCTCCTATTTCCGCACAGATCGCCGCCGCGCTCGATTGGTGGCGCGAGGCCGGGGTCAGCTATGCCTATACCGAAGAGCCGCAGGAATGGCTTGAGGAACCGGCCGAGGAAGGCAAGCCCCCGCCCCCGCCGATGATGCGGGCCAAACCCGAACCGCCACCACCTCCGCCCCGCCCCCGCCTTGGCGGAGAGGTTGAGCAGTGGCCCAAGATATTGGCCGATTTCACGCCATGGTGGATGGGCGAGGCAACGCTGGACCCTACCGGCACGTCGGGCCGGGTGCCGCCTCGCGGGCCGATTGGCGCGGACCTGATGGTGGTTGTGCCGATGCCCGAAAATGTGGACGCGGAAACGGGTGAATTGCTCAGCGGACCTCAGGGGCGCTTGCTGTCGGCCATGTTGCGCGTGATGGGGCTGTCGGTGGGGGATTGCTATCTGGCGTCTGCCCTTCCCCGCGCCATGCCTGCGCCCGATTGGGATTTCCTGCGCAACGAAGGGATGGGTACTGTTTTGGCCCATCACATCATGCTGGCCGCGCCAAAACGCCTGCTTTTGCTGGGTGACCGCATCCTGCCGCTGCTTGGCCACGCCCCATCGCAAAAGCCTGCCCTTTTGCCTTTGATTAACCAAAGTGAGGCAGGGATTAATGAGCAGAGCGCGGGCGGCGTCTCTGTTCTGGCGGCTCAGGATCTGGGCATGTTGCTGGAAAATCCACGGCGCAAGGCCGGTTTCTGGCGCAGTTGGCTCGGTTGGGCCGATCACGATTGATGCGATAATAGGACGGACGGGGTTTGCTTTTGCTGCGACGGGATCAACATTGGGGTGGGCGACTGCGCGCCTGGCGCATGGGGCTTTGCGCCCTTGCGGGTCTTGGCGCTATGGCGGCGGCCCAACCTGCGTCGGCCAACAGCGCGGCTGCTGATTATTTCATGAGCCGCGTTGCCCGCTCGTCCGTGCCCAAGCTGCTGACCGAAGATGAGCGTGCGTGGTACAAGGACATTTTTGGCGCGATCAAGCATCAGGAATGGGCCCGCGTTCAATCCATGTTTGCCGCAAAGCCCGATGGGCCGCTGCATGGTTCGGCCCGGGCGGAATATTATCTGGCCCCCGGTTCGCCGCGTATCGATCTGGCCACGCTGACCGACTGGCTCAACAATAACCCCACCTTGCCGCAGGCCGAACAGATCACAGCGCTGGCGTTAAAGCGCGGGGGCACCGCGCTGCCCACTCTGCCCATGACGCAGGCGTTTTATACCCAGCCCAATGCCCCGCGTCGCGCACGCCCGCGTTCGGTGGCCGATGGGTCTATGCCCGCAACCATTGCCCAGGCCATCAATGACAAGATCAAGGTCGACGATCCGGTCGGCGCGCGCCTGTTGCTGGACGGCGTCGATGCCACATTGTCGGCCGAGGCGCGTGCGGAATGGCGGCAAAAGGTCGCATGGGCCTATTACATCAACAATCAGGATGGCGAGGCCTTTGCGCTGGCCTCCTCTATCGGTGATGGCAGCGCCCCGATGTCGGGCGCATGGGTGGCCGAGGGAGCGTGGGTCGCGGGCCTTTCGGCCTGGCGCCTCAATGATTGCCTGAATGCCGCCGAAGCCTTTGCCCGGACGGCCAAGGGTTCGACCAATGCCGAACTGACCGCGGCGGCCTATTATTGGCAATCGCGCGCGCAGGTGCGTTGCCGCCAGCCCGAACAGGCTTCTGCCCCCCTTCGTTCTGCGGCGCGTCTTGATGAAACACTGTATGGCATGATCGCGGCGGAGCAATTGGGCCTGCGCCTGCCCGCCGATCACGCGACGGCCGATTTCACTCCCGCCGATTGGCAATCCTTGCGCGAAAACGCCAATGTGCGCGCGGCTGTCGAACTGGCCGAAATTGGTGAAGATGGGCTGGCCGACGATGTGCTGCGCCATCAGGCCCGCATTGGCACGCCCGATCAATATCAACCTCTTTCGCGTCTGGCCCGCGATCTGGGTCTGCCCGCGACGCAATTGTGGATGGCCTATAATGCTCCGGGCGGCGCAACACCTGCCCCGGCCAGCCGTTTCCCCACGCCCAAATGGACCCCCGCCACCGGATGGCAGGTCGATCCGGCGCTGGTTTTGGCCCATACGCTTCAGGAATCGGCGTTCCGCGCCACGGCTCTGTCCAGCGCGGGCGCGCGTGGATTGATGCAGATTATGCCAGCCGCCGCGCGTGACCATGCAGGCGCTCTTGGCGTGTCCGGTTCGGTCAGTGACCTGACCCGCCCCGACGTCAACCTCGCCTTTGGCCAGCAGCATTTGCAGGCGTTGAAGAACAATTCGGCGACGCAGGGCCTGCTGCCCAAGGTGATGGCGGCCTATAATGCCGGGCCTTTGCCGGTGGCCCGCTGGAACACGCAAATCCACGATGGCGGCGACCCGTTGCTGTGGATGGAATCGGTGCCCTATTGGGAAACGCGCGGCTATGTCGCGACGGTGCTGCGCAATTACTGGATGTATGAGCGTCAGGCAGGCGGCCCGTCGGAAAGCCGTACCGCTCTGGCCGAGGGACTTTGGCCGACCTTTCCCGGCCTTGATGGCGCACGCGGCGTTCGGGTGGCCAGCAACGGGGCGATTGCCGGAACCCGGTTGACCGGCTACTGATCCTCTCCACATTGAAGGAGGGCGATGATGGCCATTGATGAATCCCGCGAATTCAAGCCGATCCGCATCGCGCTGCTGACTTTGTCCGACACGCGCACGCTGGAAAATGATACCAGCGGCGACATTCTGGCCCAACGCATTGCCGACAAGGGCCACGTGCTGGCCACGCGCAAGATCCTGCGTGAGGATGTGCCCGCGCTGGTGTCTCAACTGGATGCGTGGATTGATGATCCAGAGATCGACTGCATTATCTCGACCGGCGGCACCGGCCTGACGGGGCGGGATGTGACCCCTGAAGCGCTGGAGCAGATCATCATCGCCCACAGCGGCAAACTGATCCCCGGCTTTGGCGAACTTTTCCGCTGGCTTTCGTATAAATCGATCGGCACCAGCACGGTGCAATCGCGCGCCATGGCGATCATGGCGGGGGCGACCTATATCTTCGCCCTGCCCGGTTCGAATGGCGCGGTAAAGGATGGCTGGGACGGCATCCTGTTTGAACAGTTGGACAGTCGCAACCGACCCTGCAATTTCGTCGAACTGATGCCCCGCTTGAAGGAAGCCTGAGCGTTTAGATCGGGCGCAAAGAGAGGCTCTCTCGCGCCCGTCAGAACAGGCCCAGCGCGGCCACTTCTTCACGCGTCAATTCCACCCGGAACAGATCGGCCAAGGCCTTGCGCCAATCTTCGCCATTGGCCAATTCCATCACATCGGCCCGCCCGCCGGAATAGACACTGAGCCGCCGCGCGTTGAGCGAGGCAAAGCCATCCTCCAGCACGATGGAGGCGATATGGGCGGTGGTGAAACGGGTGTTGGCGCGCGTAAATGTCCAATGGTTGGACAGTTCCAGATCAATCGGCGCGACCTGCGTCAGATTGAAGCCATACTGCCTCTGCCAGTCGGGGGATGTCACGCGGCCATCGGTGGCGTCGGTCGGACCTCGACGTTCGACCAGCCATTCGCCCATGATGCTGCCCGGGTCGCCCGCTTTGGTAATGCGGTGTTGCGCGCCATCGGGCGATCGCGCCGTGGCCCCATCGGTCAAGGGCATGGCCGGAACATAGGAACCGCCGAAACCTGCATCGGCAATCCACGCCTGTCCATCCAGATCGACCAGGCGGAATGTATGCGTCATAGGCGGCGGCGCGGCATCCTCTGGCAAACCCAGAAACACGCGGGCGAGCAGCGGTCGGTTGTCAAAACCCAAACGGCCCAGCATGTCGCCAAACAGCGCATTATGTTCAAAACAATAACCGCCGCGCGCGCCCATCACCAATTTGCCGAAAATCGCGTCGGGATCGACACTGACGCCGCGCCCCAGCATCACGTCCAGATTTTCAAAGCCGATGTTCATGCGATGCGCGCGCTGCACCGCCTCCAGCCCCACTGCATCAATCTCTATCGGGCCGGCCACGCCGATCCGCGCCAAATAGAGCGCAAGGTAATCAGCATCAGCGGGGATCAAGGAAGCATAGGGAGCGGTCATGCGGATTTTCCGGTGAATTTCAGGCTGGCGGTTCTTTAGGAGTGGAGCGGCGAATTGGCCAGAGCTTGAATTATCGTTCCGCCTATGTTCTAAAGCACCAATGTTCAAACCACCCCCTCCACGCGGACGCGGCGCGCAAAGTGGATCGTTTTCCACCCGCTTTGCCCTGCCCCAGCGTGAGGTGGATGGAGACTGGCTTGATGCGATGGAGGATGTGGATGGCGGGCCGCCGCCTTTGCGCACCAGTGTGACCGAGGAAGCGGCGCGCAAGATCATCTCGCGCAACAAATCGCCCGATGTGCCGTTTGACCGCTCAATCAACGCCTATCGCGGGTGCGAGCATGGCTGCATCTATTGCTATGCGCGGCCCACCCATGCCTATCTCGACCTTTCGCCGGGGCTGGATTTTGAAAGCCGGTTGTTCGCCAAGCCAGAGGCGGCGCGATTGTTGCGCCGCGAATTGGGCGCACGCGGATATACGCCCGCGCCCATTGCGATGGGCACGAACACCGATCCATATCAGCCTATCGAGGCACGCTATCGCCTGACCCGGCAAGTGCTGGAGGTGTGCCTTGAAACACGCCATCCGGTGACGATCACCACCAAATCCGATCGCATCCTGCATGACATCGACCTGTTATCCGAACTGGCGCGGCATCATCTGACGGCGGTGGCCATTTCGGTGACCAGCCTTGATGCGCGGCTTTCGCGCCTACTCGAACCGCGCGCGGCAAGTCCCTTCAAACGATTGGACGCCATAGAGAAATTGAGCGCGGCAGGCGTGCCGGTATGGGTCAATGTTTCGCCCATCGTCCCCGCCATCACCGAGGAATGGATCGAACGCATTCTGGAAGAAGCCGCAGGGCGCGGGGCCAAGGGAGCAAGCTGGATCATGCTGCGCCTGCCCCATGAGGTGGCGCCGCTGTTCCGCGAATGGCTGGACGCGCATTTCCCCGACCGGGCGGACAAGGTGATGCATATCGTCCAATCCATGCGCGGCGGCGCGGATTATCAGAGCGATTTCTTCACGCGGATGAAGCCGCAAGGCGTCTGGGCCGATCTGGTCCGCACACGCTTTCGCATCGCCAAAACGCGGCTTGGCCTGATCGACCGCGACGTTGATCTGGACATCACCCAGTTTTGCCCGCCGCGTCGCGACGGGCAAATGTCGCTGTTTTAGGCGGCGTTTTAGGCGACCAACCGCAAATGCCCGCCCGCCCGCGTGGGTTTGAGCGATACGTTGGCCACGCCCTCCATCCCGGCAATCAGGTCGGTCAATTCGCCATCCAGCAGGAAATCGCGGCCCAGACGCAGGCGCGGTTCCTGCGCCGCACCGGTTTTCAACATGACCTCAACCGTACCCAACCCGCCACGCGGCAGAATCGTCGCCAATTCGCCAAAGACTTCGGGGCGCGAGACCTCCAGGCTCAACGTCATCTTCGCCGCCGCCTTGACCTCGGACAGGGCCTGCGCCCCGCGCACCGTCACACGCGGCGGTTCCTCCGGGCTTGGGCTGTCCAGTTCAACGGTGAGGAGGATACAGGCACCCTCCTTCGACCATTGGACAAAACTGTCCACCAGCGTTTCCTCAAAGCACGAGGCCGAAAAATTGCCCGACTGGTCCGAAAAATCGGCCATGACGAAATCCTTGCCGCGTTTGGTTTTGCGCTTCTGGACGCCTTCGACCATCGCGGCCATCACGGCGGTGGTGCGCCCCGAAACCCCGCTGGCAAGCAGGCTGGAATGGCTGCGCGCGCCATTGGCGCTGGCCACGGCGCGCCATTGCTCGACCGGGTGGGCGGCGAAATAGAAACCGAAATTCTCGCGCTCCTTGGCCATCTGGTCGGCGCGGCTCCATGCCGGGACGTCGATCAGGCGGATATTGCCCGCCCCCGCATCATCGCCGCCGAACAATCCGTGCTGGCCGCTGGTGCGGGTGCGCTCGGCCTCTTCGGCCACGGCCAGCAGCATATCGGCATTGGCCAGCACCTTGGCCCGGTTGGGTTCGAGCGCGTCAAACGCCCCGCTGGCCGCCAGACCTTCGAGCATGCGGCGATTGAGCGAGCCATAAGGCACGCGGGTGAACAGATCGGCCAGATCCTTGAACGGACCATTGGCCTGCCGCTCGGCCACGACGACTTCCATCGCCTTTTCGCCTACGTTGCGGATGCCCGCCAAGGCATAGCGGACCTGGTGGCCGTCGGCGGTCTGTTCGACCATGAATTCTGCCTCGGAATGGTTAAGGCAAGGCCCGGCCACCGCAATCCCGTTGCGCCGCATGTCATCGACGAAAACCGCCAGCTTTTCCGACTGATGCATGTCGAAACACATGGCGGCGGCGTAAAATTCGTGGGGGTAATGCGCCTTGAACCACGCCGTCTGATAGGCGAGCAAGGCATAGGCGGCGGCGTGGGATTTGTTGAAGCCATAGCCTGCGAACTTGTCGATAATGTCGAACAGTTCGTTGGCCTTGTCCTTGTCGATGTCGGACACTTCGCGGCAGCCGATGACAAAGCGCAGGCGCTGGGCGTCCATCTCCGCCTGTACCTTTTTACCCATCGCGCGGCGCAAAAGGTCAGCATCGCCCAGCGAATAGCCCGCAAGGATCTGCGCGGCCTGCATCACCTGTTCCTGATAAACGAAAATCCCGTAGGTTTCGGCCAGAATGCCCGACAGTTTTTCATGTGGAAATTCGATGGGGGCCAGACCGTTCTTACGCTGGCCAAACAGGGGGATGTTGTCCATCGGGCCGGGACGATAGAGCGACACGAGCGCGATAATGTCACCGAAATTGGTCGGCTTCACCGCGGCCAGCGTGCGTCGCATGCCTTCGGATTCCAGCTGGAACACGCCCACCGTGTCGCCGCGTTTCAACAGGTCGTAAACGTCGCTGTCATCCCAAGGCAGGGTGGACAGGTCAATCGAAATCCCCCGACGCCCCAAAAGGTCCACCGCCTTACGCAGGATCGAGAGCGTTTTGAGGCCCAGAAAGTCGAATTTGATCAGGCCCGTATTCTCGACATATTTCATGTCGAACTGCGTCACCGGCATGTCCGAGCGCGGATCGCGGTAAAGCGGCACCAGTTGTTCGAGCGGACGATCACCGATCACCACGCCCGCCGCGTGGGTCGAACTGTTGCGCGGCATACCCTCCAACTGCATCGCCAGATCGATCAGGCGCTTGACCTCTGGGTCATTGGTATATTCGCGGTGCAATTCCTGCACACCGTTCAACGCGCGCTCCAGCGACCACGGATCGGTCGGATGGTTGGGAACCATCTTGGTCAGGCGGTCGACCTGACCATAGGACATTTGCAAAATACGGCCCGTATCGCGCAGCACGGCGCGCGCTTTGAGCTTACCAAAGGTGATGATCTGCGCCACATGGTCCGCGCCATATTTTCGCTGAACATAGCGGATCACCTCGCCGCGCCGGGTTTCGCAAAAGTCGATGTCGAAGTCGGGCATCGACACACGTTCCGGGTTGAGGAAACGTTCAAACAGCAGGCCCAGACGCAAAGGATCAAGGTCGGTAATCGTCAGCGCCCAAGCCACCAGCGAGCCCGCACCCGAACCGCGCCCCGGCCCTACGGGAATGTCATTCTGTTTGGCCCATTGGATAAAGTCGGCCACGATCAGGAAGTAACCGGCAAAACCCATGCGGTTGATGATGCCCGTCTCGAAATCGAGGCGTTTGGCATATTCGAGGAAGCTGTCATCCACTCCGAGCGCTTGCAGCGCAGGCCACGATTCATCGGGCGCGGCCAAAGCCTTGTCCAGCGTCGCCTCATCCACACCCGGCCAATAGGGCGCCAGACGCTTGGCCAGACCCGCGCGGGCGTGATCGACCATCATCCGCGCTTCGCCCTCCTTGTCGCCCGCCAGAGACGGCAGCAGCGGCTTGCGCTTGGGCGGTTCAAAGGCGCAGCGCTGGGCGATCACCAGCGTATTGGCCAAAGCTTCGGGCAGATCAGCAAACAATTGCCCCATCAACTCGGCGCTGCGCACCCATTGCTGGGGGTTGGAGCGTTTGCGTTCGGGCGCATCGACATGGGTGGACCCGGCGATGCAGAGCATGGCGTCATGGGCCGCGCTGTCCTTGGCATCGGCAAAGTGGGCGGGGTTGGTCGCCACCAGCGGGATGTCGCGGGCATAGGCCAGATCGATCAGCGCCTCTTCGCTGCCTTCCTCGGCCGGATCGCCGGTACGGGCGATTTCGATATAGAGGCGGTTCGGGAAGACCGCCTGCAAGGCATCGGCATAGCGCAGCGCGGCTTCATTCTGCCCCTCGGCAAACATGCGGGCCAGCGCACCCTCACCCGCGCCAGTCAGACATAGCAACCCGTCCGTGTGGCCATCCAGATCAGACAGCCGCACATGGGGGTCAAATTCCAGCGGCCGTTCCAGATGTGCCTTGGACACCAGATGGCACAGATTGTTCCACCCGGCCTCATTCTGGGCCAGCAAGACCACCGCGTCGATCTGGGGCGCCGTGGGCAAAACGCCGCTGCCATCGCCGCTGGGCCGTGCGATGGACAAAAGCGTGCCGATGATAGGTTGCACGCCCATATCCTTGGCCGCCCCGGCAAAGGCGGGCGCGCAATAAAGCCCGTTGCGGTCCGTCACCGCAATTGCGGGAAAACCGTGCTTCTTCGCCAGCTTGGCCATGGCCTTTGGGTCAATGGCGCCGTCCAGCATGGTGAAGCTGGAATAATTGTGCAGGGGGACGAAGGGGGAATATGCCATGATAAAGACTCTAGGCCGCAAGGGGCCATGGCATCAATCGGCGCGCCAATCCCCCTGTGGATGACTTATGGACAAGCCTGTGGCCAAAACTGTGGATATTTCTACAGCAGCTTTTCAACCTCGCTGGCAATATCCTCCGGCTTGGCGGAGGGGGCAAAGCGTTTGACCACCCGGCCATCGCGCCCGATCAGGAATTTGGTGAAATTCCACTTGATCTTTTTCGTGCCGAAAATCCCCGGCGCGCTGTCCTTTAACCATTGCCAAAGGGGGTCGGCATCCGGCCCATTGACCTCGACCTTGGCCATCAAGGGAAAGGACAGGCCGAAATTGACGCGGCAAAATTCACCGATTTCTTCGGCGCTGCCCGGTTCCTGTTGGCCAAACTGGTTGCACGGGAAAGCGATGACTTCGAACCCGCGGTCGCCATAATCACGCCACAGCTTTTCCAGTCCGTCATATTGCGGGGTGAAACCGCATTTGCTGGCGGTATTGACCACCAGCACGACCTTGCCCAGCCGGTCGGCAAGGCTGATGGTTTCGCCATTGGGCAAATGCGCGGTGAAATCGGCAATCGTCTGGGGCATGACGGCTCCTATCGATCTAACAACGCGTCAAGGTGGCGGCGGATGCCGGGCCATTCAATATCAAGGATCGAATAGACCACCGTATCGCGGCGACGCTCGCCATAATCGGGGTCATACATGACATTATGCCCGCGCAGGATGCCATCCTGTTTCGCGCCAAGCCGTTCAATCGCCCGCCGACTGCGTTGGTTCAGGGCATCGGTACGGATCTGGACGCAATGCACGCCCATAACGTCGAACGCATGGCCCAAGAGCAGCTTCTTGGCCTCGGTATTCAATCCGGTCCGGCGCACGCGGGGCGCATAGAGCGTCGTGCCAATCTCCACCCGGCGTGCGGGCGCATTCATCCGCATATAGCGTGTCGTGCCCGACACCACACCATCGGCATCCAGCACGGCAAAGACCTGAGCGCGGCCAATGGCGGCTTCTTCCTCCGCCTTGTCCAGCCACGCAGCAATGGTGCCGGGCGTCGGCAATCCACCGGCAAAGGTCCGCTCAAAACCAGCATTAAGCGCCAGCAGGAGCGCGTCGGCATCGGAACGCAAAAGCGGGCGCAACGTAACGTGGCGCCCGCTCAACACTGGCTGCTTTGGCCAATGGGTCATGGATTAAACCGCATGGGGAAAATCATCACGGGTATAAAGCGCCATAATTTCTTCTGCCTTCAACCGGTGGTCGCCCACGATCTCGATCTCGTAACGCTCGCGCTCTGCCGGTTCGAGCAGCGCGATATAGCGGACCAGATCCGCCAGAGTGCCACGACGCAGCGTCTTCAATTCGTCCAGCAGCCCGCCGCCGTCATTGGCCAGATGCAGCGCCACGGTTTCCTGCCAGTCGATCTGCTTGGTCATGGATCATCTCCTTTATTGGGCCCCTTCATATCCGATGTGGGGCCTGTGCCGTTAACCTTCAAGCGGCGGCGTGATCAAAATGCAACCGGCCTTCGTGCAAACGAAGCACCCGGTCCATACGCAGCGCCAGCCGTTCATTATGCGTCGCGATCAGGGCCGCCGCACCGCTTTCGCGCACAAGGCGCAGAAATTCGTCGAACACCTTGTCGGCCGTCGCCTCGTCCAGATTGCCGGTGGGTTCGTCCGCCAGCACCAGTCGCGGCCGATTGGCCAGCGCGCGGGCGACAGCGACGCGTTGCTGTTCACCGCCCGACAATTGGTTGGGGCGATGCGTGATGCGCGACGACAGGCCCAGCGCGCTGAGCAATTCGCGCGCGCGCGCCTCGGCCTGCGCCTGATCATGGCCGGAAACCAGTTGCGGCAGGACGACATTTTCCATCGCCGTGAAATCGGGCAACAGATGGTGGAACTGATACACAAAGCCGATGGACGTGCGGCGAAGGTCGGTGCGCTGATCGGCGTTCATCGCACTGGCGTCGTGACCGGCTACCTCGATCCGCCCGCCAAATCCGCCCTCCAGCAATCCAACCGCTTGCAGCATCGTCGATTTGCCCGAACCCGATGGACCCAGCAACGCGACGATTTCGCCCGGCATGATCGAAAGGTCGATGCCCTTCAAGACCTCGATCCGGACCCCGCCCTGTTCAAAGGCGCGCGTCAGGCCGGTCAGTTTCAACACTTCACTCATAACGCAGCACCTGCACAGGGTCCGTACTCGCCGCCTTGAAGGCAGGGAACAGCGTGAAAACAAAGGACAGGCCCAAGGCCATGGCCACGATCCCGATCACCTCGACCGGATCGGACCGGCTGGGCAATTCGGTCAGGAAGCGGATCTTGGGGTCCCACAATTGCTGGCCCGTCACCAATTGCACGAAATTCAGCACATTCTGGCGATAGAACAGGAAGACAAAGCCCAGCACCAGCCCCGCACCCGTCCCCAGCGAACCGATCACCGCGCCAATGGTCAGAAAAATCTTCATGATCGAGCGCCGCGAAGCGCCCATCGTGCGCATGATCGCAATGTCGCGCGTTTTGGCCCGGACCAGCATGATGAGGCTGGACAAGATGTTGAACGAGGCCACCAGCACGATCAGCGACAGCACCACAAAAGTCACCACCCGGTCCACCGCCAAAGCATCGAACAATTGGGCGTTGATCGTTTTCCAATCGGTGATCGTCGCCTGCCCCGCCAGCTTCTTGCCCAGAGGCGCCAGCATCTCGGCGGCCTTGTCGGCATTGTCGGTCTTGACCTCGATCATACCGATGGAATCGCCGGTCAGCAGCAGCCTCTGCGCGTCCGGGATCGGCATGATGACAAAGGCATTGTCATAATCATAAATGCCCACCTCAAAGATCGCGCCGACCTGATAGGAAACCTGACGCGGGACCGTACCAAAGGGCGTGTCCCGCCCGGTGGGATTGATGACGGTAATGCTGTCCCCCACCCGCGCGCCAAGGCTTTCGGCCAGCCGCGCGCCGATCCCCACCGTGCCCGCATCGGGCGCCACCGAGGCCATCGATCCGGAAATGACCTTGGGCTGCATCGCGGCAATATCCTGCGCGGTTTGGCCGCGAACCAGAATAGCTTCGACCCGCCCGTTAAACGTGGTCAGCAAGGGCTGTTCGATCAGCGGGCTGGCCTTGACCACGCCGGGGGTGGCGCGAACGTCCTTCAACACCTGCTCCCAGTTGTCGAGTCGTCCGCCATAGGCCTGAATGATCGCATGGCCATTCAGCCCGACAATTTTATCCAGCAATTCCGCACGAAACCCATTCATCACGCTCATCACCACCACCAGCGCCGCCACGCCCAGCGCGACGGCCACAAGGCTGATTCCGGCAACAAGGGCGATAAAGGCTTCACCGCGGCCCGGAAGCAGGTAGCGTTTGGCCACAGTCCATTCGAAACGATTGAGAATCACAGAAATTTTCGCCTGTCTGGTGATACCCGAATGGGCATTGGTCACAGGATTTAGGCGCGCCTTGCCAATGGCGCAACTTGCAATCCCCCGCGGCATTCAAAACGCATAAAAAGCCAAACGGTTGCGCGTCCATTTTGCCCTCAGCCTAAACGGCATATTAACCCTTATATCCGTACATTCACCGCCCATGAGACCACGCAGCCAGCCTATCCATGACCGAGCGCCATTCGGTTTTGCCATTTTGGGGCTGGTCTATTTCCTTTGCGCACAATTGGGCACCAGTTTTGCCCAGATCGACCACGGCAACAGCTTCCTCTGGCCTGCGGGCGCGGTGCTGATTGCATCGTTAAGCACAGTCGCCATCCGGTTCTGGTGGTCGCGGATCGCGGCCTGCGCATTGGCATCGGTTCTGGTCACGGGTCTGTTTGGCGTGGGCTGGGTTGCGGCGCCGGTGATCGCGCTGGCGCATATGTCCGAAGCGATTGCGGCCGCCTTGCTGATGCGCAGCCTGTTGCCCAAGGGCGAACCGGTCGGCTCGCTCAACTGGTTGATGAGGCTGCTCTTTGGCGTATCCGTCTGCACCCCGCTTATCGGCGCCAGCATCAGCGTATTCGGCCTTTCGATGGCGGGTCATGGCGAATTTTTGCATAATTTCCGCAATTGGTATTTCAGCCATTGCCTTGGGCTGATGATCTTCCTGCCATGCTTTACGGTTATGGTGCATTCCCAGCGGCGGCGTAAACTGTTCCTGTTTGACCGGCCGCGCTGGACCATTGCGCTGGGCTTTCCCATCGCCATGGCGGTGGTCGCAACGCTGTGCTTTGTTCAGACGCTGATCCCCATGCTGTTCGTGCCTTTGCTGCTTCTGGTGGTGGCGACGGTTTTTGTCGATCTGGCCACGCTCTCGTTGATGTATGTCATTCTGGCCGTGGTGGGCCTGTGGTTTGTGCGCAGCGGTCAAAGCCCGCTCACCATGACGGGCCAGGGTGTTGGGCGGCAATTGCAATTCTATCAGGTCTATCTGGCCACCACCGCACTGGCGATCATTCCGGTGACCAGCGCGATCCAGCATATGCGCCATATCCTGACGCGATTGCGCGAGAGCGAGACGCGCTATCGCCTGCTGGCGGAAAATTCGACCGACATTATCGTTTCGACCGATGTGCTGGGCAATATCCGCTTTGCTTCGACATCGATCCAAAAGCCCACCCGCCGCAATCCCAAATTCCTGCTCAACAGCCCGGCGCTCAAATTGGTGGCGCCGCGCTATCGCCGTACGGTCATTGCCGCCTATCAGCGCGCGCTGGATGCCAAGGGCAATTCGGTCAATGTTGAATTCTTTGGCCTGTCGTCGAACAATGCGCCACGCTGGTATGAGGCGCATATGCGCGCCGTGCTGGATGACAACGGCCATGTCGAAAGCGTGGTCAGCGTCGTACGTGATATTTCCGAGCGCAAGGCTTATGAAAACGCCCTTGCCCATGCGGCCATGACGGATGAGTTGACGGGTCTGCCCAATCGACGCCTGTTTTTGGATACGATCAACGGCTGTATCGCGCGCGGCCAAAGTGGCTGCGTGGCATTGATCGATCTGGACCATTTCAAACAGGTCAATGACCGTTACGGCCACGCGGCAGGCGATGCTGTGCTGCGCACCTTTGCCAATGTTGCGCGTCAGGGGCTGCGCGGCACCGACATGCTGGCCCGTATCGGGGGCGAGGAATTTGCCCTTCTCCTGCCCGACGCCCCCATCGAGGCGGGCGAGCGGATCTGCGCGCGCCTTGGCAAGGCATTGGCGCAGGCGGTGACAGTTTATGATGGTCAGGAAATCCATGTCACCACCAGCATTGGCCTGGCCCGCCTTGGCCATTGTGCCGATGGCGCGATGGCCGAGGCCGATCAGGCGCTCTATGCCGCCAAGGGCGCAGGGCGCGACCGCCTGTCCATCGCGGCATAAACAACAGCTATCGCGTTTGACATAAACCCGGCGCTTGCTTTCGGAAGCAACAAGCGCCAAATGCGCGCGCCCGCGCCGCCTTTCGGCGCTCTTGTCATCGAAGAGTCGCATCCACCCGCATGACCAGCATCCGCAACAACGCCGCCCAAACCGAAGCTTTTCGCGATGAAACCCCATGGGATATTGGGGATGATGGCGACACGCTGCATGAAGAATGCGGCATCTTTGGCGTCATTGGTGCCCGTTCGGCCTCCTCGATGGTGGCCCTTGGCCTCCACGCGCTGCAACATCGCGGCCAGGAAGCCGTCGGCATCACCAGCTTTGACGGCGCAGAATTCTTTTCGCACCGTGGCATTGGCCATGTCGCCCATGTGTTCAATAATCAGGACATCTTTGTTGACCTGCCCGGCATGATGGCTTCGGGCCATGTGCGTTATTCCACCACGGGTGGTTCGGGCCTGCGCAACATCCAGCCTTTGTTTGCCGATCTGGCCGACGGCGGGTTCTCGATTGCGCATAATGGCAATATTTCCAATGCCATGACGCTCAAGCGTGATCTGGTGAACAAGGGTTCGATCTTTCAGTCGACCAGCGACACCGAAACGATCATCCACCTTGTCGCGACCAGCCGCTATCCCACGCTGCTGGACCGTTTCATTGATGCGCTGCGCCTGATCGAAGGCGCCTATGCGCTGATCTGCATGACGCCGGCGGGCATGATCGCTTGCCGCGACCCGCTGGGCATTCGCCCGCTGGTCATGGGCCGCATCGGCAGCTCGGTGGTCTTTGCCTCGGAAACGGTGGCCCTCGACGTGGTGGGCGCCGATTTCGAACGCGAAGTCGAACCGGGCGAATTGCTGGTGGTTGACCACAATGGCGTGATTTCCAGCCACCGCCCGTTTGGCGATCTGGCCCCGCGCCCCTGCATCTTTGAACAGGTCTATTTCAGCCGCCCCGATTCGATCCTTGGCGGGCAATCGGTCTATCAGTCGCGCCGCCAGATCGGGGTCGAGCTGGCCAAGGAAGCCCCGGCGGACGCCGATCTGGTCGTACCGGTTCCCGACTCCGGCGTGCCTGCGGCCATCGGCTATGCGGCGGAAAGCGGCATTCCCTTTGAACTGGGCATTATCCGCAGCCACTATGTCGGCCGCACCTTCATCCAGCCGGGCGACAGCAAGCGCCATGCCGAGGTGAAGCGCAAGCATAACGCCAACCGCGCTTTGGTCGCGGGCAAGCGTATCGTGCTGATCGACGATTCGATTGTGCGCGGCACCACCTCGCTGAAAATCGTGCAGATGATGCGCGATGCCGGCGCCTCCGAAGTGCATATGCGCATCGCCAGTCCGCCCACCGACCACTCGTGCTTCTACGGCGTCGATACGCCGGAACGCAGCAAGCTTCTGGCCGCGCGGATGGATCTGGAGGCGATGGCCGATTACATTCAGGCCGACAGCCTTGCCTTTGTGTCGATCGACGGCCTCTATCGCGCCGTGGGCCAACAGGACCGCAACCCCAAGTGCCCGCAATTCTGCGACGCTTGCTTTACCGGCGAATATCCCACCCGTCTGACCGACTATGACGCGGACGCGGTGGCGGGTGAAACCGAGGCGTAATCGCATGGACCTTTCCGGCAAGATCGCATTGGTCACCGGCGCAAGCCGTGGCATCGGCGCTGCAACCGCTTTGGCTCTGGCCAAGGCGGGCGCGCATGTCCTGATCACGGGCCGCGATGCCAAGGCGCTGGAAGGCGTCGAGCAGACGATCCATGAAGCAGGCGGCACGGCCACCATTGCGCCCATGGACTTGCTGGAAAGCGACGCGATTGCCCGTTTGGCCGATGCGGTCGCCGGACGTTGGGGCAAGCTGGACGTGCTGGTCATCAACGCAGGGATCTTGCCCACGTTGATGCCGGTGGTCGATATTGACCAAAAAGCGCTGGGCAAGGCTGTCTCGACGCATCTGCTGGCGACGCAGGCTCTTTTGACCTCTTTCGACCGCCTGCTGCGCAAAAGCGAAGCAGGCCGCGTGATCGCCATGACCACCAGCGTCGCGAATCGCCCCCGCGCCTATTGGGGCGCCTATGCCGCCACCAAGGCCGCGCAAGAGGTGCTGATCGACTGTTACGCGCAGGAAGTGGCGAATATCTCGTCGGTCAAAGTGGCGATTGTTAATCCCGGCGCGACCCGCACCGCCATGCGTGCCAAGGCCTATCCGGGCGAAGATCCCAAGAGTGTCAAAGACCCCGCCGTCGTGGCTGACAAGGTGATTCAACTGCTGGGCGAAGACTTCGTAAGCCCCTATCGAGTTGCTGTTAACTAAACACGGCAACCGATAGTTCATTGCATTTTGCGAATATCCCTTTGTCGCAGATTACTATCCGCGACCGGGCATAACGCTAAATGTGCGAAAGCGTTGCTGCCCGAGCCCCTAACAGCAGGCGCGACTGGCGGCCGTTCATGGACACGCCCCTCGCCATCAACCCTCGCCGGTTGCGCCTGCTATTTCTTCAGCCCCCTCATCCCTTCATCATCCGATAGGCCGCCAGCGCCCTTTCGCGCCCTTCGACATGGCCGACAATCGGCATGGGATAGGCACAGCGGCGGCGCGTCATCGGTGTCGGATCGTGAATCTCATCTTCACCAAGTTCGGCCAGTTCAGGCACCCAGCGACGAATATAATCGCCCGCCTCGAATTTAGGACTTTGGGTCAGCGGGGCCATGATCCGCGTGAATTGGTTGGCATCCACGCCCGATCCTGCCGACCACTGCCAATTAACCGCATTCTGCCCGTAGTCCGCATCGACCAGAGTATCCCAGAACCATTGTTCGCCAAGGCGCCAGTCAATCAGCAGATGTTTGATAAGAAAGCTGGCGACAATCATACGGACGCGGTTGTGCATCCATCCCGTCACCCACAATTCGCGCATTCCGGCATCCACAATAGGATAGCCGGTCATGCCGGTCTGCCACGCCTTGAGGTCATCCGGCGCGTCACGCCACGCCATGCCGTCAAATTCAGGCTTCGCCGAGCGCGCGCCATAATCAGGGAATTCGGCAATGATGTTCTGCGCATAGTCGCGCCAGCCCAGTTCGGACAGGAACACATCGACCGATCCGCCCCGATCATGGGCGGCATGCCAAAGTGTCGCGGGACTGATCTCGCCAAAGGCCAGATGGGGCGACAATCGGCTGGTGCCGGGGCGCGAGGGAATATTGCGCCTTTCGGCATATTTGTCAGAGCGCGGCAAAAAGATTTCGAGACGCTCCTGCGCACCGGCCTCGCCCGGAGTCCATTCGGCGCGGAAGCCGGGCGCCCAATCCGGGCGCGTCGGCAAAAGGCCCCATTGTTCCAAATCATCGCTGACCGGCCATTGATCGGGTGGGTTGATTTGATCCGGCGCGGGCATGGGTTCCGCGGGCGGCATTCGTAACTGAACCTGACGCCAGAACGGCGTATAGATCCGATAGGGTGTGCCGGCCCCAGTTGTAACGCTGCCCGGAGGAAGCAGGAAATTGCCGTCATGCAGTGTAAGCGCCAAACCCTTCCGCACGACCACCTTTTCCGCGTTGCGCCACCACGGCTCGTAATGATGGAGGCCGTGGATTTCCTGCGCCCCGGTCTCCTGCGCCAACTGCGCCAGAACATCGGCTGCCACGCCTCGACGCAGGATCAACCGGCTGCCCTTGGCCTCCAGATCGCGGGCGAGGCTTTGCAACGATCCATGCAGCCACCAACGCGAAGCCGCGCCCAGTTTGCGGTGCCTGGGCGTTTCATCATCCAGAATATAGACCGGAATAACCGGCGCGCCCGATTGCGCCGCCGCCCAAACAGCCGCCTGATCAGCAAGGCGAAGATCGCGGCGAAACCAGAGTAGAATCGGTTTGGTCATCGCTTGGGGCTATCAAGTGATGGGGGCAATGGAACATGGCCAAAGGGGAAAGTTGCCTCCGGCGGGCAAGGGGCGGGCGCCCTTTGCCAGCCGGAGGCAAATCGCCCCTTACACCCCGCTAAGCGGCCCCTGATCCTCGGCCTGCACGCTCCAGGTCTGCCCCTTGGCGAACAGCTTGGCCAGATTGGCGACCTTGCCCTCGCGGGCAACGGCGTCCTGACCGAGCACAGCGCCTTCGTAGGTCGGACGCGGATCGTCATAGATCACGCCCAGCGCCACCGGGAACAAAGCCATCGGCAGTTCGACCAGCATATGCGCGATCGAACGGTTCTTGACGTCATGCACCAGCACGCCCGCCGCCTGCCAGTCGCCATCGACGACATCGACGATTTCCAGATGCAGGTGGTCGGTGTTCAGGCGCAGGCCCTGCGTGCCCTTGTTGAACAACATCGGCTCGCCATGCTTCAGCCAAAGCTGGCGCGTGTCAGCCACGGCCTTTTCGGTGAAGTCGGCAAAGCGGTCCTTGTTATAGACGATGCAGTTCTGGAAGATTTCCACGAAAGCCGCGCCCTGATGGGCATGAGCGGCCTTGAGAACTTCACCCAAATTCTTCGACGTATCGAAACCGCGCGCCACAAACCGCGCGCCCGCGCCCAGCGCAAAAGCGCAAGGCTGCATCGGACGGTCCACGCTGCCCAGCGGGGTGGTCGGGCTGCTCGTGCCTTCACGGCTGGTGGGCGAATACTGGCCCTTGGTCAGGCCGTAGATCTCGTTGTTGAACAACAGGATCTGGGCGTTGATGTTGCGGCGCAGGAAATGCATCGTGTGGTTGCCGCCGATCGACATGCCGTCGCCGTCACCCGTCACCAGCCAGATGTCGAGTTCGGGATTGGCCAGCTTGAGGCCAGTTGCAAACGCAGGCGCGCGGCCATGGATCGTGTGGAAACCATAGCTGGACACGTAATAGGGGAAACGGCTGGAACAACCGATGCCCGACACGAACACCGTCTTGGCCGGGTCACAGCCCAGTTCGGGCAGCGTGCGCTGCACCGCCTTCAGGATCGCATAGTCGCCGCAGCCGGGGCACCAGCGAACTTCCTGATCCGATTCCCAGTCCTTGAGGGTCGTCTTGATCGTGGTCATTTCGTTCATGATACTATCCCTCAAGCAAGCGCAGCTTCGATCGCGGCTTCGATTTCCGCGATGGTGAAGGGCTGGCCGGAAACCTTGTTCAGCGGCTTGGCATCGACCAGATACTGATCGCGCAGCACGGTCTTGAGCTGACCGGTGTTCATCTCGGGCACGATGATCTTTTCATAGCCCTTAAGCAGCTCACCCATATTGGCGGGCATCGGCCATACGTGGCGGACATGGATGTGCGAAACGTCCAGCCCCTTGGCGCGGGCCCGGCGCACGGCCTGATGGATCGCGCCATAGGTGCTGCCCCAACCGACCAGGGCGAGCTTGCCCGTAGGGGTGCCCTGCGACACTTCCTGCGCCGGGATGTGGTTGGCGATGCCATCAACCTTGGCCTTGCGGGCGTCGGTCTGCAACTGGTGCGTGGCGGGCGAGTAGTCGAGGTCGCCGGTGTCCGGCGCCTTTTCGATGCCGCCGATGCGGTGCATCAGACCGGGGGTGCCGGGCTTGATCCACGGACGCACGCCGTTTTCGTCACGCTTATAGGGCAGAACCTTGCCCTCTGGATTGTTGTTTTCTTCGAGGAACTTGACCGGGAACGGCGTGAAGGTTTCCGGATCCGGCACCTTCCACGGTTCGGCCGCATTGCCGATATAGCCATCGGTCAACAGCATGACCGGCGTCATGAACTGCACCGCAAGGCGGCAAGCTTCGATGGCAACATCAAAGGCATCGGCGGGCGAACGCGCGGCGATGACGGGCATCGGCGTGTCGCCGTTGCGGCCATAGACGGCCTGATACAGGTCCGACTGTTCGGTCTTGGTGGGCAGACCTGTCGAAGGGCCGCCACGCTGCGAATTGACGATCACCAGCGGCAATTCGGTCATCACGGCAAGGCCCATCGCCTCACCCTTCAGAGCAATGCCCGGACCCGACGAGGACGTCACGCCCAGCGAACCGGCATAAGACGCACCGATCGCGCTGGCGATGGCGGCGATTTCGTCTTCGGCCTGGAAAGTGGTGACGCCAAACTCTTTCAGCTTGGCAAGGTTGTGCAGGATCGCCGAAGCGGGCGTGATAGGATAACCGCCAAAGAACAGCGGCAGTTCGGCCAGCTGGGCCCCTGCAATCAGGCCGAGGCTGATGGCATCCGCGCCCGTGATCGTGCGATAAAGGCCCGGCGTCTGGGGAGCGGCCTCGATGTGCAGCTTCTTGACCTGCCCACCGATTTCGGCGGTTTCGCCGTAAGCGTGACCGGCATTCAACGCCGCGATATTCGCGTCGGCCAGCACCTTGTTCTTGGCAAATTTGGTATTCAACCAATCGATCAGCGGCTGACGCGGACGATCAAACATCCACAGCGCCAGACCCAGCGTCCACATATTCTTACAGCGCAGCGCTTCCTTGTTGCCAAGGCCAAAGGGCTTCACCGATTCCATGGTCAGCTTGGAAATGTCGAAAGCCAACAGGTTCCACTTGGCCAGGCTGCCGTCTTCGAGCGGGTTGCTCTCATACTTGGCCTTTTCCAGGTTGCGCTTGTTGAACTCACCCGAGTCGGCGATGATCAGACCGCCTGCCTTCAAGCTGGGCACATTGGTTTTCAGCGCGGCCGGGTTCATCGCCACCAGAACGTCGGGCTGATCGCCAGCGGTGGAAATTTCGGTGCTGCCGAAATTGATCTGGAAGGCCGAAACACCGAACAGCGTCCCTTGGGGCGCGCGGATTTCCGCCGGAAAATCGGGGAAAGTGGCAAGGTCATTGCCCGCCAGCGCGGTCGAGAGCGTAAACTGCCCGCCCGTAAGCTGCATACCATCGCCCGAGTCGCCCGCAAAACGCACCACCACCGCTTCGGGGGTGTTGTCGGTCGAGCGCCCAAGATCCGCGCCCGCTTCCAGAACACTTGCCATCATCGTCCTTCCATACCCGGCCCGAACCGCAATGCTTTCGCGCCGAAGGTGATTGCCCTTGGCGCGGCGGCATCGCATGCGCAATTGAGAAAAACTGTCAGGACAAAAACGGATCGTTCCTGCCCACAGTTTTTGCCGCCATTGCGCGAGCGGACCTGTCGGAAATGCCCAAAACCTGTTGCGGGCTCTAGTCAAGCGCCAATCGTGATTCTATGGCCCCGCCCCCAAGCTTTTCCCCTTTGCGCCAAGCTTTTCTCCTTTGAAGCCCCGCGCATTGCCTCTATCCTGCCCGTGGCACCCATTATGAAAGTCCGCCCAAAACCATGACCGATCTTGCCTCCCTGCCCTACCGTCCCTGCGTTGGCGTGATGCTGGTGAACGCCCATGGCAAGGTCTTTGTCGGCCGCCGAATCGATCAGCGCGAAAGCACCGTCGATGGCGAAGGCGATTTCTGGCAAATGCCGCAGGGCGGCGTCGATCCGGGCGAGGAATTGCGTTCAGCGGCCCTTCGCGAATTGCACGAGGAAACCGGCGTTGGCGAAGAACACGTCACGATCCTGGCCCAAACTCGCGAAGAATTGCTCTATGATCTGCCCGATCACCTGATTGGCAAGATGTGGAAGGGCAAATATCGCGGCCAGCGTCAGCACTGGTTCCTGTTCCGCTTTACCGGACAGGATTCGGACGTAAACCTCAACGCCCATGCGCCGGCCGAATTTGAGGCGTGGAAATGGGCGGATGCCGACAGCCTGCCCGATTTGATCGTGCCGTTCAAAAAGCGGGTCTATCGCGCCGTTCTCGAAGAATTCCGCGCGCTGATCTGATCAATTGCTCTGCGTGGCGGGTTTGCCCGCCACATCGGCCGCGCTCACCACCTTGGGCGCGGCATTGGGGAGCGCACCTTTGGCAATGGCGGCCGCAAGACGGTTGGCCGCATCGCCGCCCTTACCGCCCAGACTTTCCACCTTGGCCAGATTTTCCCGCGCCTTTTCCAGCGCGCCCTTTTCGGCCAAAGTCTCTCCTTCGCCCGCCACCGCATCGATATTCTGCGGATCATGCGACAGAACGGTGCGATAGTAATGCAGCGCCTTGCCCTGCATCCCCTGCATTCGCGCAGCCTGTGCCAACGAAATCGTGATCCGGCTCGATCCGGGCTGAATGGCCAGCGCCGATTCAAACGCGTCGGTCGCCTTGTCCACCTCGCCCGAATTCAGCGCTGCACGCCCTGCATCCTCCAGCGCCGCCGCCCGCGGGTCCAGCACCTCGACCGGGGCCGAATGGCTGCTGCTGGCCGCAACGGCCAGAGCCAGCGAGAGGGCGACCGAGACGGGAGCAAAGCGCATGACTATTTCCTTGGCAGAAACGGGGCGAAACCGCCGAATATCTGGGGAGGCCTCGAACATGACGTTATTGCTACCAAAGGGTTGCGCTTACAACAAGCGGGCGCGCGCAACAAAGAAGCCGTCGGTGCCATCATGGGCGGGCGAAAGCCGGATTCCTTCGCCGCGCTGCTGACCTGCGCCCAAATCGATGGGCATGGCCGCCACATTGTGGTGGCGCTTCAGGAAAGCAGCGAACTGATCCGCGCCTTCTTCGTCGAGCAGCGAGCAGGTGACAAAAATGACCCGTCCGCCCGGTTTGAGCAATCCCACGGCCAGATCAAGCAGCCGCGATTGAATGGCGGTGATGCGGCCCAATTCCGCCTCGGTCAGACGCCAGCGCGCTTCGGGATTGCGGCGCCATGTGCCCGTTCCGCTGCACGGCGCATCGATCAGAACCGCGTCGGCCTGCCCCATGAAGGGCGACAGCGTGTCAACTTCGCGGTTGGGGTTCATCAGGACGGTTTGGGTGATCAGCGCACCGGCCCGCTCTGCCCGAGGCGCCAGACGTGACAGGCGTGCGCGATCTACGTCACAGGCGATCAACCGCCCCCGATTGCCCATGGCGGCGGCCAGAGCCAGCGTTTTGCCCCCGGCCCCGGCGCAAAGGTCGATCACGGTTTCGCCCGGCTGCGCCTCAACCACGTTGCAGACCAGTTGCGATCCGCCGTCCTGAACCTCGATCTGCCCTTGTTCATAGGCATCCCAACCCTCGACCGGCGTATTGGGCGCAAAACGCAAACCGTTGGGGGCCAGCAAGGGTTCCCCCGCCTCCGGCAAGGACAGCGAGGCACGGTCCGCCTTGAGCGTATTCACGCGAATGTCCAAGGGCGCGCGGTCCAGAAGGGTCAGCGCTGCATCCCCCTCAACCCCGCCATCGGCCAGACGCCGTTCCAGCCAGTCGGGAGCAACGCCGCCCGCTGCCACTTCTTCCTGCGGATCGATCGGCGCGGGCGCATGGCGGCCACCGTCAAACAGCGCGGCCAATCCCGCATCGCCTTGTGCCACACGCAGCATCGCCGCACGGCCGCTGACCGGAACCGGCCCGCAGGCACGAATGGCGCCGTAAACCAGTTCACGCACCGCCCGCCGGTCCTTGCTGCCCGCAAAGCGGCGCGTACGGAACCATTCGGTGATGATCCGATCCGCCGGAGCGCCCTGCCTGCGTGCGGCGGCGATCACTTCGTCGAGGATCTCGATTGCGGCCTGAACACGGGCTTGGGGGGTCATGTCGGGTGGGCTTTGCCTTTTGGGGGTTTCAAGAAAAAAGATATGCGAGGGACTCGTCCCTCGCGCTCCCATTACTGTCTTCGTTGCGCCATGGGTTCGGCCAAAGAGTGTCGGACGCTACGCCGGAAACCAAAAGCCTGCGGCGCTTTATGGAGCAAGCTCTCCGCGCCGCAGGCTTTCAACAATCATCACATAACTGTGCAAATCATGCGCCACCCATTAACGGGATTGCAAAGGGTCGAGACCCTTTGCCCGCCGGAGGCATAAAACCCCCGAAAACCCCATTAACGCGTCGGATAATTCGGCGCCTCACGCGTGATGGTCACGTCGTGAACATGGCTTTCCTTCAAGCCAGCATTGGTGATCTGGACGAACTTCGCCTTGGTGCGCAATTCCTCGATGGTGGCGCAGCCGGTATAGCCCATGGCCGCCTTCACGCCGCCGACCAACTGGTGAATGACATCCTTGGCCGGGCCTTTATACGGCACCTGACCTTCGATGCCTTCAGGCACCAGCTTCATCTGGTCCTTGATGTCCTGCTGGAAATAGCGGTCGGCCGACCCGCGAGCCATGGCGCCAACGCTGCCCATGCCGCGATAGGCCTTGTAGGCACGGCCCTGATAGATGAAAGTTTCGCCCGGCGCTTCCTCGGTCCCGGCCAGCAACGAGCCGACCATAACGGTCGAAGCGCCCGCCGCCAGAGCCTTGGCCGCGTCGCCCGAAGTGCGCAGACCGCCATCGCCGATCACCGGAACGCCCAATTCACGGGCCGCGCTGGCAGCTTCCATAATGGCCGTCAACTGGGGCACGCCGACGCCTGCCACGATGCGCGTGGTGCAGATCGAGCCAGGCCCGATGCCGACCTTGACCGCATCCGCGCCTGCGTCGATCAACGCCTTGGTCGCCTCAG
The DNA here is from genome assembly GCF_056279125.1 of Novosphingobium sp. Sphag1I. NCBI lineage: Bacteria > Pseudomonadati > Pseudomonadota > Alphaproteobacteria > Sphingomonadales > Sphingomonadaceae > Novosphingobium > Novosphingobium sp. Sphag1I. The sequence goes on along the minus strand of NZ_JBWBQS010000004.1, from coordinate 105,961 downwards.
CCGTGGCGACGTTGCCAGCCACCACCTGTGCATGGGGGTAAAGTACCTTCACGCGCTCGACCGAGCGGGCCACGTCCTTATTATGGCCATGCGCGGTGTCGACGATCACGACGTCGCATTCCGCCTCGATCAGCGCCGAGGTGCGTTCAAAACCCTTCTCGCCCACGGTCGTCGCCGCCGCCACGCGCAGACGGCCTGCGCCATCCTTGGTCGCGCTGGGATAATTGACGGCCTTTTCAATGTCCTTGACCGTGATCAGGCCAACGCACTTATAGGCATCGTCCACCACCAGCAGCTTTTCAATGCGGCGGGCGTGCAGCAGCTTGCGCGCTTCTTCCTGATTGACGCCTGCGCGCACGGTGGCAAGGTTTTCATGCGTCATCAATTCGCGCACCGGCTGGGCCGCATTATCGGCAAAGCGTACGTCGCGGTTGGTCAGGATACCCACCAGCTTGCCGCTGGCTTCGACCACGGGGATGCCGCTGATGCGGTTGGCCTGCATGATCGCGCGCGCTTCACCCAGCGTGGCGTCAGGGCCGACGGTGATCGGGTTGACCACCATGCCGCTTTCGAAACGCTTGACCGCGCGCACAGCGGCAACCTGTTCCTCAACCGTCAGATTGCGGTGCAAAACCCCGATCCCGCCCAACTGCGCCATGACGATGGCCATGTCGGCCTCGGTCACGGTGTCCATCGCGGACGAGATGACGGGGATGTTAAGTGCAATGCCTTTGGTCAGCCAGGTGCGCGTATCGGCCATGGAGGGCACGATGTCGCTTTCGGCAGGACGCAGCAGCACGTCGTCGAAGGTAAGGCCGAGAGAGATGTCCATGATCGCCACGCTGTATTCCCATGCTGAGGGGCTGTTGGATGAAACCGCCCATCGATTCGTGGCGGCCCATGTAAACAAGCATGGCGCGTAGGGCTAGGGGGGTTTTGCAGCCTATTTCATGACAAGGCAGGATTATCGCTGCAAATGCAGCAAAGGCAGCGCCCGACCCTGCGCATCAAAGGGAGATCGCCCCACAACCTCGAACCCAAGATGGCGATAAAAAGCCAAGGCCTGCGGGTTGCCTTCATTCACATCCACCCGCTTGCCACCGCCCAACAAAACGGCCTGCTCGATCAACGCCCGGCCCACACCTTGCCCTTGATAGGCTGGATCGACAAACAAGGCCTCGATCATCTCTCCATCGACCAACATAAAGGCCAGCGGATAGTCCGCCCCGTCCACCGCCAACCACATGGGGGCCGAGGGCAGAAAGGCGGCGACCTCGGCATCAATGGCCGCCCGGTCCGCCTCGCTCAGGAAGTCATGCGAGGCCGCCACAGCCGCGCGCCAAATCGCCACGGCCCTCTCGCCATCCTCTGGTCGCGAGGGACGCAAGGTGAAATTGGGCATGGTTCAACGCGCCGGGGTTAAGGCCACAGCGGTGCAAACCTGATCACGCCCGTTACGCTTGGCCTCATACAAAGCCTCGTCCGCATGCAGCAGCGACCCGTCCAGATCGCCTTCGATCCAGCGACATACGCCGCCAGAGAAGGTCACCGGGCGCCCCTTGATCCGCCCGATCGGATCGCCCTGCATCCGCCACGCGATCCGTTCCAGCGCCCAGCAGGCCTCGCTCTCAATCACGCCGTGAAAGAAGATCACGAATTCCTCGCCGCCCCAGCGCCCGACAATATCGGCCCGGCGGGTCTGCTCCGACAAACGGACGGCCAGAGCGCGCAGAACGCGATCGCCTTCGTCATGGCCCATCTCGTCATTGACCTGTTTGAAATGGTCAATGTCGAGAATGGCAAAACAACCATGGCGCTGGCTTGCCGGCAGGGCGTTGAGTTTTTTGAGGAAACCGCGGCGATTCAGGATGCCCGTCAACAGGTCTTCATGCGCAACCAGATCGAGTTCGCGCATCGCCTTGTCGCTTGAACGCTTGGCCCGATGAACACCATTGTACAGTTTTTGGATCAGATCCTGCGCCTGGGGCAATTGGTGCATGCCCTCTTCGCCGTCCTCATCCAAGGCATCGGCCAATTTCTCAATCGGAGCCAGCAGCGCGCCAATGCCCAACAGCGCGATGACGGTGCCAACAATTGTCGCGCCCAACAGCAGCCAGAAGGCATGGGCGCCGATCTCTCCGGTCGCTACACCCCAAACGATATAGGCCAAAAGCGGGACATGCGTTGCCACAAAGCAAAGAAAGAAAATCCGCGTTCGCAAACTGCGCGGAAAAATCGATGAGGTGGCAAGGTAGAAATTCATGGCAAGCCCTTCTGGGAACAACCATATTTCAGGCCCCCCATTTATTCCCGTTGCGCAAATCCTCGTACAATTCTCAATGATGAATTATGACCAAAAATGGTTAACGATTAGGCATATATTCGATGTCCATCACGCCAACCCAGTGACAATACATAGCAAAACAGCGCGTCAGGCAAGTGCCCAACGCGCTGTTTCGAACCCGTCAAAATCGCGTCAAACGATTATGCGGCACATTTGATAAACTTGCCCTTGGCGTCCTTGCACGGCCCCTTCTTGGCCGGTGCCATCGCGGGCGCTGCGGCAGGCTTCATGGCGGGCGCGGCGGGCTTCATCGCCGGGGCTGCGGGCTTCATCGCGGGCGGCGCCATCTTGGCCTTGGTCTGCCCCGGAGCCATAGCGCCCGGCGTGCCACACTTGGCAAACTGGCCCTTGGCATTGCGGCACTGTGAAGCCTCAGCAGTAGCGGGAACGGCGATCAAAGCCATCATGGCAAAAGGCAGAAGCAGCTTTTTCATAAAATCCCTCCTCGTAGCAAAGCACGACAGACTTTGGATATTCCCGACCGTATTGGCCGTTCATGAACCGCCCGTTCACCGCCCATCAATCCTTGGCGGACCGTCTTAACGAGTCCCCGTCAGCACCGTGGCCGGAAAGCGTTTGGTATCGGCAAAATACTGCACCAGCGCGACATGAAAAGCCACATCTTCGGCCGCGCCACCCAATTCCAAACCCGGCTTCACCACATCTTGCGGGCGGTGATAATCGGTGTCGAAATATTTCTCCAAACGGTTGATATCGCCATAGGCGCTGGTCACCATCACCGCGGGCAAATCATGCGACATCAAGGCCCAGCCATCCTGCCGCCGGATATAGCGATTGGGTTCGTCCGACACGGACAGCTTGCGCTTCTGTTCTCGCGCCACCGTGGCGATACCCGTGTCCAGAACCGTCATCCCCCGCCCGACAATGCCCACCGGCGTTCCGGCGGGGGCAATCGCCACCGAATCGATGTTGAACGCCGCCACGATATTCTTCAACGGCACCGGCGGATTTTCGGCAAAGGCTTCTGCGCCCAACAGGCCGATTTCCTCGCCCGTGGTGAACAGAACGATGACGTCGCGGTCCATGCCCCCCGGCACTTTGACCAACCGCCGCGTCACCTCCAGCAAGGCGGCAACCCCGCTGGCATTATCCACCGCGCCGTTACAGATCAGATGTTCCGCCGGCGGGCTGGCGCATTGGCCGAAATGATCCCAATGGGCCAGCAGCAGCACAGCGCCCGATCCCGGCTTTCGCCCCGGAATGCGGCCGATGATATTATGGGTGCGAATATTGGTTTCGCGCGTCGTCGCCTCAAAACTGGCCGAAACGTCGAGCAGGCGCGGCGCGAAATCGGGCTTGTCGGCCTCCTTTTGCAGGCTGGCCAGATTGTCCGGCGATGTGGCGAGAACCTGCTCCAACCCTTCGGGCGACAGGAAACCTTCCAGATCACCGCCCAGCGCCTCACTGGCCAACGCGTATCCCTGACGGCGGCGCCTTTCGGTCACGCCGGCCAGACTGCGCTGACCATCCAGCACCGTCACCACCGCTGCTGCGCCGCCTGCCAGCAGCGCATTCTGACGCTGCGACCGATCCCCGGCATAGGGCGTGTCCTTGGCGCCCAAATCGCCCTGATTGTCCAGCAGCAAGGCCACCCTGCCCGCCAGTTCCGCACGCGGCGGGACGGTGGTGCCGCGCCCCACAAAATAGATCGGCGCGCCCTGCACCAGACTGCGCCGCCCCGATGTCAGCAGCAGCGCCTGCGCCTGATCAAAGGGGATCAGCCGCCCGCGCCGGGAAAAACGCGCAACACCCGCCGCCGGTTCGCGCGCGACCAGTTTGATCGGCGCGTACCATGGGTTGGCGGGCTGATTGGTTCCCGACACCAAACCCATTTCAAACAATTGCTTACCGATATAGCGCAGTGTCTTGGCCTCACCATCGGTGCCCGGTTCGCGCCCGCCGAATTCATCACTGGCCAGAATGCGGATATGATCGAGCAATTGCGCCTCGATCGCGCGGTCCGTTCGCCCAATGGCGGGCACGGCGCAAAGCCCCGCCACCGCGCAAAGCGCAGCCCAGCGCAGCGCCACAAGCCCATGCCTGCGCCACCTTTTGCCATCTGTCGCTAAGCCGCCACGTGTCATCGCGGGCCAGCCTACACAGAACAGCCTTGCTCGCAAGACCGCTGTTGGTGGCAAAATGGGGAAAATTCCGAAAGTTGCCGCGATGCATCGCCATGAAATGGATCGCACCTTGCAACCACAGGCGGAAAACACGATTTAAGAGATAAAGACAGGGATCATGCGATGCGACTTGACGATTTCGACCCTAATGATGTGGATATCGAGGACCAGCGCGGACGCGGCGGAGGGTTTGGCGGTTTCGGCTTTGGCGGCGGTCAGGGGCTGCAACTGGGCGGCGGCGGGCTGGGCATTGGCACGATTGCGCTCTTGATGGTGGGCGCATGGATGCTCGGCTTCAACCCGCTCAGCGTGCTTGGCCTTGCCGGTGGCAGCCAGATCGCCGCCCCTGTCGAACAGCGCCCCGTGGCCACCGGCAGCGACGCGGCCAGCAGTTGCACGGTCGACGCGGCAAGCCGGGAAAGCTGCAACGCGCTATCCTCACTCAACAAGACATGGCGGACGCTGTTTGCCGATCGCGGACATAAATTTGCGCGCCCCCGTCTGGTGTTCTATTCCTCGCGCGGATCATCGGGATGCGGCGCTGCGCAAAGCGCGATGGGGCCATTCTATTGCCCTGCCGACAATGGCATTTATCTCGACACCGATTTCTATCGCCAAATGGACACCGAACTGGGCGCGACCGGCCAGTTTGCCCGCGATTACGTGATCGCGCATGAATATGGCCACCACGTTCAAAGCCTGCTGGGCACGTCGGCCCGCGTGCGCCAACAGGAACAGGCCAATCCCGATGCCGCCAATGCCCTATCGGTCCGGCTGGAACTTCAGGCCGACTGTTACGCAGGCGTGTGGGCGGCGCGCAACCGCGACCGGCTGGAAAAGGGTGATATGGAAAGCGGGCTGAATGCGGCCCACCAAATCGGCGATGACACGCTGATGAAATCGGCCGGACGCACGCCGGTTGAGGCCTCCTTTACCCACGGTTCGTCGGCCCAGCGCATGGAATGGCTGCGCCGAGGGATGGAAAGCGGCGACCCGGCCAAGTGCAACACTTTCGACGCGATCCGCGGATAATCGGTTCGCCGTTTCTGAATTTTTTGCTCATCCGACATTCACGTCCACCATCAACGCCACCTTTTCGCATCTCGCGCATTTCATCAGGACAAGGGCCGCAATGGCCCGGTTCCTGATGGAAGAGCGAGCCAGTCCCATGTCCCTTTGCCGTTTGATCGCCATCGCCTTGCTGCCCGTTCTGGTGGCGCCGCGCGTTGTCCATTCCGAACCCGCGCCCCCGCCCAAACCCAAGCCGGTGACCAATGCCGCCCCCTCGGCCGAGGATGTGGCGACGACGCCGCTCAGCGATCTGAACATTCGCAAGAACAAGGTGCCCGCCATTCTGGTGCGCGCCCAATCCGCTCCCTACAGCCTTGCGGGAATGGCGCGCTGTCCCGCGATCCAGCGTGAAGTGGGCCAATTGAACGGGGTGCTGGGCGAAGATGTCGATAGCGCGCGCAAACGCGGCAAGGCCGTGATCCCCGGCAAGGTTGCGCAGGATATCGTGGGCGGCATCATCCCCTTTCGCGGCGTGGTCCGCGAAATTACCGGCGCGAATGCCGAAAGCCGCGCGCTGCAACAGGCCATCTATGCCGGATTTGCGCGCAGGGCATTCCTGAAGGGCGTCGGCCTGCAAAAGGGATGCGGACACCCCGCCCGACCCGTCTGACGATCACCGCCCCGCGCAAATGCCAAAGAAAAAGCCGAGGGCAGCGCCCCCGGCTTTTTCATTTCAAACCATCGGAAAAAGCGTCTTAGTAAACGCGCTTCTTCGGCTTGATATATTCGACGTCGTCGGTCAGCGTGTATTCGTGGACCGGACGATAGTCGAGCTTGACGTTGCCGCCCTTGCCGCCCCAGCCGTCGAACCAGCCCACGGTGTGCTTCATCCATTCCGCATCGTTGCGATCGGGGAAGTCTTCGTGAGCGTGGGCGCCGCGCGATTCCTTGCGGGCATGCGCGCCATGCAGCGTGACCGAAGCCTGCGAGATCAGGTTGTCGAGTTCCAGCGTCTCGATCAGATCCGAGTTCCAGATCAGCGAGCGGTCCTTGATCGCGATGTCCTGCATCTTGTCATAGGTCGCCGCCAACTTGGTCTTGCCTTCGGCCATCAGCTCGTCGGTACGGAACACAGCCGCGTGGCCCGACATGGTGCGCTGCATCTCGGTGCGGATTTCCGCGGTCGAGCTGCCGCCCTTGGCATGGCGGAAGTGGTCCAGACGGGTCAGCGCCAGATCGGCCGAGTCAGCCGGCAGTTCGGCATGCGCCATGCCCGGCTTCACGATTTCCTTCAGGCGGTGGCCCGTTGCGCGGCCAAACACCACAAGGTCAATCAGTGAGTTCGAGCCAAGGCGGTTCGCGCCATGGACCGACACACAGGCCGCTTCACCCACAGCGAACAGGCCAGGAACCACGGTGTCGGGGTTACCGTCCGCACCGATGGTCACGACTTCGCCGTGATAGTTACACGGAATGCCGCCCATGTTGTAGTGAACGGTCGGCACCACCGGCAAAGGCTGGCGGGTCAGGTCGACACCGGCAAAGATCTTGCCGCTTTCGGTGATGCCCGGCAGGCGTTCGCCCAGCACCTTGGGATCGATGTGATCGAGGTGCAGATAAATGTGGTCGCCATGCGGACCAACGCCGCGGCCTTCACGGATTTCCAGCGCCATCGAACGCGACACAACGTCACGCGAAGCCAGATCCTTGGCCGAAGGAGCATAGCGTTCCATGAAACGCTCGCCCTGCGAGTTGGTCAGATAACCGCCCTCGCCGCGCGCGCCTTCGGTGATCAGCACGCCCGCGCCGTAAATGCCGGTCGGGTGGAACTGTACGAATTCCATGTCCTGCAAAGGCAGGCCAGCGCGCAGCACCATGCCGCCGCCGTCGCCGGTGCAGGTATGGGCCGAGGTCGCGGTGAAATACGAACGGCCATAACCGCCCGTGGCCAGAACCACAGCATGCGACTTGAAACGGTGGATCGTACCGTCATCGAGGCAGATGGCGATCACGCCAACGCATTTGCCATTGTCCATGATGAGGTCGATGGCAAAATATTCGATGAAAAAGTCGGCGTCATACTTGAGCGACTGCTGATACAGCGCGTGGAGCATGGCGTGACCGGTACGGTCGGCCGCGGCGCAGGTGCGCTGAACCGGCGGGCCTTCGCCCATGTTCTGCATGTGGCCGCCAAAGGGACGCTGATAGATCGTGCCATCGGCGTTACGGCTGAAGGGCACGCCCGCGTGCTCCAGTTCGTAAACGGCCGCAGGCGCTTCACGCACCATATATTCGATGGCGTCCTGGTCGCCCAGCCAGTCCGACCCCTTAACGGTGTCGTACATATGCCACGTCCAGTGGTCGGGCGTGTTGTTCTTAAGCGAAGCGGCAATGCCGCCCTGAGCCGCAACGGTGTGCGAACGGGTCGGAAACACCTTGGTGATGCAAGCGGTGCGAAGACCGGCTTCTGCGCTGCCCATGGTGGCGCGCAGGCCGGAGCCGCCAGCGCCGACAACCACGGTGTCATAGGTGTGATCGATGATCTTGTAAGCAGGCGCGGACATTATCTTATGCTCCCAGCGCAAGACGGAGGATGCTGAACAGGCCATAGGCCGCGCCGCCAAAAGCGGCCAGGTTCAGAGCGGCCATGACGGCAAACTTGGCGCCGGCTTCATGCACATAGTCCTCGAACAGGACCTGAAGGCCCAGACGAGCGTGCCAGAACGTGCTGATCACGAACAGCGCCAGACCGGTCGCGGTCACGGGGCTGGCGATCCAGTCGCGCATCGTGATGTACGAAAAGTTCGGCAGAGCCATGAACGATACGGCAAGCCAGCTGGTCAGCACAAGATTGCCGACAGCGGTAAAGCGCTGCATCAGCCAGTGGTGCGAACCCGAATGGGCCGAGCCAAGACCACGGACGCGGCCGACGGAAGTTCCGTTACCCATCTTCCAAATCCCCTTAGCGCGCCAGCAGGCAGGCCCAGAAGGCCGCCGTCAGCAGAATGCCAATGACCGGGCAAATCGCCGACCAGAAATTGTTGCTCTTCACTTCAAAGCCCGCACCGATGTCGAGCAGGAAGTGACGCACGCCCGAAACGGCATGATTGAAAACCGACCAGCTGACGCCGATCAGAACGATCCGACCATACCAGGTGCCAGCTTGCGCCAAAAACAGCGCATAGGCGTCGGGACCTGCAGCAAGGGTGCCCAGCCAGCAAAGCAGCAGGCCAAGGCCAGCAAACGAAGCCGCGCTGCCGGTGGCGCGATGCAGGATCGAGACAGCCATAGCTGGTCCCCAGCGCCAGATCTGCAAATGCGGTGAAAGCGGCCGCGCTTTGCGGGTTTGCGAGGCTTGAGCCATTACGACGAATCCCCTTTGGGCTGGTTCATGTTGCGTTGCGGGAATGCCCCGCGCGAAAATCCCCTTAGCCAAATCCCGGCCCGGTGCAAGCATGACAATGATACATTGCCGCTAAAGTCGCAATTGATCGCCCCGCAGGCGGCATTTTCACGGAGACTTGGCATTGTGGCCGTGCGGGCCTATCTGCGCGCCTATGACCGAGCCCAGCGACAACCAAGAATCCCTCGAAAACTGGAAAATCACCGTTTTCGGCCCCCGTAATCAGATCGAGGCGGCGCTGATCGCGCATGAAGACGCCTTTGATTGGGATTTCGAGATTGTGCTGTCGGGCTGTGAAGTGGCCAAGGACAAGCCGGAGGAATGGGTTTTTGAAGCCTATTTGCCGCGCAAACCGCGCAAGGCAGACAAAGATGCGATCCTTGCACTTTTTGTCGATGCCAAGCCCAAACTGATCATCGAACGCCTACCCGACATCGACTGGATCACGGAAAGCCAGCAGGGGTTGGAGCCGATCGTGGCGGGCCGATTCTGTGTCCACACATCCGATCATGCGCCCGTGCCCGGACTGGTGCCTTTCGAAATCCCGGCAAGCCGCGCCTTTGGCACCGGCCACCACGAAACGACCGCCGGGTGCCTGACCATGCTGGGCCATATGAAGGATCAGGGCGTCATCGCGCGCAATGTGGCCGACATCGGTACGGGCACGGGGCTTTTGGCCTTTGCGGCGCTGCACCTTTGGCCGCGGGCCTATGCCACGGCCAGCGACATTGATGCCGCCTGCGTCGGCGTGGTCGACCATAATTGCGAGATCAACAATGTGCCCATCGGCGCACGCCAAGGTGAACTGACCATGGTTGTGGCCGATGGCATGGATGATCCGGTGCTTCAGGCGCGTGGCCCCTATGATCTCTTGATCGCCAATATTCTGGCCGGGCCGCTGATTTCGCTCGCGCCCGATTTTGCCAAGGCTCTGCTTCCGGGCGGACATCTGCTGCTGGCTGGCCTGCTGGAAACGCAGGAGGCGCAGGTACGCGCCGCCTGCCGCCGCGCGGGTATGCGTTTGGCCGCGCGCATGGTTTCGGGCGACTGGTCGATCTTGTGGCTGCGCAAGCGTCGTTTCGCTCGGATCCATGCCTCGCAGATGGGCGTTTTGCCGGATTGGTCCAAGAAGTGGTGAAGTGAGGATGCGAGGGACTCGTCCCTCGCGCTCCCTGTTACTGTATATGCCGTGGCACAACTTGGTGCCGCAGGTTTTAATTCGTCCAACGCAGCCAACCTGGCTCCATTAACGGGATTGCCAAGGGACAAGTCCCTTGGCCCGCCGGAGGCAAAACCTCTTACTTGGTAAACTTCAATACAAACTGATCCGTCTTGTCGTGCAATTCGAACACCTTCTTGGTGTGATCGTCTTCTGCACTGGCCAGAGCCTTGCTTTCACCTGCGAATTTGAAGCCGGCCTTGACCACTTCCATCTTCACCAGTTCAGGATCGATGCGGTGCAGGTTGTCGGTATCGGTCGTGCCCGAACCGGCCTTGGCCGCATGGTCGCTGACCAGATAGGTCCCGCCCGGCTTCAACGCCGCCAGAGCCGCAGCATTGGTGGCATCCGGGCTGCGGCCGGTGTGGTGCAGGTCGTGATAATTCTGCGTCGTCCAGATCAGGTCCACCTTTTCCGGCGGCGCAATTTGTTCGCCCAGAACCAGCTTCACATTGGCAAAGGCCGGATTTTTCAAAATGGGATCGAGTCGCGCCAGACGTTCGGGCGGCGTCCCGGCGGGCATCCAGATATAGACGACGCCCTTAGGACCGACGGCCTTGGACAACAGGCGCGTGAAATAACCGCCACCGGGCAGCAATTCGCCCACCTTCATCCCCGGCTTCACCCCGGCAAAGGCCAGCAATTCGCCCGGTTTGCGCCCGGCATCGCGCGACACGTCGGCCTCCGGGCGATCCTTGTCGGCCAGAGCCGCCGCAATCGCCGCCTTGTTACCCTGAGCAAGAGCAACGCCCGGCGCCATCATGGCCAGAGCGCCCGCCAACAACCATGCCTTCGACATATCAGAAACTCCCCACCAGTTATCAGTCAGGCGGGAACCTATCCTAACGCGAGGGAATGCCAAGGGCCGTGAATGTAAGATTTTGTACGCAGGCCCCTATCCGGCGCGCGCGACAATTTCGGCCCATTCCGCCTCGGTGATGACCGCGATGCCCAGCTTTTCGGCCTGCGCCAGTTTGGACCCGGCCCCCGGCCCCGCCACGACCAGATCGGTTTTCGCGCTGACCGACCCGGCGGCGCGGGCGCCCAGCCTTTCGGCCTGCGCCTTGGCCTCGTCGCGGCTCATGGTTTCCAGCTTGCCGGTGAACACCACCGTCTTGCCTCCGACCTCGCTGGCCTTGGTTTCGACGATATAGTCGGGCGGGCTGACTTCGCTCAGCAAATCCTCCCAAACCGCGACATTGTGCGGCTCGTGGAAGAAGTCGCCCAAAGCCTCGACCACCGCAGGGCCGATGCCGTCGATGCCCACCAACTCGGCCCGCGCGTCGGCCACTTCGGGCAAATCGGCCGCGCCCGCCGTATCATCGGTGCGCAACTGGTTGGCCTTTTGCGCCACCTCGCGCAGGGCCGGCAATGTCGTGAAACGCTTGCACAGATCGCGCGCCGTCACCGCCCCAACGTGGCGAATCCCCAGCCCGAACAGCAAGCGCGCCGCATCGGGCTGGCGCTTGGCCTCGATGGCGCTCAACAGGTTATCCACAGACTTATCCTGCCACCCTTCGCGCCCGACAATATCGGCGCGGCGTCGTTGCAGGCGGAAAATGTCCGCAGGGCTTTCCAGCCAGCCAAGGTTGAAAAATTCGATGATCGTCTTTTCGCCCAAACCTTCAATGTCCAGCGCGCCACGGCTGACAAAATGCTTGAGCCTTTCGGTCCGTTGCGCGGGGCAAATCAGGCCCCCGGTGCAGCGAACATCGACCTCCCCCTCTTCGGCCACCGCCTCGGACCCACATTCGGGGCAATGATCGGGAAAGGCAAAGGCGGGGCGTTCAACATCCCGCGTCAGGTTTTCGACAACCTGCGGGATGACGTCGCCCGCCCGCTGCAAAACGACCCGGTCGCCGATCCGCACGCCCAACCGCGCAATTTCATCCCGATTATGCAGCGTGACATTGGTGACCGTCACCCCGCCCACCAGCACCGGCGCCAAACGCCCCACCGGGGTCAGCTTGCCCGTGCGGCCCACCTGAATATCGATGGCCTCCAGCGTGGTTTCGGCACGTTCTGCGGGAAACTTGCGCGCAATGGCCCAGCGGGGGGCCTTTGCCACGAAGCCGAGACGATCCTGAAGCGTAAAATCATCAACCTTGTAAACCACGCCGTCGATTTCATAAGGCAGATCAACGCGCTCTGCCTGAATGCTGCGGTAATGCTCGACCATCGCCGCCAGACCATCGCAGCGCCGCAGCCATGGCGAAACCGGCACGCCCCAAGCCGCAATTTGTTGCATCATCGCCCATTGGCTGGCCGCCGGAACGCTGCTGGCCGCGCCCCAACCATGGGCCAGGAAACGCAGCGGGCGCGAGGCCGTCACCCGTGCATCCTTCTGACGCAGCGAACCGGCTGCCGCGTTGCGCGGGTTGGCGAATGTCTTGTCGCCTGCCTGTTCCTGCCGCTCATTCAGCGCAAGAAAGGCGGCGCGCTCCATATAGACTTCGCCGCGAATTTCGAAAACATCGGGTACATCGCCGCGCAATTGCTGCGGAATATCATGGATATGCGCGACATTGGCGGTCACATCCTCGCCCACCTGTCCATCGCCGCGGGTGGCCGCCCGCACCAGCCTGCCCTGCTCATAGCGCAGCGAGAGCGAGAGGCCGTCGATCTTGTCCTCTGCCGTGAACGCCACCGGCGCATCATCGGCAAGGTTGAGGAAACGGCGGACGCGGGCGACGAATTCGCCCACTTCCTCGTCGTTGAAGGCATTATCCAAACTCATCATCCGCACCTCATGCGCGACCTTACGCAAGGGGGATGCGGCCACCTCGTGCCCAACTTTGTTGGTCGGACTGTCGGGCCGGGTCAGATGGGGATAGGCCGCCTCAAGCTCTGCATTGCGGCGCACCAGCGCATCATATTCCGCGTCCGAAATATCAGGCGAATCGTTAAGGTGATACGCCTTGTTCGCCCGATTGATCTTTCGGGCAAGGCGCATCAGTTCATTGGCGGCTTCGGCTTCGGTCGGCAAAGATGTGGGCGATGTCATGCCCCTCTCTTAGCCGAGGGCAAGCACGCTCGCCACCATCGGACGCCGAATACGGAAACCCAGTTGTTCATAAAGCCCGATGGCCGCCGCATTCCCGGCCCATGAATGCAGATAGGACGCATCGCCCCGCGCCGCCAGATCGGCCATCACGCGCAGGATCAACCGCCGCGCCAGCCCTCGCCCGCGATAGTCGGGATCGGTGCAAACCCCGCTGACCTCGGTCCAGCCATCGCCGGGGCGGGCACGTTCACCGGCCATGGCGATCAATTTTGCGCCATCGAACATGCCGTAGAATTGGCCATACAGCCTCGTCTTTGGCCCCCAAGGTCCGGGTTTTGTGGCAAGGGCCAGCGTGCTCATCTGATCGGCATGGCTTTCATCCAAGGGTACGATCCCGGCGAAATCAGCCTCTGGCGGGGATGTTTCCGCCACCATCTGAACCAAAGGCGCGGTCATTTTGGCGATCAGGCCGGGCGCGGTCACATCTTCGGGCTCAACCAGCCAGATTTCATCCTCCGCCCCGTTCAGCAAGGATGCCAGCGCCCCATTCTCCCCCGGCACCGCATTGGCGAAAGGGCCGAAATCAGAATCGATCCGCACGGCCGTGCGCGCATCATTCCAATGCGCAAGATGGGATTGGCGGGTGTTGAGGGCGGTCCAGAACGGACGATCTAAAGGATGCATGACGCCAAGATAATGTTGAAATTGCGGTGTTCCAGTACCCAAACGTCAACAAACTTGCGCAGGTCACACCCGTTCCAGCAACCGATCCGCCTGCGCCCGCGCCTCGGGCGTGATTTCCGCGCCCGACAACATGCGCGCAATCTCTTCCTGACGCCCTGCGCCATCCAGCAGGACGACGCCGGTGCGCGTGACAAAGCCATCGTTGCTCTTGGCGATGAAATAATGCTGTCCCCCGCGCGCCGCCACCTGCGGGCTATGCGTCACGGCCAGCAATTGGCCGGATGACGCCAGCCGCGCCAGACGCTCGCCAATGGCCTGCGCCACCGCGCCGCCGACGCCGCGGTCGATTTCGTCAAAGATCATCGTCGCGGCCCCGCCCTCTTCGGCCAAGGCCACCTTGAGCGCCAGGATGAAACGCGACAATTCACCGCCCGAGGCAATCTTGGCCAAAGGCGCGAAATCAGCGCCGGGGTTGGTCGCGATCATGAATTCGACACGGTCCATGCCCGACGCGCCCCATTGCCCTTCGTCCAGCCGGGAAACATCGGTACGAAAACGCGCCGCATCCAGCTTGAGCGGGGCCAGTTCCACCTTGACCGCCGCATCGAGGCGCAAGGCCGCTTCGCTGCGCGCGCTGCTGGCCGCCTCGGCCAGTTTGAGCCACGCCGTGCGCGCCTTGGACGCGGCCTGTTCCAACGCGACGACTTCGGCCTCGCCTCCCTCAATCGCGTTCAACGCGGCGCGCATTTCCTCCAAACGTGCAGGCAGATCATCGACCGCGCAGCCATGTTTGCGCCCCGCCGCGCGCAATTCAAACAGGCGCGTTTCCACCCGGTCCAATGCCAGCGGATCAAAGGCCAATTCGTCCAACGCCCGGTTCAACTTATCCTCAGCGTCATCCGCCTCGATCATGGCCCGGTCCAATGCGGCCAGAACTTCTTCCAGCAAGGCATGTTCACCCGCGATTCGGTCCAGACGCCGCGCCGCAACCCGCAATTCGGCCAAGGGTGAGTTCGATCCGGTAAAGACCTGCTGCACCGCCGAAAGGTCGCCCGCCAGACGCTCTCCCTTCTGCATCGTGGCTCGTTCGGTGGCCAGTTCCTCTTCCTCACCCGGCTGTGGGCAAAGAGCCTCCAATTCGGCGACATGGGCCTGATAGAGTTCGCGATCCTCGGCCGCCTTGGCGATGGCGGCGCGGGTCTTGGCCAGCTTGGCTTCGGCCTGCCCCCAAGCCTTCCACGCCCCCTCCATCGCGGCGGTATCGACCCGCGCATAACGATCGAGCAAAGCGCGATGCCCACGCGGATTGACCAGTCCGCGATCATCATGCTGACCATGAATTTCGACCAGATAGGGCGCGACCTCGCGCAGCAGGGCGACGCTGGCGGGTTGGTCATTGATAAAGGCTTTGGAGCCGCCGTCAGCCTTGATCTGACGCCGAATCAGGATGGGTTCGCCCGGTTCCACCTCCACCCCGGCCTCGGCCAGAGTATGCGCCACCGCGCCATGGAGCGCGCCCGGCTCAAACGAGGCCGTCACACTGGCCAGATCGGCGCCCGCGCGCACCAGGCCGCTATCGGCCCTCATGCCCAGAATCAGGCCCAATGCATCGAGCAGGATCGATTTGCCCGCCCCCGTCTCACCCGTAAGCACGCCAAGGCCCGGCGCGAAAGCGAGATCGAGCGCCTCGATCAACACGATGTTGCGAATGGAAAGATGGCTCAACATGTTCGCTAGGCGTTCTAGCCGAAGCGCGGGCGCACGTCTATGGTTTCAAAACAACATCCGCCATGTCGACGCCAAAATCGTGATCACCCAGATGCCCATGATCAGCCAGTGTTCGACAAACAATCCCGAATGATCCTGATGAACGTCCAACAGATCATGCGCGTCGCGGTGCAACAACACTTTGGCCGATGCCACAGCATCTTTGCCGCCATCCCGCGCCGCCTCCAGCACCTCGCGGGCCAGTGCCGCAGCGGCGGCTTCATCCAGCCAGTCCGCCTGATTGGGATCAGGAATTTTCCGAAGTTCGCTCATGACTGACCTGCCTGACAATGGAGGCAGTCATCTACGCCAAGGGTCGTTTAAGTCGCGATTTTACCGGCATCAGGGCATTGCCCTATAGGCCGCAATTATTCCGCCGCCTGGGCCTGCGACTCATCATCTTCGGGCGGATCGGAAAAAGGCGGCTCAACCAAAATCGGGTCGGCCAAAGTCAACCTGTCGAGCATGGCCGCCATTTCGTCGCGGACGGCCAGCATCAGGCCACGCAGGCGACAATCTGCCTCTGGCAGGCAATTGGCGCAATGTTCATGGGCAAACCGGCTGGCACAGGGCACCAGTGCAAGGCTGCCCCGTGTCAGGCGGATAATGTCGCCATAGCGTATATCACAAGGCGCCAGCGCCAGTTCATAGCCGCCCTCGCGGCCACGATGGCTGATCACCAGCCCTTCGCGCACCATTTCCGACAGGATAACGGTGAGAAACTTGCGCGGGATATTCTGCGCTTCGGCAATCGCGTCCAGCCGAATCGGACCCTGCTGCCACAGGTCAGCGAGGTGCTGAAGCGCGCGGATCGTATAACGGGTTTTCTGCGATAGCATGGCGGCGGCATAACAGCGCTCATCCAAAGAAAATGTCAATCACCGGGTTAGACATTTCACGGGTTCATCGACAGCTGTGGCCCCGTCCCCACGCCGGACAAATGAAAAGGCCCGCGCCACCGGGGCGCGGGCCTATCAAATGACGTCTTTGGCCGAAAATCAGCTCGCCTTTGTGCCGGGGGCATATTTGCCCATCATGGCATAGGCTTTTTCGTACCACTCGCTGCCCGGATAGTTGGCACCCAGAACAGCGGCGTATTTCTGCGCCTCCTCGGGAATACCCAGCGCCAGATTGGTTTCCACCAGACGGAACAGCGCCTCGGCGGTGTGGCTGGTCATCTGATACTGATCGATCACGTTGCGGAAACGGATGTCGGCGGCCAGCCAGCGGCCCGAACGCTCGTAAAAGCGGCCAATGTCCATTTCCTTGCCGGCCAGGTGGTCATTCACAAGGTCGATCTTGAGCCGCGCATCGGTGGCATAGCGCGTGCCGGGATAGCGGCGCACCACATCGTTGAGCGCCGAAAGCGCCTGAAGCGTAATCTTCTGGTCGCGGCTGACGTCGTTGATCTGCTCGTAATAGCACAGGGAGATCAGGTAATAGGCGTAAGCGGCATCCTTGTTGCCCGGATGGATCGAGATGAAACGCTGCGCCGACTGAACCGACTTGGCGTAATCGCGCGCCGAGTAATAGGAGAATGCGCTCATCAACTGGGCACGGCGCGCCCACGGGCTGTACGGGTGCTGGCGCTCGACCTCGTCGAACAGCGCGGCAGCGGTCTTGTCCTCGCCCTGATCCAGACGCTTCTTCGCCTCAAGATAGAGCGAATCAACGTCGCGCGCGACATAGGCGGTATCCTTGGGCTTCTTGCCCCGACCGGCACAACCACCGGTGATCGCCATCGCGCCAACGGCACAGGCAAGAAGGACAACACGCGGCGACAGGCTGAGGCTGGGCTTAGACATGGTTTGGCCTATAGCCAGCGTCTGGCTGAACGCCAAGTGAAAGCGCAACGCGAATTGTCGCAATTCATTGCGCGCTCACCCTTTATCTTGCGGCGCGCTGTGACGATTGCATCATACGGCGCAACACCATCGCATAATAGCGCGCAACCACACCGACATCCTGATCCGGTTTGACCCCGGCCAGGAATAAACGCGGCGCCATCAACACGCTGGCCAACAAAACCGTGGCCCAGATTTCGGCGTCCAACGGATCAGACGAGCCCGGACCGCCCTTGCCGTCCTCCATTCGCGCCACCTGCGGCGAACGAGAGGCCAGTTCCACCAGGCTGTCCCATCGCGGAAAATTGCGGCTGATCGGGGCATGGTTCACCAGATCCATAACCCATTCATGCATCAATTGGGTGTTCTTCAACGCGAATTGCACGGCTTTTTCCAACCATGCCTGCGAATCGCCCGGTGCGACCATCATCTCGCTCAAACGCGCGCCGAACCATTCCTTGGCGGCGCCGAGCAAGGCCTCACGACTTTCGAAATGATAATAGACCGTGGAGCGATTCATGCGTGCGTCACGCGCTAGCGTGGCCACCGTCAAGGAATCTATTCCATCGCGCCCGATCAGGCCCACCGCCCGCTCGACCAACTGGCGGTGTGTTTCTTCATAGTT
Source organism: Novosphingobium sp. Sphag1I (assembly GCF_056279125.1). Classification (NCBI taxonomy): domain Bacteria; kingdom Pseudomonadati; phylum Pseudomonadota; class Alphaproteobacteria; order Sphingomonadales; family Sphingomonadaceae; genus Novosphingobium; species Novosphingobium sp. Sphag1I. The sequence goes on along the minus strand of NZ_JBWBQS010000004.1, from coordinate 87,916 downwards.
GCGATTGCGACGCTGTTCTAAAGTCTGGCGCGTTTCCGACATGCGTTCTGGCATTTCCACATTTGGTGGGAAATCAAGCGGTTTAACCGGTTTTCCCTCTAGAAGGGGCAATTTATGCAGCAAGCCCCCACCTTCTTTGCACAATCGATATAAATTTGTCGGAAACGTCAATTTCAGCGTTTTCCCCGAAACGCCAAAAAACGGAAACCCGCCGCAACCAGATTCGCATAGGGTTGGCGACGGGTTAATTATAATTATTATTCAATATTTACAACACTATAGCGCCATCAATCCCAATAGGCCACCGCACGCAACTCAATACTGGCGCGGGTTTGCGCCCCCGGCAGGCTGGTGTCGTGAAAGGCCGTATGCGGACAACGCCAGGTGCGATCATGGTCGCTATCGTGAAATTTGAACAAAAGGACGTCGTCGCGCTCCATATTCGAAAAATACCACCAGCGGTGCGCCGGGTTATGGCGGAAAATATAGGCTGCAATCATCTGATCCTCGCCCTCGACCGGCGCGGTCAAGGCATCCCCGACCGGAAATTCATCAACCACGAAAAGAGTGTTCGAAACGCCCTCGCCATCGGCCACCGAACGGCCGTCGCAAACCGCCAGCGGCCAATCCTGCGGGCCGGGTGAGAAGGTGCGCCACAACGACACGCAACAAAAGCGGCGATAGCCATCGCGCGACCCGAAATGTTGCTCATGCATCCGCGCCGCGGCCTTTTGCCCGGTCAGGGTATTGTAATCGACATGCGCCTCGCCAGCGGGCGGCTGAATGCCGCCGGCATGTTGATAATTATCCGTCTTTTCCTGCGCCCGCTGGCTCAGGTCTGCGCTGGTGCGGATCATCCACCCCTGCGTCGCCACACGATCCGCCCCGGTCAGGTCGCGGATGATCCGTGCCGCATCCTCATGGTATTTGGCATCAACCTCTTCCCGGTTCCAGAAGTCCTCGACCGAGGTTGCCCCCTTGCCGATCATGAAGCCGTGCTTGTCGAATTGGAAATGGCCACGGATCGGCATACCATCGCGCACCACCGCTTCGTAATCGCGATATTCGCCGGTGTTGATCTCGGCCCCGGCACGGACATAGCGGCGCGTGACGAAATTCCCCGGCGCCAGATAACGGATCAACGCGGGCGCCTGACGCTGTTGGTCCTCTATCGTATCGTCCTGAATGATGGTGGCCATGTGTTATCCTCTCTCGTGGGAATCGCGCTCTTGGTCGCGTAAGAAGAAGGTAACGGATGTTAGTGAATTACACAAGTGTGTAAGAAGGAGTTCAGATGCGAGGGTCCAGACCCTCGCGCTCCCTCTACTGTCCGCGTTGGGTGCCGGGTTCGGCGTAGAGTTTGGGACGCACCGTTGAATTATTAATGCCTGCGGCGCCAAGATCCGGAGCTACCCGCGCCGCAGGCCATAAAAAAGGCGGCCCCGCTGCCAACGCAACGAAGCCGCCCAAAACCCATTAAAGGGATTGCAAAGGGACCAAGTCCCTTTGCCCGCCGGAGGCAAACTTACTTCACCAATCCGGCATGAACCAAAGCCGCGTCCATCGCCTTACGCGCACCCTCGTTGCACGGCACGAGCGGCAGACGCAGTTCCTCGCGGAAACCTTCGAACACGCGCGAGAGGGCATATTTCACCGGCCCCGGCGAAGCATCCTCGAACATCGCATAGTGCAACGGATAGAGCAGATCGTTCAACCGGCGCGCCTCGGCCAGATTGCCCGCCGCGCAAGCCGCCTGAAAATCGGCGCAAAGGCGGGGCGCGGCGTTGGCCGTCACCGAAATGCACCCAACCCCGCCAGCCGCGCTGAACGGCAGCGCCAGTTCATCATCGCCCGACAACTGACAGAAATCCGCACCCACGCCCATGCGGTGGTCCGTCACGCGCGACAGATCGCCGCTGGCATCCTTGATCCCGATGATCTTGCCGGGGAAACGACGCGCCAGTTCGATCACGGTTTCCGGCTTGATATCGGTCACCGTGCGCGCAGGCACATTGTACAGCACGATCGGCAAATCGATCTTTTCCGCAAGAAAAGAGAAATGGGCAAGCAACCCTTCCTGCGACGGACGATTATAGTAAGGCGCGACCAGCAGCGCGGCGGCGGCCCCGCATTTTTTGGAAAAAGTCATGTGCAACAGCGCATTTTGGGTATCATTGCTGCCGCAACCTGCGATGACCGGAACGCGTCCGGCGGCCTGCTCGATGCAAACCTCGATCACACGGTGGTGTTCGGCATTCGACAGGGTGGAATTTTCCCCCGTCGTCCCGCAAGGCACCAACGCGCTCGAACCGTTTTCGATCTGCCAATCCACCAAACGGCGGAAAGTCGGCTCGTCAAACGCTCCATCGCGAAAAGGTGTCACCAGAGCGGGTATGGAACCGGAAAACATCGACTTTATCCTCTTTCATCGCCCACCTATAGGCGACATGAAATTACGTCATGCCGCGCCATGGGCCGGCGCCTACTATCGCAACGCCTGATAAGGAGCCATAGGCCATCGTGTCCAGCACCATGATGCCCCGTTCAAAATCCATTTCTCAGGCGCGCAAACGTCGCCTGTCCTCGCTGGCTTTGCTGGCGATGGTGGTCCTGTCCGCCCCGGCCCAATGTCAGGAAGGCGCGGAATGGGACCGCGCGCGCGCCGAATTAAAGGCCAGCGCGCCCGGCGCCATCGCCCCGGCCATTGCCCGCTGGAAACAGTTGGTGGGCACGGAAAATCAGGGTTTTGACGCCTATGCGGGCTTTGTTCTGGCCTGGCCCGACTTTCCTTTGGAAGAGTCGATGCGCCGCGCGGCAGAGAAATCCTTGGCGATCCAGAACGTGCCTTCGGCGCGGATTGTCGCCCTGTTTGATCGATTTCCGCCGCTGACGAATCCGGGGCGCGCGCAATATGCGCTGGCTCTGGCGGCGGAAGGACGCGCCCGCGATGCGGCCGAAGTTGCCCGCGAAGCATGGCGCGGCGGCACCATGAGCGATGCCGCAGAGGCCGCGATTCAGGCCCGATGGGGCGACAGATTCGCCCAGACCGATCATGATTCGCGGCTGGAGGCACTGCTCTGGGATGGCTCGACCACACAGGCCGCTCGTGCCCTGCCCCGCGCATCGCAATACAAATGGGCCGTGGCACAGGCACGTTTGGCCATACAGCAAGGCCAAGGCCCGGACGCAGGCGCCTCTGACACCGATTCCGGCGCCCGCAGCGCCGAGGAACAGGCCGAAATGGCCCGTATCACGGCACAGGCCAACCCCGGCCTGTCCACGCCCATGGTGCAGCCCGTGGCCCCTATCCAGCCTGTTGTCATTCCCGCAACGCCCGAAATGCTGTCCGATCCGGGCTATCTGGTTGACCGTGCGCGCTATCTGATCCGCCGTGGGCGCGGCGCGGAGGCGGCCAGCCTGCTGGCCAGCCGCCCGCAATTGATGCGCCCCGCACTGGACCCGCGCCGCTGGATCGGTGTGCTGCTCGCCGCGGCCAAGGCGGGTGGACCATCCGATTCGGTACGCATCGCCCAAGGCGCCACCGAAGGCTTTATTCCGGGCAGCGAGATCGCCCAAATGGCCTTTGCCGTGCGCGATGATTACACCTCGCTGATGTGGCTGGGCGGGACAACCGCCCTGTGGCAGATGCGCGACGCGACGACGGCGGCCAATCTGTTTTACAATTACGCCCATGCCGCCCGCACCCCGATGACCCGCGCAAAGGGCTATTATTGGGCAGGCCGCGCAATGGACAGCGTGGGCCAGACCAATGGCGCGTTCGAATATTACCGCTGGGCCGCGCAATTCCCGGATCAGTTCCACGGGCTTCTGGCGCTTGAACGTCTGGGCCTGCCGATCCCGCCGCTCCACGATGGCCGCCGCGCCGTTCCATCGCACAATCAGGCCCGCGACTTTGCCGCCCGCCCCATCACACAGGCCGTGCGTGAAGTGGCCCGTGACGCCGAATGGCAAACCACCATCCGCTTCTTTCGCGAAATCGCCAATCAGGCCAAGACCGAGGCCGATTTCGTGCTGGTGGCCGATCTGGCGCGATCATTGGGCCGGCGCGATCTGGCGGTGATCGTTGGGCAAGCCGCCGAAAACGCGGGCTTCAACAATTTCCGCGATCTGGCCTTTCCGATCACGCCCACCCCGCCCGGCAGCGATTGGACATGGATCCACGCCATTTCGCGTCAGGAAAGCCAGTTCAGCCAGAACGCCATGTCCCGCACCGGCGCGCGCGGTTTGATGCAATTGATGCCGGGGACGGCGGCGGAACAGGCCAAGCGGCTGGGTCTGCCGTCATCGACGCAGGCGCTGATCGATGATCCGATGTACAATACCACGCTGGGCAATGCCTATTTCCAGCGTCTGGTGACGTCCTATCGCGGGTCCTATCCGTTGGCCATTGCGGCCTATAATGCGGGGCCGGGCAATGTGAACAAATGGATTGCATCACGCGGCGATCCGCGCCAGCCGGGCGGGCCGGAATGGGTGGACTGGATCGAAAAGATCCCGTTCAGCGAAACCCGTTCCTATGTCGCGCATGTGCTGGAAAATGCCGTCACGTATGAAGCGATGTATCCCGACCATGCATCGTACAAAGGCCCCAACGCGCTCAGCCATTTCCTGAAAGACCTGCGCCCGCCGCCGCCAGTGACTGCGCCAGTGACCGCGCCGGTTGCGCCGACACCCTCTTATCAACCCGCGTATCAACCCGCGTATCAGCCCTCTGGCCAACCTGCCTATCGCCCGACCTATGGGCCGCAACCGACCTATACATCGGCGCCGATCGTGCAGCCCGTTACGCCGGGGCAGTAAGGAACACGGGCATGTCGCTATTGGGCAGGCTGATCCCTGCCCCGTTCAGCATGGCGACGATATGGCCGCGGTGGTATGTGGCGTGATTGACGACGTGCAGCAGGATCTGCGCCCGCGTCATCACGCCATCGCCGCCACCGATGAAGGTGAAAGCCACGCTTTCGTTCAAAGCATCGGCGTCCAGCCCTGCACCATAATCCACAAACCATGCATCCAGTTCCGCCAGCGCCGAGGCCATCTCTTCCATCGGCGGCGGATTGCCCGGACTGCGGCTGGTATAGCTATGGTTTTGGCCCAAAAGATGTGCCCGCCACACTTGGCCGATTACCAGCAAATGGTGAAAGGTACGGCGGATCGATCCGAACACCACTGGCTGCCGCGCGTCCAGCACAGCATCCGACAGGCCCGACAGCCCATCGATCACGATCCGGTTGGCCCATTGGCCATAGGAAAGATAAGTGTTCAGCATCAGGCCCATGTGCCCGCCATCCACGCTGCGGGCAAGTGGGTCAGAAATTCGCCTTGATTTCAAAGCTGGCAATATTGTCCGAACTGTCCTTGCCGCCGGGGACAAAGCCGTGCTGGTTCATATAGGTCGCCTCAAGCGCAAAGCGGCGGTTGAGCGGGATGTTGAAGCCGACCGAATTGCGCATCCGCTCTTCGCCCACGCGGGTCTGGAACGTGTCGCGGTCCAAAGAGACGAAACTTTCATGCGCCGCGACCAAAGACACTTTGCCCGCCACTGGCAAGGTCGCCTTGACATAGGGCCGCAAACGCCAGGCCACCCCCGACACACCATCGCGCCAACGCTGTTCCAGACGCAGTCGCCCCGAAAAGCGCAGTTTGCCGATGGTAAGCAAACGGTCCGCGCTCAATTGCTGGCGAATGCGGTGTTCCATGAATTTGAAATCGCCATGGCTGTAATTCGGGTCATGGGTGTATCCGACATAGAACACCAACCCAAGCGGTCCGCCCTTTTCGCCCAATTCATGGCCGATCATGACATTCTGTTCGATTTCGTAAAATCCGCGCGCTTGACTGTTGCGCACGATATTTTCCGCCGAAGCGCGCCATCCGTCGCCAAAACGCACATTGGCCGAGATCACTTCCCAATGCTGGGCGTCGCTGGCCATGGCGCCGGTGGGCGTCATATAAAGGGCCATGGCCGCCCCAATGGCCATCAGGTTGAACTTGAACCAATGCACTATCGCGAATCCCGTATGTGACAGGTTCGCGTCAACTATGACCGTTGCGTGACACTTTTATGTCAGATTGGCCGCGCAAACTGTCATATTTGGCAGAGCAGTCACCCAAGCGGCAGAAGCTGTGCCGCAAATTATGACAATCCGCCTGTCACAATAGGGGATTTTGACGATGGCCGGACCTGCTGCCATGGTTTGCAAATGACCGAATCAACGCTTCTTTCCGATGACATGATCGAAGACATTGCTCTTGGCATGACCGGATGCCGCCTGCCCAAAGAACGATGGACCCATGGCGCGCATTGGGCCGCCGCGCTTTGGCTGTTGCGCCATCGCCCGGAAATGGCAGAGCCGGAAGCCATGGGCCGCGCCATCCGGGCCTATAATGCATCGGTGGGCGGGGTGAACTCCGATACGTCGGGCTATCATGAAACCATCACCATCGCCTCGCTGCGCGCGGCGAAGGCGGAATTGGCGCGGCATAAATATGACAAGCCACTGTCACAAATCCTTGCCGGATTGCTGGCGGGGGAATTGGGCAGCAGCGATTGGCCGCTGACCTATTGGCGCCGCGAAACCTTGTTCAGTGTCGAAGCGCGGCGGCATTGGGTCGCGCCCGATCTGGGGGAATTGCCGTTCTGAACCCTTGCCTTGGCCAGACGCCTGCCCCAAAGCCCCGATCATGAGATCCGGTTCGATGCGAAATATGCGCCCCCCTGCGAAAACCGCCGCGCCCAAAGCGCCCGGTGAAGGCCCGCCGATCACGCCCGCTGGCATGGCGGCCCTGCGCGCGCGTTACGATCATCTGTTGGGCACCGAACGCCCCGCCATCGTCGAAATCGTCAGTTGGGCAGCGGGCAATGGCGACCGGTCGGAAAATGGCGACTATCTCTATGGCCGCAAGCGGATGCGGGAAATCGACCGCGAACTGGCGCATCTGGCGCGGCGCATGAAGGCGTGCCGCGTGGTGGACCCTGCGCGACAGGAAGACCGCAGCCGCGTCTGGTTCGGCGCGACGGTTGAGATCGCGGATGAAGATGACAATCGCAAAACCCTGACCTTTGTCGGCGATGACGAACAGGACGCCAGCAAAGGTTTGATCGGCTGGTCCGCCCCCATCTCTCGCGCCCTGCGCGGCAGCGCGGTGGGTGATTTGCGCCGCGTTTCCCTGCCCGGCGGCGAAAAAGAGTGGGAAGTGATGGTGATAACCTATCCCAGCGGCACCTGAGACGCAGAATAGGCAACAAAATGCCTGAAAATTCCCCCTTGCGCGCAGGAAACAATCGCATCTAAGGGCCCGCCCGGAAGAAAGCGTCAGGATCGCGACGCCCCGTGGAGGAGAGTTTTCATGCGCCTTTGGCCCCCCAGCCTTTCGGCGGCGGCTCGACGCTGTCTGTTGGCCGCTGCTTTAATGTGCCCCGCGCCTGCCATGGCGCAAACCGGCAATGGCGTGAATGCTGCCGATACGGTGTGGATTCTGATCTCCAGCGCGCTGGTGCTGTTGATGTGCCTGCCGGGCCTGTCGCTGTTCTATGGCGGTCTGGTGCGGGCCAAGAATTTCCTGTCGGTGATGGTGCAGGTGGGCGTCATCACGGCGGTGGCCTCGCTGCTGTGGGTGCTGGTGGGCTATGCCCTGGCGTTTGGGCCGGTCGGGAATGGCTGGATCGGCGGGCTGAACAATATCGGCCTTGCCCATCTGGCGCCGGTGCGCGCCGGGACGACCCTGCCTGAAAACACCTTTGCGCTGTTTCAGCTTTGCTTTGCCGCGATTACGCCTGCGCTGATGGCGGGGGCTTGGGTGGACCGGGCGCGCTTTGGCTGGGTGGTGGCGTTCTGCGGCCTGTGGGGCCTGCTGGTCTATGCGCCCTCGGCCCACTGGATCTGGGGCGGGGGTTGGATGGCCTCGCAGTACGGGACGCTGGATTTCGCGGGCGGCATTGTGGTGCATACGACGGCGGGCGTTTCGGCGCTGGTCGTGGCATGGGTGCTGGGCGCGCGGACGGGCTTTCCGAAAACGCTGATGCTGCCCCATTCGCCTGCGTTGACCATGCTGGGCGCGGGGTTGCTCTGGGTCGGCTGGTTCGGCTTTAACGGGGGCAGCGCGCTTACCGGCAGCGCGGCGGCGGCTTCGGCCATTCTCAACACGCATACGGCGGCCTGCGCTGCGGCGCTGGTGTGGATCGGGATCGAAGCGGCCCATGTCGGCAAGCCCACCAGCGTTGGCTTTGCCACGGGGGCGGTGGCGGGGCTTGCCACGGTGACGCCTGCGGCGGGGATGATCGCGCCGGGGATTGCCGCGCTGTTCGGCGTGGCGGGCGCGGGCGTGTGTTACGCGATGATCCAGTTGGTCAAGCAACGCTGGAAGATCGACGATTCGCTCGACGTTTTTGCCGTGCATGGTGTGGGCGGGATGATCGGATCGCTGGGCCTGTCGGTCGCGATGAGCCCGGCCCTGGGAGGCGTGGGCTATGCCGCCGGGGGCGATATGGGGCACCAGATCGTGGCGCAGATCGTGGGCGTTGGTTTTACGGCCCTGTGGTCGGCGGTCATATCCTGGATTCTGGCCGTGGGTCTGGGCAAATTGATCCCGATGCGCGCCAGCGAGGATGACGAACGCGAAGGTCTGGACATCACGTCCCATGGTGAAAGAGCGTGGGAACTCGATTGATCCCGCGATAGTGCATGGTAAAGAGGCCGGGTGATGAAACGCCCGGCCTTTTTTCTTTGCCTTCTGGGCCTTGCCGCTGCTCCGGTTCAGGCGCGTGATGCCTTGGGCATGTTCGGCGATTGGGGCGCCTTTCGCGATCCGGCCATTCCGCGCTGTTACGCCATCGCCATGCCGGAAAAGAGGACCAAGCGAGACATCGAACCCTATGCCGATATTGGCCTGTGGCCCAAAAAGGGCGTGCGCGGACAGGTCCATTTCCGCCTTTCCCGCCGTCCCCAACCGGGCGCGCCGGTGCAATTGTCGCTGGGCGGCCAGCATTATCGTTTGATGGGCGGCGGGATTGACGCATGGGCCACCGACGCCCGCATGGAGGCCGCCATCATCGCCGCCATGCGTTCGGGCGAGATCATGACCGTATCATCGCGTGACGGATCGGGGCACAGCTTTGCCGATCAATATGCACTCTCCGGCGCGGCCACGGCCATCGATGCGGCATCGCTGGGCTGCGCGGGGCGATAGTGGCCTTTGCGGGGTAACTGGCTTTTTGCCCGATTCGCCTGTATGGGCCGCGCCATGACCACTCCCTCGCTCCCCACCTCGATGCCGATTGCCGGCCATATTGATCCTGTCGTCACCTCGCGCGATATTACCGCGCGCCCCGATGGCCGTGTGGATCTGGTCGGCCTTGCCCGCCCGCGCATCGTTGAAATCTTTGCCGAAGCCGGCCTTGACCCGAAACAGGCCAAGCTGCGCGCCAAGCAGGTGTTCCACTGGATCTATCACCGCGGCGTCACCGATTTCGACGCAATGACTGATATTGCCAAAACCATGCGCCCATGGCTGGCCGAGCGTTTTGTGATCGGCCGCCCGGAAATCGTCGTTTCGCAGCACAGCGAGGATGGTACGCGCAAGTGGCTGCTGCGTACCGCCGATGGGCACGAGTTCGAGATGGTCTTCATTCCCGATGCGGACCGCGGCACGCTTTGCGTTTCCTCGCAGGTGGGTTGCACGCTCAATTGCCGGTTCTGTCACACGGGCACGATGCGTCTGGTGCGCAATCTGACGCCGGGCGAAATCGTGGGGCAGGTGATGCTGGCGCGCGATGCCCTTGGCGAATGGCCCAAGGCGGGTCAGGCCGATCTGGTCGCTCTGACCGATGATCTGGTCGATGATGATGGCGGCTATTCGCCCGACGGGCGCCTGCTGACCAATATCGTGATGATGGGCATGGGCGAGCCGCTGTATAATTTCGACAACGTCAAGGGCGCGCTGAAACTGGTGATGGATGGCGATGGGCTGGCTCTGTCCAAGCGCCGCATCACCCTGTCGACCAGCGGCGTCGTGCCGATGATGGCCCAGTGCGGCGAGGAAATCGGCGTCAATCTGGCCGTCTCGCTGCATGCTGTGACCAAGGAGATCCGCGACGAAATCGTGCCGATCAACCGCAAATACGGTATCGAGGAATTGCTTCAGGCCTGCGCCGATTATCCCGGTGCGTCCAATGCCCGACGCATCACGTTCGAATATGTGATGCTGAAAGACAAGAACGACACGGATGAACACGCCCGCGAACTGGTCCGCCTGATCAAGCATTACAAGCTGCCCGCCAAGGTCAACCTGATCCCGTTCAACCCGTGGCCCGGCGCGATTTACGAATGTTCGACGCCCGAACGCATCAAGCGTTTTTCGGACATCGTGTTTGAAGCAGGCATTTCCGCCCCCGTCCGCACCCCGCGTGGGCGCGACATTGACGCGGCCTGTGGCCAGCTCAAAACATCGGCGCAGAAAATGTCGCGCGCCGAACTCGACCGTCTGGCCGAAGAAAAGCAAGCCGCGCTGGGATAGACCTTGTGGAGGTGATCCCGGTTGGCGGCTGGATGCCCCCGCCCGACATGCTGGCTCTGGCCAGCCGGGTGGGGCATGAATTGGCCAGCGAATGCGAAATCCGCAGCCAGCGCGGAAAAACATTTCGCGAGGCCTTCATGGCCGCCAGTTTTGCGCAGCATCGCCGGGCCGAGGCGGTCAAACTGCTGCCCGAAACCGGCAAGCCCACGCCTGATTTTGCGATCCGGCTGAACGGCGCCGAACTGATCTTTGAAAATACCGAGGCCGATAATCCGCTGCTGCACCGCAACTCGGCCTATGAAACGACATGTCGCCAGTTTGAACTGGGGGCGCCCTATGTCTCGCCAACGCCGGTGATGATTGCGCCGGATGCCTATGCCGCCGAAATTGCGCGCCTGATCGCAAAGAAATGCGCGAAACATTATGAGCGTTGCGACGGGCTGTTGCTCCGGTCGAACACGACGTGGATTGAAGGGTTGGAAGACCCGCCCCTTTCATGGTGGCAGGCCGCCTGCAGACAAGCCAATGAACATTTTGACGAAGTCTGGGTTTTCCATCATCGCCGGTTTTTCGCCGTCTTTGGCGCGTGAAAAACCCGCCCCGGCGATTGGCCGAGGCGGGCACTGACGGATAAAAAGCCGGCGTTCTCAGTTGGACGAATAACAGGATGACAGGCGGAACAGGGTCTGGACAGTGGCGCCGTTGACATAGCGCACCCGATAGAGATTGGCCGCCCCCAAGGCCCCCGTCACCGCCACGTTCAGATCAACCACAATATTGGCCACAACCGATCCCGTCGCCACGACTTGCCACGTCGTCCCGGTGTCCAGCGATTGTTCGATGTAGAGCGTCCCGGCCTGATCGGCAAAAGCCCGCGCCTTGAACCGTGAGACATAGGGCAAGGAGGTGGTCGCCCGCGACGTGCCCGTAAACGTGGCCGATGCGGCCAGAACCGTCGAGCTGTCGGTATAGCCCAAGGTGTTCACGACATAGCCGATCTGCGCGCTGCCGGTGGCCAGCACGACATTGCCCACTTGCTCGGCCAACATACGGCTGCGCTTGGGCGTGGCGGTGATCGTGACGGTGCCGCTGCCGTAGGTCGAAACGCGGGCGCGGACATAGGTCGTTGCCGCCGCGAAATTATAGATCCCGACCGCTGTGGCGGTCGTTGCCGAACCTGCGTTCGTGTTGCTGGCCGTATTGACGGGCAACAGGACCCAGTTGGTGTTGTCATTGGATTGTTCAAACGTGACCGTATTGCCGCTGCCCACGCTGGAAATCTGGAAACTGCCCCCGTTGTAACCGGCCATATTCAAGGCAACGACGGTGGTGGCGCTGGTCACGCTGGCCGTGACAAGGGCGCCGTCCACCACGCCGTCGGAATTGATGCTGATGGCGCTCTGATCGCTGGCCAAAACAACCGGCAGGCTGTTGGCGGCGGTCTTCTGGCCGATGCTGGCCGGGAATTTGCCCAAAAGGCGTTTGAACAGGGCAATCAGGCTGGCCGTGCCCGTATCCGATGCCGCCGCCGCATCAGCCATCGCGCCCAGAGACACCATCGCCCCATCGCCATGGGTTACAGGCAAAGGGGCGCTGGCCGAAACAGTGGCGGCGGTGTTATCCGCATTGGCAAAGGCAAGTGCCTGAGCCGGGGTATAGTTGGCGGGATAGATGATCTTGGGATTGGGCATGGTAAACTCCGTCAGTCAGCAGAAGGATGACGGATGAAATAACCAAATAGGTTTATGTAGGAAAGAAATCTATCCTATGACGTTTAGATATTCAGCTCCCCGCCCATGCTGACACCATGAACGCGCCCGCCGATCCACACGCCTTCGTCATCGCGCGAAACATAGACCCGACCATCCGCCCCCGTTTTGCGCCCCTGAGCCGCAACATAAGGCCCCTGCGCCAGACCAGCCTCGTAAAGATAGAGCGCCGCCCCGGCATTCAGGCTGCCCGTCACCGGATCTTCGGCCAGCACACCGCCTGCCTTGGTAAAGAAACCCCTGATTTCCCAATCGATCCCGTCCTGATCCGACGGCGCGACAAGCCCCAGATCAACCAGACCCGACACCGCAATATCCGGCTCCACCGCCAAGACCGCCTCGGCATTGGCAAGGCGCAGCAATTGCCACGGCGGCCCATTGTCAACGTGCACAGCGTCCAGAACATCCTGCTCCGCCAAGCGCAATTGGGCGACGGCGGCGGCGCGTTCTTCAACTGACAAAGGCCCCGACCGGCGTAAAGGCGGCGCGCGGAACGCCAATTTGTCCTCCGCCACGCGGACCGGCACAAGGCCAACGCCGCATTCCTGCATGATATTTTTCGCCTTTGGCCGCCCACCGGCCGCCATCCACGCATAGGCCGTGCCCAATGTAGGGTGCCCCGCAAATGGCAGTTCAACCGTGGGCGTAAAAATCCGCACGCGATAGTCGGCGTCATCATGGTCGGGTGCCAGCAAAAATGTCGTTTCGGAAAATCCGATCCAGCGGGCCATCGACTGCATCGCGGCGTCGGTCATGCCATCGGCGCCATGCACCACCGCCAAGGGATTGCCCGAAAGCGCCCCGTTCACAAACACATCGACCAGATCCATCCGCATCGTCATTTCCTTTCAGAAAGATAGCATAGCGGCAATTCCCCTCCCCTCAAGCCACCTTCCCTCCTGCGGCGCTTTGTGCTTGATGGGATGCATGACCCGGCCCACCTTGCTTATCACCGGCGGCGCGAAACGTATCGGCGCGCGCATTGCCCATCGTTTTGGCGCCGCAGGATGGCACGTGGTGATCCATTACGGCCAAAGCCGCGAGGATGCTGAGGCGCTGGCCGCCAAATTGCCCAGTGCGGAATGCGTTGGATGCGATCTGAACGATCCTGATGCGGCGGTGGCGATGGTGCATTCTTTGGCTTCGCGCCTGACGGACTGGCGCATTCTGGTCAATTCGGCGGCGGTGTTCCGTTATGATGATGCCCGCGCGATTGCCCCTGATGTCTTTGCCGAAGCCATGACCGTCAACGCCCAGACCCCCACACGCATGGCGCAGGCCTTTCTGGCCCATGCCCGTGCGCAGGCCGGGCGTCGGGTGATCGCCATAACGGACATGAAACTGGCTAATCCCAACCCTGATTTCTTCAGCTATACGATGGCGAAGCACGCCCTGTCCTCGACCGTTCGCATGTTGGCCATGGGCGCGGCGGCGGCCAATGACCGGGTTTATGCCATCGCGCCGGGCGCCATGCTGCCCAGTTTCGACCAGAAACCGCAGGAGCATGAGACATCGGGCCGTATGAACCTGCTGGAACGCCTGACCGATCCGGCCGAGATTGCCGATGCCGCGCTTTTCCTCGCCGATGGCTGGCTGGCCAGTGGCGAAACGCTGTTTGTTGATTCCGGCCAGCACCTGTTATCGCAACCCAGAGACGTTCTCTATCTCGCGCGGGGGTGAATGGCCCCCAAACCCTTGCCCCATGGTCACGGCCCTGCTAGGCGCGGCGCAATTTCCTCTCTCTCATGCGGAGCGCCCCATGTCAGACATCAAGCGCGTCGTTCTCGCCTATTCGGGCGGGCTTGACACCTCGGTCATCCTCAAGTGGCTGCAAGTCACCTATAATTGCGAAGTGGTGACCTTCACCGCCGATCTGGGTCAGGGCGAAGAACTGGCCCCGGCCCGCGCCAAGGCCGAGCTGATGGGCGTAAAGCCCGAACATATCTACATCGACGACCTGCGCGAAGAATTCGTGCGCGATTTCGTCTTCCCGATGATGCGTGCCAATGCTCGCTATGAGGGCGACTATCTGCTGGGCACGTCGATCGCGCGTCCGCTGATTTCCAAACGCCTGATTGAAATCGCCCGCGAAACCGGCGCTGACGCCGTCTCGCATGGCGCCACCGGCAAGGGCAACGACCAGGTTCGTTTCGAACTGTCGGCCTATGCTCTGGAGCCGGGCATCAAGGTTATCGCCCCGTGGCGCGAATGGGACCTGACCAGCCGCACCGCTCTTATCAAGTGGGCCGAAGAACACCAGATCCCCGTCCCCAAGGACAAGCGCGGCGAAAGCCCCTTCTCGACCGACGCCAACCTCCTTCACACCTCGTCGGAAGGCAAGGTTCTGGAAGATCCGTGGCAGGAAACCCCCGATTACGTCTATTCGCGCACGGTTAACCCCGAGGACGCGCCCGACGCCCCCGAATATATCGAGATCGAATTCGAAAAGGGCGACGGCGTTGCCCTGAACGGCGAAGCCATGTCGCCTGCCAAGCTGCTGGCGGCGCTCAACGATCTGGGCCGCAAGCATGGCATCGGCCGCCTCGATCTGGTCGAAAACCGCTTCGTCGGCATGAAGTCTCGCGGCATGTATGAAACGCCCGGCGGCGAAATCTATGCCCGCGCGCATCGCGGCATTGAATCGATCTCGCTGGATCGCGGCGCGGCGCATCTCAAGGATGAGATCATGCCCAAGTATGCCGAACTGATCTACAACGGCTTCTGGTTCAGCCCCGAGCGCGAAATGCTCCAGGCCGCCATCGACCATAGCCAAGCCAAGGTTTCCGGCACGGTGCGGCTGAAGCTCTATAAGGGCGGCGCCTATGTCGTGGGCCGCAAGTCGCCCTACTCGCTATACAGCGAACGCCATGTGACCTTCGAGGATGACGCGGGCGCCTATGACCAGAAGGACGCCGCCGGCTTCATCAAGCTGAACGCGCTGCGTCTGAAGCTGCTGGCGAACCAGAAGTAAGGTTTGCGGGTTTCGTGAATAAAGGATGCCGGGGGCCGCGAGGTCTCCGGCATTTTTTTGATTTTAGAAGGTAGGTGCCTCCGGCGGGCAAAGGGCGGGGGCCCTTTGCAATCCCATAAATTTAAATTGTTTCTGCCGAGATGAAGCCACCTTCTGCATCATTCGGGTGGGATAATCCAAGCGACTTGGCCGTTTCACGTCCATCTGGCAAATATGCCATCAATACCGCTAGATCATCGACGCGGTATGCCCAGCTTAGCTGTTGACCAAAAACAATAAAATCCAACGCTTGAATGGCGACACCCTGAACCTGATCTGCATGCTGAACGGTCAGATAAAAATTTAGAACGGGGTTTCGCGCTCTGATAGAATTGGCGAACATCTTCAAATGCGGCAGCCCGGCACCTAGCTTATTGGCCTCAAAAATCGCACAGCCGAATGCCTTTGCGAAATAGAGATGTAAATTAACCCAACCGTCTCGCCGCATGTCTCCAAAAGCGCGAGATAGCATCAAGCTAAAATCATGCCCCCAAACATTAGAGAAGCTTTGCGCACGCTTAAGAAAAACCTCCCAAGCCCTATCGTAAGGCTGAGTGAGGGTATCATTACAGCGGCTGCAAAGAGACTTGCTCCACTTCAGTTTGATGTCGTTCGAACCCTGTAATTTAATCTTCTTAGTACGATGCTGGTCAAATGCATCCCGCTGATATAAGAAAATCGGCTTCGCTGGATTTTTTCCAAAAATAGACCTCAAGTCGGAAGCCTTCGCCTTATGCTCCCGACTGTCAGCCTCTCTTTCTTCACAAATCCAGCACTTCTGCACCAACAGATTACCCCTCTAAAACCCCCTCCAATTCAAAGCCCAATTTTCAGGATCGCAAAGGGCCGAGGCCCTTTGCCCGCCGGAGGCAAACCCTCCTTCCCCTACTTCAACAAAGACTTCAAATACCCCCCGGTAAAGCTCGCCGGATTAGCCGCCACCTGCTCCGGCGTACCCTCGGCCACAACCATGCCGCCGCGCACGCCGCCCTCCGGCCCCATGTCGATGATCCAGTCGGCGGTCTTGATAACATCGAGATTATGCTCGATCACCACCACCGAATTGCCCTGATCGACCAGCCGGTGCAGCACTTCGAGTAGTTTGCGCACGTCCTCGAAATGCAGTCCTGTGGTCGGTTCATCCAGCACATAGAGCGTTTTGCCCGTCGAACGCCGCGCCAGTTCCTTGGCCAGTTTGACGCGCTGCGCCTCGCCGCCCGACAGGGTCGTGGCCTGCTGGCCGACCTTGACATAGCCAAGCCCAACCTCGTTGAGCATATGCATCCGGTCGCGGATCGGCGGCACATTGGCAAAGAAACTCTCGGCATCCTCAATGGTCATATCCAACACATCGGCGATGGAATGCCCCTTGAACTTCACCTCCAAAGTCTCGCGATTATAACGCTTTCCGCCACATTCCTCGCAGGTCACATAGACATCAGGCAAGAAGTGCATCTCGATCTTGATCAGCCCATCGCCCTGACAGGCCTCGCACCGGCCGCCCTTGACGTTGAACGAAAACCGCCCCGCCTTATACCCCCGCGCCTGCGCCTCGGGCAGGCCCGCAAACCAGTCACGGATTTGCCCAAAGGCCCCGGTATAGGTCGCAGGATTGGACCGCGGCGTGCGACCGATAGGTGACTGATCGATCTCAATCACCTTGTCGCAATGCTCAAGGCCCACGATCCGGTCATGCGCCCCGGCAATCACCCGCGCCCCGTTCAGCACACGGCTCGCCCCGGCCTGCAACGTGTCCAGCGTCAGCGTCGATTTACCAGACCCAGAAACCCCAGTCACACAGCAAAACGTCCCCAAGGGAAAACGCGCCGTCACGCCCTTCAGGTTATTCGCCCGCGCATTTTCAACGACAATCGCCTTGCCATTGCCCGCACGTCGCTCCGCAGGCACCTCGATCCGCCGCTCTCCGGTCAGATACTGGCCCGTGATGCTGTCGGGATTGGCCAGAATATCCTCCAGCGTCCCCTCGGCCACGATGCTGCCGCCATGAACGCCCGCGCCCGGCCCCAGATCGACGATGTAATCTGCCGTACGGATCGCATCCTCGTCATGCTCAACCACTATCACGGTATTACCCAAATCGCGCAGACGTTTCAGCGTCTCGAGCAAGCGGTCATTATCGCGCTGGTGCAAACCAATCGAGGGTTCATCCAGCACATAAAGCACGCCCGACAGGCCCGACCCGATCTGGCTTGCCAACCTGATCCGCTGACTTTCCCCGCCGGAAAGCGTGCCGCTGGTCCGGTCCAAATTCAGATAATCCAGACCGACATTGTTCAGGAAACCAAGCCTTTCGTTGATTTCCTTCAGGATCGCCTTGGCAATCTGGCGCTGCTGATCGGTCAGCTTTTCATCCAGCGTCGAAAACCACGCCAGCGCATCGGCCACCGAAAGTCGTGTCGCGCTGGAAATATCGCTCTGCGCCACTTTGACGCACAGCGCCTCTGGCTTCAACCTTTTGCCCTCGCACACTTCGCAAGGCTGAGACGTCTGGAACTTGCCCAGTTCCTCCTTCATCCACGCGCTCTCGGTCTGCAACATCCGGCGGTTAAGATTGCCGATCACACCCTCAAACGGCTTGGTGACCGTATAGGCCTTCTTGCCGTCGATAAAGGTCAGCGGCACCTGCGTCTTGCCCGTGCCATACAGCACGACAATCTTCACCTCGGTCGGGAGATCGGCCCAGGGCGTTTCCAGACTGAACCCGTAATGCCCGCCCAGCGAGGCCAGCACCTGCATGTAATAGGGCGAAGGCGGGTTCGATTTGGCCCATGGCACCACCGCCCCTTCCTTGATGCTCAGCGCCTCATTCGGCACGACCAATTGCGGATCGAACAGCAATTTTTCGCCCAGACCGTCACAGGCCGGGCATGCCCCCTGCGGCGCGTTGAACGAAAACAGGCGCGGTTCAACCGCCTCCAGCGTAAAGCCGGAAACCGGGCAGGCGAATTTTTCGGAAAACACGATGCGGTTGGCGGGCACCCCGGCCCCCTTCAACTGCGCGCCCTTCTTCTTCGAACCCTGCGCAACTTCACCCTCGCGCCCCGGCACCACGCCATCGGCCAGGTCAACAAAAGCCAGCCCATCGGCCAGTTTCAACGCCTGCTCAAACGAATCCGCCAGACGCGATTCAATGCCCGGCTTCACCGCGATACGGTCGACGACGACCTCGATGTCATGCTTCAACTTCTTGTCGAGCGCCGGCACATCCTCGATCGCCATCAATTCGCCATCGACGCGCAGGCGGGTATAGCCCGCCTTCTGCCACTCGGCGATTTCCTTGCGATATTCGCCCTTGCGCCCGCGCACCGCCGGGGCCAGCAGATAGGCGCGCGTCCCCTCGGGCAAGGCCATCACCCGGTCCACCATTTGCGACACGGTCTGCGCGGCAATCGGCAATCCCGTGGCGGGCGAATAAGGCACCCCCACACGCGCCCAGAGCAGGCGCATATAGTCGTAAATCTCGGTCACCGTCGCCACGGTTGAACGTGGATTGCGGCTCGTCGTCTTCTGCTCGATGGAGATGGCAGGCGACAGCCCGTCAATATGCTCGACATCGGGCTTTTGCATCATTTCAAGGAATTGGCGCGCATAGGCCGACAGACTCTCGACATAGCGCCGCTGCCCCTCGGCATAGATCGTGTCGAAGGCCAAGGACGATTTCCCCGAACCCGACAGGCCGGTGATGACGATCAGACTGTCCCTCGGCAGAGAGATGTCGATGCCTTTGAGGTTATGCTCGCGCGCGCCGCGCACCGTGATATGGGTCAGACTCATAGGGATGCGGTGTTCCAGATTTGTTCGCGGGATGCAAGATACAATCCCCGCTAGGCAAAGCCGGAGCGCCGATCAAGTTCCCTTACGGACGCGTGTCTCGGCTCTGGCGCTGCGCGCGCCGCCCACCGCCTCCAACCCCGCGCCGATCCGCAACGGCAAGGCCCAGCCGTATCGCGGCACCGGCATCGCGGCCAAATCAATCGCGCCATCCTTGGCCGCCATCTCCGCCGTCGGGTCCAACCAATAAATCCGCCCGGCCAGTTGCGCCCGCACGATCACATGATCAAACCCGGTCACACTGGGCAAACGGCGGTCCATCGCCTCGCCCTCCTGCGTGGACACCAGCGCCGCCTCGGCCTTGATGCCCAATCCATCCAGCAGGCCCAGCAACAGCGCCGTCTTGCCCTTGCAATCGGCAAAGCCGCGCAGCCACACCTGATCGGCGGGCATGGGTTTCAAATTGCCCTGCCCCAAACCGACATAGAGATAGCGCACATCGCGCCGCGCAATCGTCAAGGCCATCGCCGCCTGTGCCATGGGGTCGCTGGTGGCGGCGCGAATATCGGCGATCTGGCCGCGCAGGGGGGAATCCGGCCCCACGCGCCGCGCCGCATCGAACAAAGGCGTCATCACCCCCGCCACATCGGCCCATTGCGCAAAATCGGACAGTTCCAGAACCCGCGCCGCCTTGCTCTCGGCCAAAGCGTCGGTGATCATCGCCACCTTGCCCGGTGCGCGCTGCAAGGCTGCGGGCAAATTGCTGGCCAAAACGCCCATCGGATGCGCATCATCCCACCGCGCAGCCAGCGCAAGGCGATCGATCACCCCAAAACTGCCCGCGTCCAGCGACACTTCATGATGGCCGCCCAGCAAGGGCTCCGTCCGGTCGATGGTCCATGCGATCTCGACCACATCGCCCACCGCCATGCCCGCAATCGGCAGGCCGAGCGAACGTTGCCCATCCACCCGCAATCCCCCCAGATTGCTGCCTTTATGCGCCAGCACCTCTTGAACCGAGGGCAGCAGGTCATTGCTGCGATTGCCCCGCGTCAGGCGAAAGGTGTGGATGGTCAAACGGTCGGTTTCCGGTCGCCATTGCACCGACAGGCGCGCCATGCCCTGAATGCCTTCGGGCTGATCGATGCGCAGGACGCGGCGTTGGTAAAAGCTGGTCGTGCCGCCATGGAACCACACCTGTTGATCCTGCATCACCATATGCAGGGGGGCTGCCCCTGCTGGCTGTACCGAGGAGGGCATGGCGACGGGCACCACCCACGCGGGCGCAACATCGGCATGCGGCAATTCATCCGCCGATGCGGGCGATACCAGCAAAGCCGTCAGCGCGAGAAAAGGCAATCCCTTGATCATGGCGCACAGACAAACCCATTCGCCGCGCCAAGTCCACTCGGTTAACCCGCCTTTTGCGCCGCCGTTCCCATTTGGCACATCACAGCGCGAGCGCCCATGCCCCCGCCTGGCCCAGCCAGCGCGCCTTGACGTCCCAGACCTGTTCAATGATTTCAACGCGCAACGCGTCTTGCGGCGGACCATCGGCCACGATGCGCCCCTTATCCATCACCACCACCCGATCCGCATGGTTCATCGCCATGGCCAGATCGTGCAGCACAAGACAGACCCCGACGCCCCGCGCCGCCTGTTCGCGCAAACCCGTCAACAAGCGCAAGGCATGGCCCAGATCAAGACTGGCCAAAGGTTCGTCCGCCAAAATCCAGCGCGGCTCTCCGGCCAGAACCCGCGCCAGCAAGGCCCGCGCCCTTTCGCCCCCGGACAGGCGCGACATCGGGCGAGAGGCCAGATGATCCAGATCCATCGTCGCCAAAGCCCGCGTCACCGCATCGCGATCTTCATCCACCGTTCCATGCGCCCGGTGCAAGGGGGCTGCCTGCCAAGGCAAACGACCCAGTTCCACCAGCGTCTGCACCGTCACATCCCACGCCGCCTCACCCCCTTGCGGCAAATAACCGAGCAGTCGCGCCCGTTCACGCGGCGGCATGTCGGGCAAATCGCGCCCATCCAATGCCACACGCCCGGCAACCGACAGAACGCAGGCCATGGCCGACAGCAGGCTGGATTTGCCCGCGCCATTGGGGCCGCATATCGCCGTCACCTGTCCCGCGGCCAAATCCAGCGACACATCCGCCAACCGCCCGGCCAGAGAGAGATTTTGCGCGCCCAGCATCATCGCCATCCCCCGTCCCGCATCCGCCAAAGCAGCGCCATAAAGAAAGGCGCGCCCAGCAAAGACAGCGCAATCCCCAACCGCAATTCCCCCCCCGCCAAGGGCAAGATTCGACAAACACTGTCGCCCACCAAAAGCAGCAAAGCCCCGCCCAGCGCCGACGGCACGATCAGCGAGGATGGCCGCCGGTCGGTAAATGGGCGCAACAAATGCGGCACGACAAGGCCCACAAAACCGATGATCCCGGCCACCGCCACGCTGCCCCCCACCGTGCAGCCTACGCCAAGGATCAGCAGGGCCTGCAACCGGCGCGGATCGACGCCGAGCGAACGCGCCGCCGCCTCGCCCAATGTCAGCGCATCGAGCGAACGGCCCGCCAGCATAAAGGCCGCGATGCCGACAACCATCAAAGGCGCCGCCACCCAAACATCATTCCACGACCGATCCGCCAGCGCCCCCATCAGCCAAGTCACAATTTCCGACAGGGCAAAGGGCGATGGCGACAGGCTGATGGCAAGGCTCATCAACGCACCCGACAGGCTGGCGATCATCGTGCCCGCCAGCGTAAAGAGCGCCACGCCGCCCTGCCCCCGTCCCGCGATCAGGCCCAGCAAACCCATCGCCCCGCCCGCCCCGATCAAGGCAAACAACGGCAAGGCCCAAGGCCCCATCATCAGCCCAAAAGACCCCAACCAGATGCTGAGCACCGCACCAAGCGCCGCACTGGGCGCAATGCCGAACAGGCCCGGATCAGCCAAAGGATTGCGCAAATAGGCCTGCATCGCCGCCCCGGCCGCGCCAAGCCCGCCGCCCACCAGCACCGCCAAAAGGCTGCGCGGCAGGCGCAATTGCATCAGAATCAGCCCCGCGCCCGGCACATCGGCATGGAACGGATCAATCCACACCCGCCCGGCCAGCAGGCTGGCCCCAAAGGCAAGGACCAGGGCCGAGATCAGCGTCCCATTCAACCGCGTCACTTCATCGCCCCCTTGCGGATTTGCGCCAGTCGTTGCGCGGCGCGGATGATGGTCGGGCCGCCGCAATATTCAAGGCTGGCGTCGAAATCGAAACGCTGCATCCCCGGCAATTGCGCCAGAACAGGATGGCGCACCACGCGCCGCCCTTCGCGCCCGCCGTCGGCATCGCCATGCCCCACGACCAGAAGCACACGGGGCGGGTCCGCCACCATTTGCTCCAGCGGCAGATATTGCGATTGGCCCATGCCCCGTATCGCGGCAAAGGGGGTGAATCCGGTGCGGCGCAAAAGGTCCGACACCAATGTCTCGCGCCCCACGACCAATCCCCCGCCATGCCAGATCAGCGCGGGCACAGGCTTGAAACCATCGGGGGCCGAGGCATCGCGCAAAGATTGCTCGATCCGCGCGATCATGGCCTCCCCCCTTTCGGAATGGCCCAAGAGGGCGGCCATGCGGCGGATTTGCGCCTCGCTGTCCTCGACATTGGCGGCCATGGAAAATTCTTCGAGCCGCAGCCCCATCCTTGCATAGGCGGCGCGGGTGGCGGGCGGCGTAAAATTGCCCGACACGATCATGGATGGCCTTGCCGCCACCACCTCCTCCAACGCCCCGCGGGTCGAAGGATAGCGCGCCGCCGCCGCCACATCCATCGAGCTTTGCAAAGGATCGTGGCTATAGGAGGACAGCGCGCCGATCTGATCCCTGTCTGCCAGTTCGACCAGCAGAACATCGGTACAGGGATTAAGGCTGATAATGCGCGAAGGCTGGCCCCCGGAACCGGCCGGGGCGCAGGCGCCCAGTGCCAGAACCGAAAGAAGGGCCAGCCCCCGCAACATGATTACAGCTTTGCCCGGATGCCCGCCGATGCGGTGCGGCCATAGGAATTGTAATCCTTGACCACGGCATAGCGTTCATTGGTCAGGTTTTCGATGCGGCCAAAGATTTCCGCATGATCGCCCACCGGCATGCTGGCGCGCAGGCCGAACAGGGCATAGCCGGCAAGGCGGTTGCTGTTGGCGGCATTGTCAAAGCTGGACGATACGACGCGAATGTCACCGCCCACGGCCAGACCGGCCAGAGGCGTTTTCCAATCCGCCGACCATGTGACCATGTGGCGCGGACGACGGGCCAGATCCTTGCCATAGGCCGTGCTGCCTGCGGTCTGGTTCGTGCTCTTCACGAAAGTATAGGCCGCGCGCAATTGCAACGCATCGACCGGGCGCAGGCCCGTTTCGAACTCCAGCCCTTCGGCGCGGGTGCGGCCAAGGTTGGCATAGGTCGAGGTCGAAAGATCATAGTCGATCTGATTGTTGATATTGCGGTGGAACCACGTGACGGCGCCATACAGCTTGCCATTGCGGTCGCCCTTTTCCAGCCCGATGTCATAGGATTTGCTGGTTTCGGCCTTGAGCGTCGTGTTGCCCGAATAGGGATCGAACAACTGATACAGGGTCGGGGCGCGGAACCCTTCGCCATAGGAAGCGCGCAGGCGCACGTCCGAGATCAAATTGTACGTCCCGTTCGCGCCAAAACTGGTGTGAGTGCCAAAGGTCGAATGGCTGTCCACGCGCAGGCCGCCCGACAGGCTCAGCCCAAACGCACGCCAGCCCAGCAGGCCATAGCCGCTGGCGATATTGGCATCATTCACCGCGCCCGGCGTGAAATAATACGAACGCGCGTGGTTCCACATCGCCTCGCCGCCCAGATCGGCGGAAAAGAAATAGGGCAGATCGACATGCGCCGCGCCATCGATGCGCGTGCTGCGGCCCAGATAGGAACTGTATTCGCTGCTCTGAACCGTGGGGTCGATATAACCGCGACGCAGCGAGGACTGGCTGATGCCCAGACGCGCCGTATACTTGTCCGCCGCATATTCCAGACCGACGCGGCCCGACACCTGCTCGCTCGACTGCTTTTCGCCGCGGTTCACATAACCCAGCGTCCAGTCATAGGAATCGATCCCCACCTTGCCATCGGCATATCGCGCCGTGGCGACAAGGTTCAGCCCCTGCGCCAGACGCAGGCGGGCGCGGGTCGACAGGCGGGTCTGGCGGAAACCGTTGGAAAGCGTGTCGGTGACGCGGGTGGGAATGCCGTCAGTGCTGAAATAGCCGCCATTGACGGTGATTGCATAGGCGTCCTTGGCAATGCCCAGCGTGGCCCCCGCGTCAAACGTGTTGTTCGTGCCGCCATCAAGGCTGAGTTCCACGCCGTTCAATTCGCGGCTGGTGATGGCGATGACGCCGCCGATGGCGTTGCTGCCCCACACCACGCTGTTCGATCCGCGCAGCAATTCGATGCGACCGATGCCGCCAGAGGTCAGGCTGGCAAAATCATAGCCGCCCGAAGGGGCCGCCGTATCTTCAACCTTGACGCCGTCAATCATCACCAGCGTCTGTTCGGAATTGGCGCCGCGCACGAACAGGCTGGTCGTCGCCCCCATGCCGCCCGCACGCGCAATCGACACGCCCGGCAGGCGCGAGAAAATGCGGGTCAGGTCCGGCCCCTGAATGGATTGAATTTCGGACAGGTCGACGACGCTGACCGACTGGCCCGTTTCATTGACCGGCTGGCTCTGGCCGGTGGCAAGAACGGTGATCGCATCACCATCATCGGCGGCCAGCGCAGGCGTGGACAAGGCAAGCGCCACCAACGACGATGCCACGGCGAAATTACGGATATTCATAGCTCTTCCCCTCACGAAGGCAGATGCCGTTCGTGGCGGGAGAGGCCGTCCCACGCACCCCTTGCGCATGGAAAACAGACGGCATCGCGCTGCATCCGGTCCTCCCCGCCCGGCGCTGAACGACAACCAACGGCAGGTCTCCTGGCTATCCGGGGTCAACGCGCATCTGCCGCCTTCCCAGGCCATTTGGCCCAGTGGCATGTGACAGTACGCTCGCCCGGAAACAGTTGCGGGGGCAGCTTTGCCTCACTTGCCGCGCGGGCGCGACAGGCATGCAAATTCCCTTTTCAGCCGATCTTGCGAAAGGCACCGTTGGCGTTGGCCGCCGCCCTAGCCCCGCATGGCCATATACGCAAGGGCCGACAAAAGTGGGCCTACTGATGGAAAAGGAAGTTAATATTAACCCTGAACGGCGGCTCGAAATTAAGGCGTTAAGGATTAGTGGGCCCAACAGTGCCGCAATGAGACGGCAGGAAATCGGCTGATGCAAGCCGGGCCAATGTATGTTTTGCCATGCTGACCCGCCCCTGCAACAGGCCGAGATGTCAGGATGAACAAGTTTCGTGTCGCTCTTGCGCCCAATGCCAGCCAGTCCATGCCCGCATATGATATGCGGACGTCCGATGATGCTGCGCGCCTGCGCCGGGGCGGCGGGATGAAGATCAACGCCTTGCGCAATGCCGAAATGCGCCGCGCCGCGATGCATCGGGTTCTGGCCGTGGTCTGCGCACTGTTGGCTATGCTGGCGGTTCAGGCCTATCGCGGACAAGGCACCGGCGCGATGGCCTTGGCCGCAACCACCACACATGAAGAAGCAGACCCTGTCGATGGACAGGCCAGCCTTGCCCCCATGCCCTTTGAACAACCAGGCGACAGTTGGCCGGGTGCTGCCTATTACTATGTCAGCCGCGAAGCCGAGCCACAGGCCCCGACGACCGGCTGGCGATCGGCGCTGGCGACGATTGCGCCGGGACTGCATTGGGATGGCGACAATGCGGCGCAGGGCGAGGATGAAGCGCCCCTGCCCGGTTCCGGCCCTGCGGCGCGGGCGCTGTCGGGTCTGGCCAATGCGGTGGATCGGGAACGCGCGCTGTCATGCCTGACGGCGGCGATCTATTACGAAGCCGCCAGCGAACCCGATGACGGACAGCGCGCCGTGGCGCAGGTCGTGCTGAACCGCATGGCCCACCCCGCCTATCCCAAATCGGTGTGCGGCGTGGTGTTTCAGGGTTCCGAGCGCGCCACCGGGTGTCAGTTCACCTTTACCTGTGACGGCGCATTGATGCGCAAACCCAGCCGCTATTTCTGGAGCCGTGCCGAAACCGTCGCACGGGCGGCCCTTGGCGGCTATGTCTATGCCCCGGTTGGCCTTGCCACGCATTACCACACTTTTGCCGTCCACCCCTATTGGGCCGACAGTCTGAACTTTATCGGCCAGATCGGCGCGCACCGTTTTTACCGGATGCATGGTCCGGCAGGCGATTCCGGCGCATTCCGTTTTGTTCACGCGATGAGCGAACCCTTGCCCGTGCCGCATCAGCGCGTCGCCATTGCAAATCGCGAATTGGTCGATGATCCCATCGCCATCGAGCGGGCCTATGCCGCCAAAATGGGTCAGACTTTGAACCCCGCGCCGCGTGCAGCGGCAGTTGCCACGCCTGCTCTTGCCGCACCGCAATATACCGCCGAGGCGTTACGCCATGGCGGCGAAGCGGCCTATCGTGCCAATAACTTGCCCGGCAGCGATAATGTGCGCCCTGAATATCAAAATAGTGGCCGCTGGATCAGCGACCCTCAGTAAACCACAAGATATCGCCAAAACCCCGCCCCGACGCGCCCTTGCAAAAGCGGCGCATCGGGGCGTTTTAACGTTCATCGATCCATGATGGGGGTAAATTCGGTTAACCGATCACAAGCATTTGATAACCAAGGCGACATACGAAGGCTTAGGCCGAATGTGGCATTACGATCCAACGTATTAGAGAAAATCGAGGAATTTTTGAGCATGTCGATCCGATTTGCAGCGGCAGGAACTGGCGAATGCGGCGCGGTTGCGCGCGTGCTGCGCCGCCCCCGTCTGCGTGCTCCCGCCAATGATCATGACAATCCGGTCGAAAACGACGTTCTGCTCAATTCCGCATTGCAACACTTTGCCCGCCACGGCCTTGGCGCGGCCGAACGCGCGCGCGACATTGCGCTGCGCGCCTTCTTTGACGGCAACCGCGAACAATATCGCCACTGGCTGGGCGTGTGCCGCAAACTGGACCGCCAGATGGCAAGCCGGTTGTCCGTTGTGCATCGCGCCGCTGTCGAACCTGTAGAGCAGTCCGGGCCGGAGTAGGCCCGGATCTTGAGGGCATTATTGGGGCGCAATTTTTTGTATAAATGCGACAAAAATTGCACGAAACATTCGGCCGTTAACCATTCCGTGACGTGTCCTCCCTAATCTGCCCTCAACCAACGGGAGTTGTGCGATCCGTCCTTTATTCGACATGATGCGGGTTTTGTTCAAAACCAACGCTGCTGATGACCGGGCAAGAGCGATTCTGATCAAGACGCTCTACACTCAGCCCGCATCGCTGGCGTTGGGGGCAATCTGCGGCATTTTGTCGAGCGCGGCGGCAGCCCATGACTCCCAAGATCACAATATCACGATTGCGGCATGGGTGCTTTCAACCATCGCCGTTGCCCGCGTGGCCAGCGCCACACTGTTGCCCAAATGGTTTTCGCACAAGCCGCGCCTGCTTGAAATCATTTATGAAATTGGCGCATTCACCTACTCCAGTTCAGCAGGCATGATTGCAGCGTTAAGCTTTGCCTCGGATGTTCCGGGGCCGGTTTGCACGCTGCTTGTGGCCAATGCGACGGGTTATGGCGCGGGCATTGCCGCGCGTAATGCAGGGCGGCCATTTATCGCGATCGGGCAATTGTCGCTGGCCATTTTCCCGATGATCATTGCCGCGGCCATGCAATCGGACCTGTCGAGCCGCCTGCTTGCCTTTAACCTTTTCCTTGTTTTGCCCGCGATGATGTCGATCACGCTTAATGTGTTTCGTATGTTGCGCGATTCGATTGCCAGCGCCGAAACCAGCCAGCGTCTTGCCGAAAAGATGCAGCATCTGGCGCGCACCGATATTGTCACAGGCCTGTTGAACCGCGCGGGCCTTAATCACCATCTGGTCGAACGCCTTGTCGCGATCCCTGAAGGCAATAAGCTGGCGATCCTGTGGCTCGACCTCGACCGGTTCAAGGAAATCAACGATACGCTGGGCCATCAGGTCGGCGACCGCTGCCTGGTCGAAGTGGCCGCCCGCCTGCGCCGCAGCGCGCCGGTTGGCGCGGGCATCGGCCGCTTTGGCGGCGACGAATTCATCATAGCCTTTGAGGCCGAACAGGATACCGATGTTAAGGCGATTGCCGACACGATCCTGACCGACATCCTGCGCCCGTTGCGGATTGACGATGACCGGCTGGAAATCGGCTGCTCCATCGGGATTGCCATCCTGCCCGAACATGGCACCGATCTGGAGGCCGTGCTTCAGGGCGCGGACCTTGCGCTGAACCACGCCAAGCTGAATGGCCGCAAACAGATTGTCAGCTTCAACCCATCGATGACCCGCGATCTTATCCGCCGCAAGGAAATCGAGGCGGAGTTGCGTCTGGCGCTGCAACGCGACGAATTGTCGGTGCATTTTCAGCCGCTGGTCGATCTGGAAACCGGGCGCATTCGGGCGTTCGAAGCGCTGGTCCGCTGGTTCCATCCGGAAAAGGGCGAATTGCGTCCCGACGAATTCATCCCCGTGGCCGAGGAAAGCGGCGCCATCATCACGCTGGGCAACTGGATCACGGCCAAGGCCGCGCGGGTTGCCGCCGAATGGCCCGATGATGTGACGCTGGCGGTCAACCTTTCCCCGCTCCAGATCCGCGCCCCGGGCGCTGCCCTTGGCATCCTGAACGCGCTGCGTGAGGCAAAGCTGCCGCCGCACCGGCTGGAATTGGAAATCACCGAAACCACGTTGCTGGATCACAGCCCCAACACTTCGGCGTTCATCAATGAACTGGCCGGGGCGGGCGTGCGTTTTGCACTGGACGATTTCGGGACCGGCTATTCGTCCCTCGGCTATCTTGATCGCTACCCCTTCAAAAAGATCAAGATCGACCGCAGCTTTATCTCCGGCCTGAGCGCTGGAACGACCAGCCATGCGATCATCTGCGCCGTGGCCGCCATGGGCAAGACGCTGGGCATGGAAATTGTGGCCGAGGGTCTGGAGACTCTGGAACAGGTACAGGCCGTGCGCGACACCGGCTGTACACTGGGCCAGGGGTGGTATTTCAGCCGGGCCGTGCCCGACTATCTGGCCGCCATGCTGTTGGCACAGGAAGCCCGCCGGGTCGGCAAAGCACAGCTTACCGCCGACTCACATGGCGGCTCAAACGACGACCGCATGCGCGCCTAAGCGCCGCCCGTTGGGCAATTGGTTTCGTATGCTGCACCAATAAGGAACCGCAAGAGCCAAAAACAATCCATATAGGATATTAGCGTAAGGCCTTATGCTACTGCGAATTACTCGCACAAACTCTTTCGTCTTATATGCTTTTCACACCTTGCAATGCGGCAAAGACAGGAATAGGGCCACCCCCAATTCGGTTTAGGGCCACTTGCGCGCTTGCGGGACTGCGTATGATGGTCGGTGAAACACTCGCTATCCTGCGGCCATGTCCGGTCAAGGGGAAGCCCCGCAAGTACGGAAGGATTGCTTCATGGCTCGCAAGAAGATTGCCCTGATCGGCGCCGGCAACATCGGCGGCACGCTCGCTCATCTGGCAGCGCAGAAGGAACTGGGCGACATCGTCCTGTTCGACGTTGTCGAGGGCGTTCCTCAGGGCAAGGCTCTTGACCTGTCGCAGTGCGGCCCGGTCGAAGGCTTTGACGCCAAGATCACTGGTACGAATGATTATGCCGATCTGGCCGGCGCCGACGTGGTGATCGTCACCGCGGGCGTTCCGCGCAAGCCCGGCATGAGCCGCGACGACCTGCTCGGCATCAACCTGAAGGTGATGAAGGCTGTTGGCGAAGGCATCAAGAACAACTGCCCCGACGCTTTCGTGATCTGCATCACCAACCCGCTCGACGCGATGGTTTGGGCTCTTCGCGAATTCTCAGGGCTCCCCGCGAACAAGGTTGTCGGCATGGCCGGCGTTCTGGACTCGGCTCGTTTCACCACGTTCCTGGCCTGGGAATTTGGCGTTTCGGTGCGCGACGTGAACACCTTCGTTCTGGGCGGCCACGGCGACACGATGGTGCCGGTGGTTCAGTACTCGACCGTCAACGGCATCCCCGTTCCCGACCTGATCAAGATGGGCCTGTCGACGCAGGAAAAGATCGACGCCATCGTCGCCCGCACCCGTTCGGGCGGCGGCGAAATCGTCGGCCTGCTCAAGACCGGTTCGGCCTTCTATGCTCCGGCCGCCTCGGCCATTGCCATGGCTGAAGCCTACCTCAACGACCAGAAGCGCATCCTGCCTTCGGCCGCCTATGTGAACGGCGAATATGGCGTGAACGACCTGTATGTGGGCGTCCCTGTCATGATCGGCGCCGGCGGCGTTGAAAAGGTCATCGAGATCGAACTGGACGAAGAAGCTCAGGCCAACCTCAACGTTTCGGTTGAAGCGGTGAAGGAACTGCTGGTGGCTTGTAAGGGTATCGATCCCTCGCTGGCCTGATCCAAATAGCTGCGGCCCCGGTAAAATGCCGGGGCCGCAATTATAAGAAGACCTCCTCCCCTTCTCGGAGAATTCCATGTCGATCCTGATTGACAAAAATACCAAGGTCATCACGCAAGGGATGACCGGCAAGACCGGCACTTTCCACACGCAGCAGGCTTTGGCCTATGGCACGCAGATGGTTGGCGGCGTCACCCCCGGCAAGGGCGGTACGATCCACGCTGAAACCAACCTGCCCATCTGGAACACCGTGGCAGAAGCCAAGGAAGTTTCGGGCGCGACCGCGTCTGTCATCTATGTTCCGCCGCCATTCGCCGCGGACTCGATCCTCGAAGCCATCGACGCTGAAATCGAGCTGATCGTTGCGATCACCGAAGGCATCCCCGTCACCGACATGATCCGCGTCAAGCGCGCCCTGTCGGGTTCGAAGTCGCGCCTGATCGGTCCGAACTGCCCCGGCGTTCTGACGCCGAACCAGTGCAAGATCGGCATCATGCCCGGTTCGATCTTCAAGGAAGGCTCGGTCGGCGTGGTTTCGCGTTCCGGCACGCTGACCTATGAAGCCGTGTTCCAGACCAGCGCCATCGGCCTTGGCCAGACGACCGCTGTCGGCATTGGCGGCGACCCGGTCAATGGCACGAACTTCATCGACGTGCTCGAACTCTTCCTGGCCGACGAAGCCACCAAGTCGATCATCATGATCGGCGAAATCGGCGGCAGCGCGGAAGAAGAAGCCGCACAGTTCCTGAAGGACGAAGCCAAGCGCGGTCGCAAGAAGCCTATGGCTGGCTTTATTGCCGGTCGTACGGCTCCTCCGGGCCGCCGCATGGGCCACGCCGGTGCGATCGTTTCGGGCGGCCAGGGCGGCGCCGAAGACAAGATCGCGGCGATGGAAGAAGCCGGTATCAAGGTTTCGGCCAGCCCCAGCCTGCTCGGCGAAACGCTCGCCGAAGCGCTGAAGGGCTGAATTTAAGTTCAATACCGGGCGTGCGCATCCATCCAGGGTTAAGCACGCCCGGTATTAGAAGACTGCAATGTGCCGGCCAATCCTCCCCAGGGCCAAAGGCTCTTTCGGAACCAGCCGCCACAATAACCCCCACCGGTGTTTGAACGCATTGGTGCGAAAATAGGTGAAGCCATGGGTAGCGAAAGCCAAGATTTTCTTTCCGACCCAGCACAGGACGGGCCGCAGCCCGGACCGAGCTGGCAGCGACGCAACTGGCCGCAGGTAGGCGGCGCAGCAGAGGACGAGCTGACCCGCGCGCTCGACCCCACTACGCTGAGGGAAGGGATCAAGGCCGCGGCGAAAAAGGCCGGCACGCCGGTCAGCGAAGCCGCCATCGAAGAAGCCGCCAGCGATACGCTGCGCGCGATCATGCTGATCCGCACCTATCGCGTGCGTGGCCATCTGGCCGCCGACCTCGATCCGCTTGGCCTGCACCATTCCGATCTGCCCGCCGATATGACGCCGGAATATTACGGCTTCACGGGCGCCGGGCTTGACCGCAAGGTTTTCCTTGGCGGCAACATGGGTCTGCAATGGGCCACGGTGCGTGAACTTGTCGCCATCCTGCGCGCAAACTATTGCGGCAAGGTTGGCCTTGAATACATGCACATCACCGATGTCGAAGAACGCCGCTTCCTGCAGGACCGCATGGAAGGCGCCGACAAGCACATCGAATTTTCCGCCGAGGGCAAGAAGGCCATTCTGGGCGCCGTGGTTCGCGGCGAGCAGTGGGAAAAGTTCTGCGGCAAGAAGTATGTCGGCACCAAGCGCTTTGGCCTTGATGGCGGCGAATCGATGATCCCTGCCCTTGAAGCCGTCATCAAGTATGGTGGCCAGCAGGGCGTGAAGGAAATCGTTTATGGCATGGCCCACCGTGGTCGCCTGAACGTCTTGGCCAACGTGATGGCCAAGCCTTACAAGGTGATCTTCCACGAATTTTCGGGCGGCACCGCCAATCCCGAAGACGTGGGCGGCTCTGGCGACGTCAAGTACCACCTTGGCACCAGCACCGACCGCGATTTCGACGGGATCAAGGTTCACATGAGCCTGATGCCGAACCCTTCGCACCTTGAAACGGTGGACCCCATCGTTCTGGGCAAGGTTCGCGCCTATCAGCAGATCCGCGACGACATCGGCACCGACATCGGGCCGGGCGCCAAGCACAAGCAGGTGCTGCCGGTTCTGATCCACGGTGACGCCGCGTTTGCGGGTCAGGGCATCGTGTGGGAATGCTTCGGCCTGTCGGGCGTGAAGGGTTACAACACCGGCGGCTGCATCCACTTCATCATCAACAACCAGATCGGCTTTACGACCAGCCCGCAGTTCTCGCGCGGCTCGCCGTATCCCTCGGACGTTGCCAAGGGCATTCAGTGCCCCGTGCTGCACGTCAATGGCGATGATCCGGAAGCGGTGACCTTCGCGTGCAAGCTCGCGATCGATTATCGCCAGACCTTTGGCCGCGACATCGTGATCGACATGTGGTGCTATCGCCGCTTTGGTCACAATGAAGGCGACGAGCCCGGTTTCACCCAGCCGCTGATGTATCAGAAGATCCGCGCGCACAAGCCCGTGTCGGAACTCTATGCTGAACGTCTGCAGCGCGAAGGCGTGATCCCGGCCGGTTTCCTTGGCGAACAGGTTGCGGCCTTTAACGCCCATCTGGAAGAACACTTCGACGCCGCCAAGACCTATAAGGCCAATCAGGCCGACTGGTTCGGCGGCCGCTGGAGCGGTTTCAACCAGCCGATGGACCCCGAAAGCGCCCGCCGCAACGTGCCCACCGGCATCGAACAAAAGCTGTTCGACAGCCTTGGCCGCACGCTGACCACGGTTCCGGGCGATCTGACGATCCACAAGACGCTGGGCCGCGTTCTGGACGCCAAGCGCGAAATGTTCAGCACGGGCGAAGGCTTTGACTGGGCGACCGCCGAAGCGCTGGCCTTTGGCTCGCTGCTTTCGGAAGGCTATTCGGTCCGCCTGTCGGGTCAGGATTGCGGTCGCGGCACGTTCAGCCACCGTCACGCCGTCTGGGTCGATCAGACCAATGAGAGCAAGTATGTTCCGCTGACCACGGTGCCGCATGGCTTCTTTGAAGTCTATGACAGCCCGCTCTCGGAATATGGCGTGCTGGGCTATGAATATGGCTATGCCAGCGCCGATCCCAAGACGCTTGTCCTGTGGGAAGGCCAGTTCGGCGACTTCGCCAATGGCGCCCAGATCGTGATCGACCAGTATATCGCTTCGTCGGAATCGAAGTGGCTGCGCGCCAATGGTCTCGTGATGCTTCTGCCTCATGGCTATGAAGGTCAGGGTCCGGAACACTCGTCGGCCCGTCTGGAACGTTATCTTCAGCTTTGCGCCGAAGACAACATGCAGGTGTGCAACATCACCAGCCCGGCCAATTACTTCCACGTTCTGCGCCGTCAGATGCATCGCAGCTTCCGCAAGCCGCTGATCATCATGAGCCCGAAGAGCCTGCTGCGTCACCCGATGGCCAAATCCAAGGCCGAGGAATTCGTGGGCGAAGGTCACTTCATGCGCATCCTGTCGGACATCAACGGTGCCGCCGACAAGGATACCCGCCGCGTGATCCTGTGCTCGGGCAAGGTGGCCTATGATCTGTTTGAGTCGCGTGACAAGAACGAGATCAAGGATACGCAGATCATCCGTATCGAACAGATTTACCCCTTCCCGGGCGAACCGCTTGCGGCACGTCTGGCCAAGATGCCCAATCTGGAAGAAGTGATCTGGTGTCAGGAAGAACCCAAGAACAACGGTTCCTGGTTCTTTGTCGAACCGCTGATCGAGGAAACGCTGGCCAACGCCAAGGCCAAGGTTTCGCGCGCTCGTTATGCGGGACGTCAGGCTTCGGCTTCGCCCGCAACGGGCAGCGCAAAGCGTCACACTCTTGAACAGGGCGCCTTGGTGGCCGATGCGCTGGGTCTTTCGGCCCGCAGCGAAATCCGCCGTCAGCAAAAGGGTTAAGCCCTCGCTCTCCTGCCAATTTCTTTAGGATAAGCAAGTCATGTCCACGGAAGTCAAAGTCCCCACTCTGGGTGAATCGGTGAGCGAGGCCACGATCGGCCAGTGGCTCAAGCAGCCGGGCGAAGCGGTCGCTCTGGACGAACCCATTGCCAGCCTGGAAACAGACAAGGTTGCCATCGAAGTCAACGCTCCGGTCGCCGGCGTGCTGAGCCAGCACCTAGCCGCCGTTGGCGACACGGTGACGGTCAGCGCGATCATCGCCGTGATCGAAGAAGGCGCGGCTGGCGCTGCTCCCAAGGCGGCGGCGCCTGCTGCTGCGGCCCCTGCCCCTGTGGCGGCGGCTCCGGTGGCGGCTCCGGCTGCTGGTGAAGCGACCGACCCGGCGGTTCTGAGCCCGGCGGTTCGCCGCGCGGTTCTGGAATACGGCATCGATCCGGCCACCATTAAGGGCACCGGCAAGGACGGCCGCATCACCAAGGAAGACGTGGTGGCAGCGGCTCAGTCGAAGGCCGCCAGCGGCGCGCCGACGGTTCCGGCCGCTGTTGCAGCGCCCGCCAACGAGCGTCGCGAAGAGCGCGTGAAGATGACGCGCCTGCGTCAGACCATCGCCAAGCGTCTCAAGAGCGCGCAGGAAAATGCCGCTCTGCTCACCACCTTCAACGACGTTGACATGTCGGCGGTGATGGAAGCGCGCAACCGCTTCAAGGACAGCTTTGAAAAGAAGCATGGCGTGAAGCTGGGCTTCATGTCCTTCTTCGCCAAGGCTTCGGTGCTGGCTCTGAAAGACATCCCGGCTGTCAACGCCCAGATCCAGGGCGATGAAATCGTCTATCACGACTATGTCGATATTTCGGTCGCCGTTTCGGCCCCGAATGGTCTGGTCGTGCCGGTGGTGCGCGATGTCGACAAGATGTCCTTCGCCGGCATCGAAAAGGCGATTGCCGACTATGGCAAGAAGGCCAAAGAAGGCTCGCTGACCATGGCCGACATGACGGGCGGCACGTTCACCATCTCGAATGGCGGCGTGTTCGGCGGTCTGATGTCGACCCCGATCATCAACCCTCCCCAGTCGGCTGTGCTCGGCCTGCACCGTATCGAGGACCGCCCGGTGGTCCGCAATGGTCAGATCGTGATCCGCCCGATGATGTATATCGCGCTGTCCTATGACCACCGCATCATCGACGGTCGCGAAGCCGTGACGGCCTTGAAGACCATCAAGGAAGCGATCGAGGATCCCACGCGTCTGCTGATCGACCTTTGATCGGATAGGGGACAGAACAATGGCTGAATACAATTACGACGTCCTCGTCATCGGTGCAGGCCCCGGCGGTTATGTGGCCGCCATCCGTGCGGCGCAGCTTGGGTTGAAGACCGCCTGCGCCGAGGGCCGCGCAACGCTGGGCGGAACCTGCCTCAACGTGGGCTGCATTCCCTCCAAGGCTCTGCTGCATGGCAGCGAGCTGTTCGAGGAAGCCGCGCATGGCACGCTGGCCAAGTTTGGCGTGAAGACCGGCCCGGTCGAGCTGGACCTGCCCGTGCTTCAGGGTGAAAAGTCGACGGCGGTCAAGGAACTGACCGGCGGCATCGAGTTCCTCTTCAAGAAGAACAAGGTCGACTGGAAGAAGGGCTACGCCACGTTCAAGGACGCCCACACGGTTGAGG
The DNA here is from genome assembly GCF_056279125.1 of Novosphingobium sp. Sphag1I. Taxonomy (NCBI): domain Bacteria; kingdom Pseudomonadati; phylum Pseudomonadota; class Alphaproteobacteria; order Sphingomonadales; family Sphingomonadaceae; genus Novosphingobium; species Novosphingobium sp. Sphag1I. The sequence continues at coordinate 51,566 of NZ_JBWBQS010000004.1, read as the reverse complement.
TCGCGGGCGAAACCGTCACGGCCAAGCATATCGTGATCGCCACCGGCTCGTCGGTGACGCCGCTGCCCACCGTGCCGGTGGACAATGACGCGGGCATCATCGTGGACTCGACCGGCGCTCTGGCGCTGGACCGCGTTCCCAATCACCTCGTCGTCATCGGCGGCGGCGTGATCGGTCTGGAACTTGGCTCGGTGTGGCGCCGTCTGGGCGCCAAGGTCACCGTGGTCGAATTCCTTGACCAGCTGCTGCCCGGCATGGACGGCGAAGTGCGCAAGGAAGCGGCCAAGATCTTCAAGAAGCAGGGCATGGAGCTCAAGCTTTCGACGAAGGTCACCGGCGCGACCGTTGAAGGCGGCAAGGCCACCCTCACCATCGAACCGGCGGCGGGCGGCGAAGCCTCGACGATCGAGGCCGACTGCGTGCTGGTGGCCATTGGTCGCCGTCCCAATGTCGATGGTCTGGGTCTGGAAAACATCGGTCTGTCGCTGAACGCGCGTGGCCAGATCGAAACCGACCATGATTTCCGCACCGCCGTTGACGGCGTGTGGGCCGTTGGCGACGTGATCCCCGGCCCGATGTTGGCGCATAAGGCTGAGGACGAAGGCATTGCGGTGGCGGAAAACATTGCTGGTCTGACCGGCATTGTGAACCATGACGTGATCCCGGGCGTGGTTTACACGATGCCGGAATTCGCGGGCGTGGGCCTGACCGAGGAAGCCGCCAAGGAACGCGGCCCCATCAAGGTCGGCAAATTCCCCATGATGGCCAACAGCCGCGCCAAGACCAACCGCGAGCCCGACGGCTTCGTCAAGGTCATTGCGGATGCCAACACCGACCGCGTTCTGGGCGTATGGTGCATTGCCAGCGTGGCGGGCACCATGATTGCGCAGGCAGCCCAAGCCATGGAATTTGGCGCCAAGAGCGAAGACATCGCCTATACCTGCCACGCTCACCCGACCCATTCGGAAGCGATCAAGGAAGCCGCGATGGCTGTGCAGGGCAAGCCGATCCACATGTGATCGGCCTGCCATGGGCAAATAAAAAGGGGCGGGAAGGCATCACGCTTTCCCGCCCCTTTTTGTTGTTATTCGCCCGATTTCAGACGGGCGCGGCCACCCGGCCAAGCGCGCTGCCCCGCACGACCAGACGTACCGGCACACGTTCCTGCGCCATTTCCTTATCATCGACCAAGGCCTGAAGCCGGTCGACGAGCTGTTGCCCAGCCACCGCGAAATCGGGTTCAATCGTGGTCAGAGGCGGCACGCTGAACTGCCCCGCCTTGACCCCGTCAAAGCCGACGACACCGACATCGCCCGGAACATTCAGGCCCCGCTCCTCCAACAAAGCCATCGCGCCCAGCGCAATGTCATCGCAGGCGGTGAACAACCCATCGAAGGGCTCACCAGCCTCCAGCAAAGCCGCCGCCGCGCGCCGCCCTTGTTCGTGCCGCGAAAAGCCCGGCTCCAACGTCATGATGCGCGGCGTCAAACCTGCCGCCACCAGCGTTTCGGCATAGGCATCATAACGTTCGGCAAATTGGCGCTGCGGGCAATCGGCCTCGCCCACATAGACGATGCGGCGATAGCCATGATCGAGCAGGTGTTCCACCGCCGCCCGCGCCCCGCCGTGATTGTCGGCGCGCACCCATGGCAATTCATGCGCGGGCGCAGGTGCGCCCCAGCACACGACGTGGCAACCATCATCGGCCGATGCCTGAAAATAGTCCCATGCCTTGCGGTTTTCGCTGGTGCCGAACACGATCATGCCGATGGCGCGGCGGCTGCGTTCGAAATGATCGTCCAGACGGTCGGGCGCGCCCTGAAACGAGACGATGGTTTCCATGCCCCGCGCCGAAGCCGCCGCGCAAATCCCGCCCAGCAAGGCATAATGGAACGGGTTGAACGCCCGGACATCCTCGTCTTCGGGACAGATCACCACCACGGCAATCGTGTTCAACCGCCCGCTGCGCATACGCGAGGCCGAGGAATCGATGTGATAATTGAGCCGCCGCGCCGCCTCGACAATCCTTTCGCGCGTGGCTGCGGCCACAATCGGGTCGCCGCTCAATGCGCGTGAGACGGTGGACTGGCTGACGCCTGCTGCTTCTGCAACGTCATAGGACGTGGCGCGAAAGCGCTGTTTGACCATGGTCCCTCCCTTTCACCGCCTCTTTTGCAGAGCCCGGCCCAAAGCGCAAATGGCATGAGCCGTAAATACGGTTTCAGACCTCTTCAGCCTCACGCAGCACCGCGATTCCCGCCTTGCGCTGCTCGGCCAGTTCCTTTTTGAGCGCGGCAGGGTCGCGGGCGATGACAAAGCCGAAGGAAACGCCGCCCTCTTTGCCGACGGTGGCATGGTGCAACCGGTGCGCCTGAACCAGACGTTTGGCATAGCCGCCGCGCGGGACGTAGTGGAAATAGCGTTGATGGACCAATCCATCATGGATCAGCGAATAAACGATGCCATAGCAAAGAATGCCAACGCCAATCCACGTGCCCGGCGCCCACGCCCCCGCGCCCATGACCAAAGGGCTGCCGATGGCAAAGGCCGAAATGCTCATGCCTGCGCCGAACAGGGCGTAGAGGTCGTTCTTTTCAAACATGCGGTCGTGGCGTTCGTGATGATCGCGGTGCCAACCCCAGCCCCAGCCGTGCATGATATATTTATGGGCGCTCCACGCGATGGCTTCCATGGCGAAAAAGCTGATGATGACGATGGCGGATGCGGCAAATGGAGTCATGCGACCTTCTATAATACCCGATGCAGAAATGCGCCACTGGCCCGAATGTCCATGTGGCGGGCATTCGCCTCTTGTTTTTACCGCACCCCATGCCTAGTTCGGATCTATTATGACCGGACCCAAGACGCTCTACGAAAAGATCTGGGATGCCCACACTGTGGAATCCCGCGATGATGGCACCAGCTTGATCTGGATCGACCGGCACCTTGTGCATGAGGTGACCAGTCCCCAGGCATTTGAGGCACTTCGCCTTGCCGGGCGCAAGGTGCGTCGACCGGATCTGACGTTGGCCGTGCCGGATCACAATCTGCCCACCACCGCGCGCCGCGATGCCGCGGGCAACCGTATTGCCATCAAAGACCCCCAGAGCGCGCAGCAATTGGCCGCGCTGGAAGTGAATGCGCCCGAATTCGGCATCCGTCTGATTGGTGACGCCGATCGTGAACAGGGCATCGTCCATGTCGTCGGCCCGGAACAGGGCTTTTCTCTGCCCGGCGCGACGATTGTTTGCGGCGACTCGCATACGGCCTGCCACGGTGGTCTGGGCGCGCTGGCCTTTGGCATCGGCACGTCCGAAGTCGAACATGTGCTGGCCACGCAGACCCTGCAATTGAAGCGCTCAAAGACGATGGAAGTGCGCGTCGAGGGCGAATTGGGCGCGGGCGTCACCGCCAAGGATCTTGTCCTGCACATTTGCGGCACGCTGGGCGCCAGCGGCGGCACGGGCTATGTCATCGAATATACCGGCTCGGCCATTCGCGGCCTGTCGATCGAAGGCCGCCTGACCGTTTCGAACATGGCGATTGAACATGGCGCGCGCGCGGGCCTGATTGCGCCCGATGAAAAGACCTTCGCCTATGTCCAAGGCCGCCCCTATGCGCCCAAGGGCGAGGATTGGGACAAGGCCGTGGCATGGTGGAAGAGCCTGGCCACCGATCCGGGCGCGACCTATGACAAGACCGTCGTGATCGACGCAACCAAGATCCAGCCCACCGTCACATGGGGCACCAGCCCCGAAGACACCGTGGCGATTGGCGGCGTTGTGCCCGCGCCCGAAAGCTTTGCCGATCCGTCCAAGCAGGAAGCCGCGCGCAAATCGCTGGCCTATATGGGCCTGACGCCGGGCCAGAAGCTGACCGATGTGGAAGTGCAGAACGTGTTCATCGGTTCGTGCACCAACAGCCGCATCGAGGACATGCGCGCCGCCGCCGCCATTGTGAAGGGCCGCAAAAAGGCCGACAATGTGCGCTGGGCCATCGTCGTGCCGGGTTCGGGACTGGTCAAGGAACAGGCCGAGGCCGAAGGCTTGGACAAGATCTTTATCGAGGCGGGCCTTGAATGGCGCGAACCGGGTTGTTCGGCATGTCTTGCCATGAACCCGGACAAGGTTCCGGCGGGCGAGCGTTGTGCATCGACCTCGAACCGCAATTTCGTCGGCCGTCAGGGTCCGGGTGCGCGCACGCATCTGGTTTCGCCCGCGATGGCGGCGGCCGCAGCAGTGACGGGCAAATTGACCGATGCCCGCGAATTTTTGGCCTGAACGGATAGGGTGACAAAGATGAGCGATGAGAGCGAAAAGAAGGTTTCGGGCGAACGTTCAACCTGGGCTGGCGTTGCCACGATTGCGGGTGCCGCCATTGGTTCGGCGGCGCTGGCCGCGGCAGTGATTTTTGCAAGCCGCCGCAAAGCCAAACCGACCGACGCTCCCGCCCATCCCGAAGATGCGCCCGAAACTGACTGATCTGAAAGAGTTTTCAATATGAAACCGATCAACCACGTGGCCGGCACGGCGATCCCGTTTGGCGCCAAGAATGTCGATACCGACGTGATCATCCCGGCCCACTGGCTCAAGACCATCACGCGTGAAGGTCTTGGCAAGGGTGCGTTCGAAGCGATCCGCGCCGAAAAAGGCAATATCTTCGACACCGAACGCAACAAGGGCGCGCCGATCCTGATCGCGGGCGACAATTTCGGTTGCGGGTCCAGCCGTGAACATGCCGCATGGGCGCTTCTGGACATGGGCATCACCTGCGTCATTGCGCCCAGCTTTTCGGATATCTTTTCCGGCAACGCGTTCAAGAACGGCATTCTGACGGTGGTTCTGCCGCAGGAAGCGGTGGACCGCCTGCTCGAAGTGGCGCAGGATCAACCCATCGATATCGATCTGGAAACTCAGACCGTGACGACGCCGTTTCAGGACCGCTTCACCTTTGAAATCGACCCGTTCCGCAAGCATTGCCTGCTGGGCGGATTGGACGAAGTGGGCCTGACGCTGGCCCGCGACGAAGCCATCAAGAAGCATGAGACCAAAATCGCGGCGGAATTGCCGTTTCTGGCCACCACGGTTTCGGCATAAGCGGCAGGCGACTAGGGCGGGTATATTTTCCCGCCTTTTGAACGGAAAACTTTCTCCAATTTGAGCGAGCGCAAAGAACCACCGCCTCCGATCTGCTGAAAAAGGCATGTCGCAGCGGTGGTCGCGCCAAATCGGGGGATTGAACCGCCGCCGCTGCGACACATATAGATTGGCGCGCGATCACGGTCGCGTTATGAACGGCAAACTGTAACAGTGCCACGTCACGCCACGAAATCCACAAACCTCAAAATCAAGCGGGAGACGCCACCATGACCAGCTTCAAAGATCGCGAACGGGGTGAAGAAGCCAAGTTTGCCCATGACGAAGAGCTGGAATTTCGCATTCATGCCCGCCGCAACCGCCTGCTGGGCACATGGGCGGCAGAGCGCATGGGCCTTTCGTCGGCAGAAACCGAGGCCTATGCCAAATCGGTGGTGCAGGCCGATTTTGAAGAGGCGGGCGATGAGGATGTCGTTCGCAAGCTGCTGGGCGATTTGATCAGCGCAGGCGTTGATGCCGACGAAGCCGAAGTGCGCACCGCATTGAAGGCCAAGGAAGCCGAAGCGCGCCGCGCGATGATTGGCCAGGTCTAAAGGCCCTATTTCTGGCGCAGTCATCATGGCTGCGCCCATCACACAGGAAGTTTCCCCCCGATGCCGATGCCCGCTGCTGAAATCGAAGCGCTGATTCGCGCCGCCATTCCCGACGCCGACGTGACGATCACCGATCTGGCCGGCGATGGCGATCATTACGCCGCGCATGTCACCTCGGCCAGCTTTGCCGGCAAACCGCGCATTGCCCAGCACAAGGCCGTGTTTGCCGCATTGGGTGGGCGCATGGGGGGCGAACTTCACGCCTTGCAACTGACCACCGGCGTTCCCACCTGAACAATTGACGAAACGCCTTTCCTTCGCAAGAAGGGCGTCATCCCCCGTTTGGTTGCAGAAAGTTTCAAGCCATGTCCGATGTCCAGACCCGCATTGCCGATATTGTGAATTCGAACGACGTCGTGTTGTTCATGAAAGGGACCGCCCTTTTCCCGCAGTGTGGTTTTTCCAGCCGCGCGATCTCGATTCTTGAGCATCTGGGCGTGACCTATCACACCGTCGACGTGTTGCAGGACATGGAAATCCGTCAGGGCATCAAGGCCTATTCGGATTGGCCGACGATCCCCCAGCTTTACGTAAAGGGCGAATTTCTGGGCGGCAGCGACATCATGATGGAAATGTATGAAGCGGGCGAGCTTCAGTCGCTGTTTCAGCAGCACGGTCTGGCCGCATAAAGCCACGCCATTGCGCCAATAAAAAGGGCCGCTTCCCCATGGGAGGCGGCCTTTTTATTGGTTTGAAGGGAATGGTGGGGCCGGGAGACTGGGAAGACCGACCCCACCTTTGTGCTCGAGACGGGAGTGAGACGAACCGCGGAGACTGTCATGCGGGCCGCCTCGTTCGAGACTGCTACCAATGCGCAAGGATATGCATAGGGCGTGCCAATTTTCGAGAAGCGCCAAAATGCCGGGATTTCAGCGGTAATTTGCCCCCGCATTTCACGAAAGTGTCAATTTCCCCGACACCCCTGATCCTGCCAACTCAACCCCTTGCCAAGTGATCGCGCAGGCCTATCAAAGCATCATGAATCCCCAGCCTCCTTTCACCCTGCGCCCCGCCGCGACACTTGTCATTTTTCGGCAGAGTTCCGCGGATCCGGCACCGCAATTGCTGATGGTGGAACGCGCCGCAACCATGCGTTTTGCCGCCGGAGCTACGGTTTTCCCCGGAGGCAAAGTTGACCCACAGGACGCCGAATTGGCGCAAATCCTGACAGGAGAAGCGCAGGACGAATATTCCGACATGGCCGCACGCATTGCCGCCATCCGCGAGACGTTGGAAGAAACCGGGCTTGCTCTGGGGTTTACGCGCGGGCCAACACGCGAAGAGGCGATGGAGGCGCGCGCCATTTTGCAGGCCGGGGCCACCATGGCCGACATGCTGAAACGGCTCGATCTGAGCCTCGATTTATCGCTTTTAACCCCCTTTGCCCGTTGGCGGCGCAAAAGTGTCGGAGGATTTGACACTCGCTTCTATCTGGCCAATATCGGTACGGGCGCAGTCGATCTTTTGGTCGATGCCACGGAAAACAGTCGTCTTTTTTGGGCCAGTGCCGCGCAATGTCTGGACGATGCGGCCAAGGGCGATATCAAGATCATCCTGCCGACACAGCTTAATCTGGAGCGTTTGGCACCCTTGGCCAATTTCGATCAGGCCGTGGCCAACGCGCTGGCCCATCCCGTCACGCCCATTTCAGCGCGGCGGATCATCCGCGATGGTCAGGAATGGCTGACCATTCCCGAAGGTCTGGGCTATCCAACCACCGCCCTGCCCTTATCGGCGACATCACGGGGTTAAGGCGCGCAGATGCCCCGCGTCCGGGCGCGATAGTCCTGCACCTCACCGCCCATGCGCACATGCAGGCGGCACAGATGTTCCACCACCGGTTCATAGATCGGACGTTCGAATTGCAACCCGCATTGGTTGCTTTCGGTCCAGCGTACTGTGCAACTGATCGCTTCCAACCCATCGAGTTTGAGCAACACCCGCGTGCCCACCGTCAACGTCAATGTGCGCGTGGTGATACAACATCCATGGGTGGAAAGATCGCCAACCGTGACATTATCCTGCAACCCGCTCATCAACCGACAACGGGCCGACATGGTCAGCGGCCTTCGGACGGCCTGTCGGTTGGTTTGACGCGCTCGCATGACATAGGGCTTATAGCGGATACTGGGTTAACCGATGGTTTGAAAATGATTCCCTTGGGCAAATTTTCTTGGCCATGCCTGTCAAATGCCGATTGATGAGATAAATTTCATCCATGTCAGTAAAAAGGCCCTTTGACATTGCCCGCCAAAGCGCAAACACACACCCCCACAGATTGAAGTCCCGGAGTATCATCTTGTCTGCAATGCTTTCCAGCCGCACGCTTTTCCGCCTCGGCGCCGCCGCACTCGCTCTGTCGGCCATGCCCATGGACGCTATCGCCAAGGCGCCCGCCCCGATCACCCCCGCCCCGATCACTGTCGCCCCGGCGCAGGGTGACGCCAAGGCAGGCTTTGCCACCCATGCAATGATTTCGGCGGCCAATCCGCTGGCGGTGCAAACTGGTCTGCGCATCCTGCAAAAGGGCGGCAGCGCGGTGGACGCGGCGGTCGCGGTACAGGCCGTGCTGGGTCTGGTCGAACCGGAAAGTTCGGGGCTGGGCGGCGGCTCGTTCATGCTGTTCTATGACGCCAAGACCAAGCAGGTCACCGCCTATGACGGGCGCGAAGTCGCCCCCAAGGGCGCAAGCCCCAAGCAGTTCTATGGCCCCGATGGTAAGCTGCTGCCCTTCCCCGTGGCCGTGGTGGGCGGGATTGCCACGGGCGTTCCGGGCGCGATTGCCATGCTGGAAATGGCGCAAAAGGAACATGGCCGCCTGAAATGGCACCAGTTGTTCGGCGAAGCACACAAGCTGGCCAGCAATGGTTTTGAAGTGACGGGCAAGCTGGCCCGCGCCATCGTCAGTCAGGCCCCGCAGGCCAAGGGCGCCGATGCGCAGGCCTATTTCCACAAGGCCGACGGCACCCCCTATCAGGCCGGCGAGCATATCGTGAACAAGGCCTATGCCGCCACGCTGAACCGCATTGCGATGCAGGGTTCAAAGGGGCTGTTGACCGGCCCGATCGCGGAAAAGATTGTCGCCAAGGTGACCACCGGCACTTTGCCCAGCACGATGACGCTGGCCGACCTTGCCGCGTATAAGCCGCGCAAGACGCAGGGGCTGTGCATGCCCTATCGCACCCATATCATCTGCACCCCGCAGGCGCCTTCGGGCGGCGTCGCGGTTCAGGAAGCGATGGGCCTGCTGGCGCACACCGACATTGCCACGCGCAATGCGCAGGACCCCAAGGGCTGGCTGGAAATCGCACAGGCGAGCCGTCTGGCCTATGCCGACCGTGATCGTTACGAAGGCGACCCAGCCTTCGTGCCCTTCCCCAAGGGTCTGCTGGCGCCCGATTACATCGCCGAGCGCGCCAAGCTGATCGGTGAAACGATCCAGCCCGTCACCTATGGCATCCCCAAGGATGCGCCCAAGGTTGGCGTGGACGCGACGCACGAACCGGGCGGCACCACCCATATGGTGATCGTTGACGCACAGGGTAACGTCGTGTCGATGACCACCACGGTCGAAAGCATCTTTGGTTCGGGCCGCATGGTTGACGGTTTCTTCCTCAACAACCAGCTCACCGACTTCTCTTTCAGCACGACCGACAAGGACGGCACGCCCGCCGCCAATGCGGTCGCGCCGGGCAAGCGCCCGCGTTCCAGCATGGCGCCCGCCATCGTGCTGAACCCCAAGCGTGACTTTGAAATGGCGCTGGGTTCGCCCGGCGGAAATGCAATCATTGCTTATAATATCAAGGCTCTGGTCGGACTGCTCGATTGGGGGATGAAGCCGCAGGATGCGATCAGCCTGCCCAATCTGGTGGCGCGCGGCGATGTTTACAGCGCCGACACGTTCCCAACGCCGATTGCCGACGCTCTGGCGGCCAAGGGCCTGCCTTTGTTGACGGCGCGTGGTGAAAATTCGGGCCTGCACGTCATTGTGCGCCGGGCCAAGGGCTATGAAGGCGGGGCCGACCCGCGCCGCGAGGGCGTTGCCCGCGGTTTCTGATACGGAAAAGGGCGGGACCGAAATCCCGCCCTTTTCATTTACTTGCGGCGCATGATGAATTCTTCGTCGCGCCAGTCGCCCACGGCGAACCTGTACTCACCCACGATTTCAAAACCACGGCTGGCATAGACATGCTGGGCTTTGAGATTGCCCTGCCACACGCCAATCCAGATCGGGCGTCCCCAAGAGGTCAATTCCTCCAGCGCCAGATCGAGCAATTGCTTGCCCAGCCCCGCGCCCTGCACCTCGCGCCGCAGATAGAGTTGGTAAAGTTCGCCATCACCATCGGCCCGTTCCGGGTGGGGCAATTTGCTCGGCCCGATATGGACATAGGCGACCAGAGCGCCTTGACCGTCTTGCGCAACCCATGTCCGATGGGTTTCATCGGCCAATTCGCGCGCGACGGTTTCTTCACCATAGGAATCCACCTCGAACACGGCCAGATCAGCCGGCGGATAGGGTATGGCAAAGCCCGTCGGTCCGAACGTATCACGGAAACAATGCAGTTTAAGGGCCGCAAGCGCTGGAACATCCTGCGCGCATGCGGGGCGAATGATAAGGCTGGCAGTCATATTCAGCGCCCTATACCAGCGCGCGGCGGGCGACAATCGCCTGTGGAATGTAAACCGAATTTCGCAATTCCCGCCGCGATCATAGGTAAGATTTCGGATTAGGGCATAAGCCCAAATGCTGACTAAATTGCGAGAAAATAAACCCGTCGCAATTTTTACAATTTGCCGCGGGGAGAATAACCTTGTTGCGTATGGGCATTTCGGCCAAGTTTCTGGCTGCGTTTACCATCCTGTTGGCGGTCATGGCCGCCATGGGGTCTTTTGCCGTCGTCAAGCTGGGCGAGGTCAACGCGATCTCGACCGAATTGCGCGAACGCTGGCTGCCCGGATCGCAGGCCCTGGGCGACGTCCATGCCTTTGTTTCGCAATATCGCATCAAACAGAGCGCCCATGTCGGCGCCACATCCGAAGGCATGAAGACCCGTCAGGCAAAATTGATGCGCGCGGCGCAAACCGCCATCGACACCCGTATGCAAGACGCCGCCAAATTGAGCCAGACGCCCGAAGAAAAGGCCGCGTTTGATAAATTGAAGGGCGATTGGCAAAACTATCTGGGACAGAATGAACAATTGCTCCGCCTTTCCGACACCGATGCGGCGGGCGCCAAGGCCATGTTCGACGGCGATTCATTGACCGCTTTCTATACGGTCGAGGATGATCTGCTGGCCTTGATTGATCTGAACACCAAGGGGGCCAATGCCGCATCGGCCCATTCCGCCGCCATTTACGATCAGAGCCGTAAAGTCATCATCGGCGCCGTTGTGGGCGGGCTTGCCGTCGCCCTGGGTCTGATGGGCCTGATGATGACCACGATTGCGCGCCCCGTGGCGCGGATCAGTGAAGCGGTAGGCCGTCTGGTCGATGGCGACATGCATGTGTCCATTCCCGGCCTAGGCCGTCAGGATGAAGTGGGCCGCCTTGCTCGCGCACTGGACAGTTTCAAGGCGCTGTTCGCCGCCGATCAACAACGCACGGCGGCGGAGCTGGAACGCGCCCGCGAAACGCAGGCTACGATTGACGCCATCGGTTCGGGCCTTTCTGAACTGGCGCGCGGCAATCTGACTCATCGCGTGCCGGAAAATGGCGCGGGCGGCCTTGGCCAATTGCACGTCAATTTCAACGAAGCCGTCGGCCAGTTGGCCAAGGTCATGGGCGAAATCGTCGATGGTTGCGACGCCATCCGCCGCGGCACCGACGAAATCGCGGCGGCCAGCGGCGACCTTGCCCGCCGCACCGAACATCAGGCCAGCTCGATTGCCGAAACCAGCCGCACGCTCAACGAATTCAGCGGCACCGTGCGCGTCACCGCCGACAATGCCCGCCAGACCAGCAGCCGCCTTGCCGTGGCCCGCAACACCGCCGAAGCCGCGGACCAGCAAGCCGAACAGGCCGTCCACGGCCTTCAGGCCATCGAAGCCAGCAGCCGCGAAATGGCCGAAATCGTCGGAGTCATCGACGGCATCGCGTTCCAGACCAACCTGCTGGCGCTCAACGCAGGGGTCGAAGCGGCCCGTGCAGGCGATGCGGGTAAGGGCTTTGCCGTGGTCGCCAATGAAGTGCGCGCCCTTGCCCAGCGCAGCGCTGACGCGGCCAAGGACATTCGCGCGCTGATCACCACATCGAACGAACAGGTATCGACCGGCGTCGCTCTGGCCAGCGCCAGCGGCGATGCTCTGCGTCAGATTGTGGGCGAAGTTTCGCAAATTTCCGAACTGGTCGAACAGATTGCCGAAGCCGCCCAGCGTCAGTCGTCCAATGTCGAGGAAATTTCGGCCATGATGACGTCGATGGATCAGTTTACCCAGCAAAATGCGTCCATGGTCGAACAAAGCACCGCCAGCACGCACAGCCTTTCGGGTGAAACGCAGGGTCTGGTGGAAAAGCTGCGCCGGTTTCAGATGACGCGCAACATGGCGCGCCCTGCCGAAATCGCGCCGCCGGTTACGCGCATGCCTGGTGGTAACAGCGACCTTTCGCTTCCGTCATTTTCTTCGCGTCGCTCGCCTGCCCCGGCCCCGACCATGGGGGCGACGGCATTGAAAATCGAGGATGATTGGTCCGAGTTCTAAAGCTTAGGGCAAACCACCTAAGACCACGGAACAAAAAGACAAAGCATAAATTTCAGCCTGATCTTATCCAATTGATGCGAAAACAGTTTCATCAAGAGATTAGCTGGAAAGAGAAAGACCCGCTCATGACCAAGTTCATCACCAATATCGCCATCGGCATTGCCGGAACTGTTTTGTTCAGCACTTCGGCATTTGCCCAATCGCCCGAATGGACCCGCTCGGTCACCAACCTTTTCGCGGCCAAGCAGACCTATCCTTCGACCGCCCAGATGCGCGGCGATGAAGGCACCGCCAGGGTCAAGGTCTATATCGGCGCGGACGGCGCGGTGCAAAAGGCGGAACTGGTCGCAGGTTCGGGCTCGGCCATCCTCGACAAGGAAGCCCTCTCGGTCCCCGCCAAGGTGGGCAAGGTTCCCGCCCCGCCGGCCGGCCCGACCACGCTGACGGTGCCGATGACCTGGAAGCTGGCCTGATCTTACAATTTTCCATGCGCCTCCACGCATGACTGGGGCCGGTCGAAAGATCGGCCCTTTTTCGTATGCATTTTGCTGCACTGCGCAAAAAACTTGGCAGATGGCCATTGTTGCTATAAGGGACATATCCAAGCAAGTCGGCGCGCCGCATGAGGCAGTGCGCAGGACCGGGCAGCGTGAGGGCAGCCATTTATGGCCACCCGCCCCGGATCTCACGGATTTGCAGTCCGTTTTTCGCTTCCTCCTCACGCAGGGTCGCGCTTTTTAGTGCCCTGCTTGCCGCGCCGCTTACGCTGGTGTGCGCTGTGAAGCCTGTTTGAAAGTATCCCATGTCGTATTTTTCCGAGCTTGGCCTTGCCGAACCCCTGCTGCGTGCGCTCGAAACCAAGGGTTATAGCGACCCCACCCCGATTCAGCGCCAATCAATCCCCGCCCTGATCGAAGGCCGCGACCTGCTGGGTCTGGCCCAGACCGGCACCGGCAAGACGGCGGCCTTTGCGCTGCCTTCGCTGCACCGCCTGATCAACGATCCCAAGCCGCGCAAAGCCGCCTCGTGCCGCATGCTGGTGCTCAGCCCCACGCGCGAACTGGCGGCCCAGATTGCCGACAACATGCGCGGCTATGCCAAGTATGTCAGCCTGAACATCCAGTGCATCTTTGGCGGCATCCCGGCGGGCAAGCAGGCCCGCGCTCTGGTGCCGGGTTGCGATGTGCTGGTTGCGACGCCGGGCCGCCTGCTCGACCTCATTGATCAGCGCGCTCTGACGCTGCGTGACGTTGAAATCTTCGTTCTCGATGAAGCCGACCAGATGATGGATCTGGGCTTTATCGTGCCCTTGAAGCGCGTTGCCCGCCTGCTGCCGCCCAACCGCCAGAGCCTGTTCTTCAGCGCCACCATGCCGCAGGCGATCGAAGAACTGGGCAAGCAGTTCATCCAGAACCCGGTCAAGGTCGAAGTTGCCCCGCAATCGACCACCGCCGAACGCGTTGAGCAACGCTCGATCTTCATCAACCAGTCCGAAAAGCAGGCCCTGCTGACGATCCTGCTGCGTGACGGTCTGGCCAAGGAAGAAGGCGCGCCCGACCGCATCGACCGCACCATCGTGTTCACCCGCACCAAGCATGGCGCGGACCGCGTTGTGCGCTTCCTGACGCCTGCGGGTATCCCCGCCGCCGCCATCCACGGCGAAAAGAGCCAGGCCCAGCGCACCGCCGCCCTCAAGGGTTTCCGTGACGGCACGGTCAAGGTTCTGGTCGCCACGGATATTGCCGCGCGCGGGATCGACGTTTCGGGCGTTTCCCACGTGTTCAACTTTGAAATCCCCAACGTGGCCGAACAATATGTTCACCGCATCGGCCGCACCGCGCGCGCCGGCGCCGATGGCATCGCCATCAGCCTGATCGCCGAGGATGAACGTCCCTACATCCGTGGGATCGAGCGCCTGACCGGTGTTAAGCTGTCGCCTTTGCCGCTGCCCGCTGATTTCCAAAAGGAAGCTGCCCGCCTGCCCGCCCCCGCCAAGCGCGGCAATCCGCCGACAAACGGAGGCCGTTCGCAGGGTGAAGGTCGCCGTGATGGTGGCCGTGATGGTGGTCAGCGTCGTGAAGGCGGTCGCCGCGAAGAAAGCCGTCGCAACAATGACCGTCGCCCCATGGCCGGTCGCGACACGCCCCGCGATGGCCAGCGTTCGCGCACCCAGCGTGACGGCGACCGCGCCCGCGCCGAACGTCGTGAACAGCATGGCCGCCCACGTCTGACCACTGCAACCGGTGCTTCGCAGTTCGATCCGCTGCGCGAGAACGTTGATACCAAGGCGCGTCGGCGCTGAGGTTTGATCGGAGGCCTTATGCCTCCGGCGGGCCAAGGGACTCGGTCCCTTGGCAATCCCGATATCGGGGTGGTTGTTAATTCGCCCCCTTTGTATTGGTCGAAACAATAAAGCCTGCGGCGCTATGATAGGCACCGCAGGCTTTAATTTTGAACGCCGCATCCGACAGGTAGGGTCGAACCCGATACGCAACGAAGACATTAATGGGAGCGCGAGGGACGAGTCCCTCGCATATCTGCTAATTTCTAAACCGCCGCCGTCGAAACGCCCAGATCCGGAATGCCGATCGACCGGCGCCCGCTGTAATCCGTCTTGACCACGATCAGGTTCGACTTCTCCAGATGCTCCAGCAATCGCCGGATACGACCGGGCGAACTGGTGCCATAGGCGCGCGCCAGCGTTTCATCATCCGGGCACGGCGCCTCATCCATCGCGGCGCGGGCGATGACAAGGAAGGGCGTGAGCAGATCATCCGGCACGCTGCGCGACAATTGCAAAAGCGGCGCCCATTCCTCGTCCGTGGGGCGATAGATACCCGCCACGGCCAGAGCAAAGCGGCGACGGAATTGGGTGGCATCGCCCACATGCTGGCCGATCTTCTTCATCCGGCAGCGAGTGGTAAAATCCTGAAACAGCGATGAAATCGGCTGATAGGTGCAATCACGCTCGGCGGTGATGTCTTCCATGATCGTCGCCATGATCGCCTGCACTTCATCAGGCGGCAGGCTGGGCGGCGCGGGAACGCTGGCGGCGGAAAACAGGTTGGGTCCGCTGTCATCGACCAGCGGTTCCTCGCCCGGCGCGGGGGCCATGACATAGGTGCTGATCTGATCCATCAATTCGCTGGCATCGGGACGCGGCAGACCGGCGAGCAGCGGGGTTTCCTCCGCCGCCAGTTCCTCGGCCGTCGGCGCGGCGTGGAGCAAGGCGTGGAGATCGTCGCCCGTGACGCTGGGCGGGGGCAAAAGGCCGGTGGAAACAGCGCGGCTGCGCGTCTGGACCCCGCCGATGCGGACCGACAAAGGCCGCCGCGTGATCGCCGGGCCAAGCGCCAAAAACTGTCCGCGTTGCAGGTCACGGATGCTTTCGGCCTGACGCCGCTCCATGCCCAACAGGTCGGCGGCGCGCTGCATGTCAATGTCGAGGAAAGTGCGGCCCATCAGAAAATTCGACGCTTCGGCGGCGACATTCTTTGCCAGTTTGGCCAGACGCTGGGTGGCGATGATGCCCGCCAGGCCGCGCTTGCGCCCGCGACACATCAAATTGGTCATGGCCGAAAGCGAGAGGCGACGCACCTCATCCGTCACCTCGCCAGCGGCGGCAGGGGCGAACATCTGCGCCTCGTCCACCACCACCAGCGCGGGGTACCAGATCTCACGCGGGGCATCGAACAAAGCGTTGAGAAAGGTGGCGGCGCAGCGCATCTGGGCTTCGATCTCCAGCCCATCGAGCGCCAGAACGACACTGGCGCGATGTTGACGCACGCGGTTGGCAAGGCGTACCAAGTCATTGGTATTATAAGCCGCGCCGTCCACCACAATATGCCCGAACGGTTCGGCCAGAGTGACGAAATCGCCCTCTGGATCGACCACGACCTGTTGCACCAGCGGCGCGGATTCCTCCAGCAAGCGGCGCAAAAGATGCGATTTGCCCGAACCCGAATTGCCCTGCACCAACAGGCGCGTGGCCAGCAGTTCTTCGATGTCGATCGGCACAGGTTTGCCGTTCGATTCTTCGCCTATGATGATGGATGCAGTCACGGTTGGCCTAGTAGCGTGTGGGGCGCTTTGGGCAAAGGGCTGTGCCCCTAGTTTTCCAGAAGAAAGGGGGGATATACGAGGGTCTAGACCCCTCGCGCTCCCATTACTGTATGCGTTGCGCGATTGGTTCGGCCATAGCGCTAGGGCCGCCGCGCCGCAGGCTTTTCAATTCTGCCTGCGGCGCGGCGATGCCATTGTTCACCCCATTTTCGGGATTGCAAAGGGACAAGTCCCTTTGCCCGCCGGAGGCAAACCCTAACCTTCCTTCAAAACCTCCACCGCCAAAGCCTCCGCCACTTTAATCCCATCGACCGCCGCCGACAAAATACCGCCAGCATAGCCCGCCCCCTCACCCGCCGGATAAAGCCCGCGCGTGTTGAGAGACTGGAAATCCTTGCCCCGCGTGATGCGCAGCGGCGAAGATGTGCGGGTTTCCACGCCGGTCATGATCACATCGGGATGGTCATACATCGGGATCTGACGGCCAAAGACCGGCAAAGCCTCACGGATGGCATCGATCACATAATCGGGCAAACAGGCCGACAGGTCGGTCAGTTTCACGCCGGGTTGATAGGATGGCTTCACCGCGCCAAACTCGCCCGAAGACGCACGCCCCGCCAGCAAGTCGCCCACCTTCTGCCCCGGCGCGCAATAATCGCCGCCGCCCGCCGTAAAGGCCAGACTTTCCCATTTGCGTTGAAATTCAATGCCCGCCAGCGGGTCTGCGGGATAGTCCTTGCCCGGATCGACCGTGACGACAAGGCCCGAATTGGCGTTGAATTCGGCACGCGAATATTGGCTCATGCCATTGGTGACGACGCGGCCTTCCTCGCTGGTGGCGGCCACCACGCGCCCGCCCGGACACATGCAGAAGCTGTAGACCGCGCGCCCGTTCGACGCCTGATGCGAAATGGCATAGGCCGCAGCCCCCAACACCGGATGCCCCGCACAGGCGCCATAGCGCGCCTTGTCCACCCAGCTTTGCGGATGTTCGATACGCACGCCGATGGCAAAGGGCTTAGCCTCCATGAACACGTTGCGCTTGTGCAGCACTTCGAACGTGTCGCGGCTGGAATGGCCGGGGGCAAGGATGCAATGCGTGGCGGGCAGATAGCTCTCCGCCCCATCCTCCGTGCTGACCAGATGCAGCCCGGCCAGCGCGCCGTCCTTGATGTCGAAATCGGCGACGCGGGTCTTGAAACGATATTCCCCGCCCAGCGCCTCGATCGTCTCGCGCATGGAAATGACCATCGTCACCAGACGGAACGTGCCGATATGAGGGTGGGCCTCGTACAGAATATCGTCGGGCGCGCCCGCTTTCACAAACTCGGTCAACACCTTGCGCGAAAGATGGCGCGGGTCCTTGATGCGGCTGTAGAGTTTACCGTCGGAGAACGTCCCGGCCCCGCCCTCGCCAAACTGGACGTTCGATTCCGGCGTCAACTGATGCTTGCGCCACAGCGCCCATGTGTCCTTGGTGCGCTCGCGCACCGCCTTGCCGCGTTCGATGATGATCGGCTTCAAACCCATTTCGGCCAGAATCAGCGCCGCCAGCAAGCCGCAAGGTCCGGCACCAATCACCACCGGGCGCGTCCCGTCCCAGCCCTCCGGCGCCACCACCGGCGGGCGATAGGCCGTATCGGGCGCAGGGCGGATATGGCTGTCGCCATCGAACCGCGCCAGCACCTCGGCCTCATCATCCAGTTCGATGTCAAAGACATAGACCAGCTTGATCGCATTCTTCTTGCGCGCATCATTCCCGCGCCGGACCATCACCTTGCGCAGGATACGTTCGGGCGCAACACCCAGCCTTTGGACGACGGCATCGTCCAGTTCTTGAGGCGTGTGATTGAGCGGCAGGGCAAGGTCAGAAAGACGGATCATGCCCCGCCCATAAGCGCTTGGCCGCAAATTTGCCACCCCGCGCTTGCACGCATCTGGCACAGCGCTATCCTCCATAACAAAATGGGAGAGAATGGATGATCAAGCCTGAACTGGAATTCGTTTATGAAGCCACCGGCGAACTGGAACCGCCCCGCCCGATTGGCGAAACCTATGACGGCACGCGTCGGATCATTCCCATCATTGGCGGCGGGCGGGTCGAAGGGCCGCTGATCAAGGGCCGCCTGATCGGCAATGCCGCCGATTGGCAATTGACGCGGACCGATGGCGTAACCGTGGCCGATGCGATTTATGCCATCGAAACCGACGATGGCGCGGTGATCCAGATCCGCAACAAAGGCCTGCGCCACGGCCCGCCAGAAGTCATGCAACGGCTGGCCGCGGGCGAGGTGGTCGATCCGGCGGAATACTATTTCCGCACCGTGCCCGAATTCATCGCGCCCAAAGGGCCGTATGAATGGATGAACCGCTCGATCTTCATCTGCTCGGGCGCGCGCTATCCCTTGGGCATCAAATTGTGGGTGTGGCGGGTGGCGTAATGCGTTTTGCGTTCAGACTACGCTGAACGCAAAACAACGCTCAAGCACCGCGCGGGCTATCGCCATTCGCAATGCCTAGCCATTGCGAATGGCTCTAAACCGGCTCCCCCGCCGCGAGAGCGCGGAGCAAGACCGCGCTCTCGTCCCCCCTCACCCGCATGGCCAATGCAATCAGCACCAGCACCAAAGGCACCGCCACCAAATTGATCGACAGGATCGCTGTCGCCAGATCGCCATGCGTGGCGTCCGAAATCATCCCCACAATATATGGCCCAACGCCCAGCCCTGCGATGGTCATCACCACGATATAGGTCGAGGCCGTCAGCCCGCGCATCCGGGGCAGAACCTGATCATACATGACGGCATAAAGCGGCGGCATCCACATGGTCAGCACAAAACTGTACAGCACAAATCGCGTATAAAAGCCCCCCGCATCGGGCGCATGATAGACCCATACCGCCAGACAGGGCGAAACCCCCATCGCGAACAAAGCCAACAGCACGCGCCCCACACCGGGCAATTTCTGCCCCGCCCAATCGGTCACCGGCCCGGCCACCATCGGCCCGACCACACCCAGCGCCGCCGAAAGCAGCCCGAATTGCAGACCTGTCTGCGCAGGCGTCAGGTGATAGGTTTTCATGAGAAACGCAGGCGTGAAGGCCATGCAGCCGTAATTGATCATGCTCTGCAACGATCCCGCCGCGATGCACAGGATCAATGAAGGGCTGCGCATCACGGCATAGGCAGGGCGGTCGGTCACGCGCACCGCCTGGACCAGATTGAGCGTGGCAAACAGGCCCAGCCCCACCACCGCCCATTGCAGCGTATGCGGCGACAGGCTGATAAACCCAAGGCCCAACAAAGGACGCGGGCTGAACGCCGCCCCCGCGCGGGCCAATGCCACCATCGCGCCAAGGATCAGCGCTGTGCCCAACAGGTTGACCGCCCACACCCGCGCCGAGGCCCCTCGCCGCGCCAGCATCACCCAGTTGGTAAAGGGCACGACCGCCATCAGGACTTCGAAAGAGGCGGCAAAGGGACGCGGATCGGGCGGGGTCGTAATCCCTTCAATCGCCCCGCGCACCGGTTCGGCCAGACGCGAGAGCAGCCATGCCAAAGGCAAGCCCGGAATAGCCGCCAACAGGAAAGCGAACTGCCATCCGCGCAGCGCGAAAGGCGCACCCGATGCGGAAAAACGCCCATCCCACCAATCGGCCGCCACCCCGCCCAGCACGCTGGACAGGCCAAGCCCGATGGCAATTGCCGCCGCCATCACCGCCATGGCAAGGCCGCGCCGCGCCTTGGGGAAATAGTCATAGATCAGGCTGGTGCCCGCAGGCTGGCTGGCCGCCTCGCCAATGCCGACGCCAAGGCGCGAGAGGGCGAGCAAGGCAAATCCGCTGGCGACCCCGGCCAATCCAGTGGCCAGCGACCAGAAAGCGATGCAGATGGCCAGCAGCCATGTCCGCCGCCAGCCATCGGCCAAACGCCCAAGAGGCAGCGAAAAGACCGCATAGAAAAGTGCAAAGACCGTGCCGTACAGCAGGCCCATTTCCGCGTCGCCAATGTTCAGATCATGTTTGATGCGCGGGGAAAGGATCGCCAGAATGTTGCGGTCCAGCAGGCTGAGCAATTGCATCGCGCAGACCAGCAGCAGCGCATACCACCCACCCTGTGCCACGCGGGTTGATGAGGGCGCAATTCTCCCCGTCTGCATATGCATCTTGTCCTCTCTCCTCCGGTCTGGGCGGTTTGTCCGCTCCTTGGGTCTGTCCGGGTCTGGTGGGGA
This sequence comes from Novosphingobium sp. Sphag1I, assembly GCF_056279125.1. Lineage (NCBI taxonomy): Bacteria > Pseudomonadati > Pseudomonadota > Alphaproteobacteria > Sphingomonadales > Sphingomonadaceae > Novosphingobium > Novosphingobium sp. Sphag1I. The sequence continues at coordinate 30,827 of NZ_JBWBQS010000004.1, read as the reverse complement.
GGATAGCTGGCAGGCTTACCCTTGCCTAGAGAAAAAGAGACGTATTACTTACAATTTATCAGGCGCGAAAAACCAGCCTTTTCAGCACGGCATAATTGAGCACCACGACCGCAAAGGTCGTCACCGCGCCCGCCAGATAGGGATCGGCAATGAAATGCGAGGCCAGTTTCAGCCCCGCGAGATTGATAAGGTAATTGCCCGCATAGGACAGCGCAAAGCGCATTTTCGCAGGGCCTGCCCCGGTAAACACCCCGCGCGAATAGGTGAAATAGTTGAACCCCGTGCCCAACACATAACCAATCGCCTGCGCCGCATAGCGGTCCAGCCCCAGCCAGATCAGACCGGCATAAAGCCCATAGCCAAAGGCGGTGTTGATGACGCCCGCCACCAGAAAGCGGACAATCTCCACCGCCCGATCCCGCGAGATCATCAGTAATCCTCTGGAAAATTCACCCGCTCACGCTCCAGCACCAAGGGCGTGCCGCGGGTGCGTTCCGAGATCTGGCGGATATGATCGCCCATCAGGCCCATAAAGCCGAAGATCAGCGCAAATTGCGCCTGAAGCACCATGCCGATCAGCCAACCCGCAATCGGACGCCCGGTGAAAAAGGCGATCCCCGCGCCCACCAGCATCAGGAAGGACACGATAGCGCCCAGCACGCTGAGATAGAGCGGCGCACGCAGCAGGCGTTTGGACGACCCCGTCAGGCCCGCAATCGCGAAATCGAGCAGGGTGAAGAAATTGTTCTTCGATTTGCCCCGCACCCGCGGCGGGCGAACATAGTTGATCGTTTCCAGCGGAAAGCCGGTTTCCACCAGAAGTCCGCGATAAAACGGCTCCGGCTCGTTCAGCGCCTTGATCGCATCGACCACGCGGCGGCTGTACAGGCCAAATCCGGTGGCATTGGGAATCGTCTGAAAATCGCCGAAATTCTTGGCCAGCCAATAGGACAGCGCACGGATCGCGGTCAGCATGAGGCCGGATTTCTCCGTCTCACGCACGCCCAGAACGATGTCGACGCCTTCTTGCCAACGACGCACGAAATAGGGCAGCAGTTCCGGACTGTCCTGAAAATCGGCGCACATGCCGATGACCGCGCGCCCCGCGGCCGCATAAATTCCATGGGTGGGCGAACGCATCTGGCCAAAATTACGCGTGTTGGCGATCAGGCGAATACGCGGGTCGCGCTGACACATCGCCTTGATGATCGGCACGGTGTTGTCGGTCGAATGGTTGTCGATAAAGATGATGTCAAAGCTGACGCCCAAAGGCTCCAATTGCTCAATGACGGCCTGCGCAATTGGGCCGGCGTTCATCTCTTCATTGTAACAGGGGATGACCACCGAAACATCAATGTCGGCACTGTTCGTCATGGATTACCTTCCCGCTCAGGCGGCGTGAGAGGAGCGTTGCGTCCACGCGATCATCTCGGCCACCTGCGCGGCCAGAGGAACGGGGGCAACGCCATATTCGGCAAGAAGCGCACGATAGGCCGCATCATCGCCGTGATAGATATCGGCGGGGCCGGTGGTGATGTCGGCACGGGCAACGGTTCCGCCTGCTTGCGCCGCCACCACGCCCGCGATCTCACCCAGTTCGAGCGCCTCGCCTCCGCTGTCAAAGCGCAGCACGCCATTGGGCGCCTGCAAGGCGGCGAACACAAGGCTCATCAATTCGCGGATGGCGACATAGGCCCGCACGACCTGACGGGGGGCACGCACCTCCACCGGGCGGGCGGACATGGCATCGGCCAGAAAGCTGGCAATGGCATAGGCGCCGGGCTTGTTGATATAGGGTCCGGTCAGGGCAAAAATGCGGGCGATCACCGCTCGTTTGCCCGCTGCATCGGCCCAAGCGGCGAACCGCTCCTCATCCTCACGCTTGAGCGAGCCGTAGAGACGCATCGCGGCGCTGGCCTCGGGATCGTCGGCTTTGGATGCCGCCCCGCTGCTGGCGACAAAAACCGCCTCGGCGCCGATGGGGTTCAGAGCCTTAAGCACCGCATCGCTGATCGCGCGGTTGGCGGCGACATAGGCGTCCTCGTCCATCGCCTCGGCGCGATCCTTGGTCAGGAACGCGGTGTGGAGAACAATCGTCGGCTCATTGGGCAACCATGCCATATCGGCCAGCGGACGCTGCAACACCTGCGATCCGTCGGCAAGGCGCAGGGCGCGCGTGTTCGAACCAAAGGCCCGCACCCGCTTTTCAAACTTGTCCCCCAAAGCCGCCATCAACAGGTCGAGCGTCGCCAGACCAATCCAGCCCCCCGCCCCGGTGATGACGATGCGCCGCCCGTCCTCGACCAACGCGGACGCCACCGAAGGTTCCAGCCCCTCAGCCATGCGCGCGTTCCATCACCGCCTCGGCCAGCTTGCCAAAACAATCATAGCTCATTGCCGGGTCGGGTTGGTAATCGGGGTCGGCATAGCCATGCGTCAGGAACAGGAAAGGCATGCCGCGCGCATCGGCCACCGCATGGTCCAGTTCACTGTCACCCACAAACAGGCAATCGGCCGAAGAAGCGCCAAGATCGGCCAGCACCAGATCCAGCAGATCCGGCGCCGGTTTGGACGGCACGCCCGCCCGCGACCCCACCACGCTTTTGAACAGCGGGGCAAGGCCGATATCCTCCAGCACCTTGTCGACCAGATTCTGCGGCTTGTTCGAACAGATCGCCAGCACGAAACCCTGACCATGCAATTGGTGCAGGCTGGTGGCTACATGGTTGAACAGCGTTTCGGCCCGCGTTTGCGTCACGGCATAACGGCGGCGGAATTCGGCCAGTTCGGCCGCCACATCGCCGCAATCATCGCCCAGCAATGCCGCCACCATCTTTTGCCCGCCATGGCTCATCCAAGGGCGGGCAAATTCAGGGTCGATGCGCCGCGAACTGCCGCGTTCGTGGAGCATGCCCTGCAGGATCTCGACACAGATCGCACAGCTGTCGACCAGCGTGCCGTCCAGATCAAAGATCAGATGGCGGCGCATAATTTTAACGCAATGTGGCGCAGGGCGCCATCGCTTCGGCCAGTTCCTCGTCCGACAGGAAGGGCGAGAGATCCTCGAGCGGGGGCGAAACCATCGTACCGTCGGGCAGACGGCGGCTCGACAGCTTGGGTTCGAACTGCTGCGCTTTGTCGATCATCACTTCGCACAGCTGCGGCCCCTCGCCATCCAGCGTTGCGCGGATTGCCGCCGACAGGTCGCCATCCCTTTCGCAACGCGTTGCGGAGAAACCGAAACCGGCGGCCAAACGCGCGAAATCGGGGAAAGTCAGACCGCTGTCCGGGCCGCAGCCGACCGAGAAGCCCTTGAAATGGGCCACCTGCGACTGGCGGATCGAGTGATAGCCGTCATTGTTCAGCACGAAAATCTTGATCGGCAAACGCCCGCCCACGATGGTCTGCAATTCCTGCAGGTTCATCATGATCGAACCATCACCGGCAAGGCAGATGATCCGCTTGGGGGCATCACCAGGCTGTACCGCACCGAAATAGGCCCCGATCGCGCCGGGAAGATCATAGCCCATGCTGGCGCAGCCCGAATTGGTGTAGAGCCGCTGCCCTTGCTTCAGATCAGCGCATTGGAAGATCGTGACGCAGGCCGTACCATCGCCCGAAACGATGATGTCGCCCTCTTCCAACTCCTTGAACAACGCCTCGCCAAAGACATAGGGGTTGATCGGGCCGGTTTCGCTGCGGAATTCATCGCGCACGGTGGGATATTTCGCGGCCCGTTCACGGCTGCGCGCCAGATAGGCGGCGCGGTTTCCCGCCCCCGTTTCGGGCACGCCCAGCGCATCGACCGCATCAAAGAAATCACGCAGATCCGCATGGATCGCCCTGTGCAAATTGAGCGTCGGCTTGCCCAGCTCGGCCCGGTCAATGTCCACCATCGCCACCCGCGCATTGCGGGCAAAGCTCTGCCAGTTATAGCTGATCTGGCGGATGTTGAGGCGGCTGCCCAAAACCAGCACATAGTCGGCGCCCTGCACGGCGAAATTTCCGCCACGGTCGCCCACGCTGCCCGGACGGCCAACATAGAGCGGATGGGCATTGGGCAGCGCGTCATGCGCGTTCCAGCCCGTCACCACCGGCGCACCCAGCTTTTCAATCAGCGCGAGGAAACGTTCATGCGTGTTCGACAGGCGCACGCCTGCGCCGACAAACACCACGGGCCGCTCTGCTGCGCAGAATTCGCCCAACATTGCGCCAACCTCGGCCTGCAACGCATCACCCGTGAGCGCGCCGGTTTCGGCCGCATTGTTGGGCGCGTTCCATTCTGCGGCGGTGTCGATATCTGCCGCAGGATCAAATGCCTCCAGCGCATCGGGGTCCACCGGAGCCGCCTGAACGTCGATGGGAACATCGATCCACACCGGACCGGGGCGACCACGAGTGGCAAGGTAGATCGCCTTTTCCACCACCTTGCGCGCCTGTGTCGGGTCTTGCAGCACGACGGCATATTTGGTGACGGGCCGCACCATGGCGACAATATTGACTTCCTGATCGCCCAACTGGCGCAGCGGGATATGCGGGAAATTGCCCGCGATCGTCTCACGCTTCACTTGCCCCGACACCACGATCATCGGGATCGAATCGACATAGGCGCCATAGACGCCATTAAGCGTGTTCACGCCCCCCGGCCCCGTGGTGACATTCACCAGCGCAGGTTTACCACACAGGCGCGCATAGCTTTCCGCCGCAATGGCGCTGGCCTGCTCGTGGTGGTTGAAAATCTTGCGCAGCCCCTCTTCGCGCCCAAAGGCGTCGTTGAGATGCATGGCCCCGCCGCCCGTCAGCATGAAGCAGTCGGAAACACCGCTTTGCACCAACAGGCGGGCGATCAGGTCGGCGACCCGGATAGTTTCAGCCATAGTGGTTTACGCAGGCTCGGCGGTCTTGGCGGTGGCCTGACGCGCTTCCATCATGGCGATGCGGGCCGCGTCTTCCTCGGCGATACCGCGATAGAAATCGCGCTTGTTTTTGAGCCAGAGCAGTTCGAACTCAATCGCCAGCTCCATGCCCGCCTGCGCGCGCCCATCTTCGACCACGGCGGCGTCGAACACGACCTTGCGCGTTTCAAAGCGGTCGAGACGATGCGCCCGGGCACCCGCCAGCAGCGGCACCGAATCCGGGCTGACCCCGCCGCCCACGACCAGTTCAAGGCCCCGTTCCTGCGCCACCTTGGCCACGGCATTGACATAGCCGGCCATCGCATCGCTGTTCACAAACGAACGGTCATGGCCCAGCGAGCCGGCGAAATCGACGCGGCCAAACACGAAACCAACGTTGCCGCCCTGCGCCACTTCGCCCAGCTTTTCGAGAGCTTCGAAGGTCGTGACCGTTTCCACATTGAACAGGAAGGACATATCCGCCTGCTCATCCTTGGGGAAAATCTTGTCCTTGGCCGCAATGAACTTGGTCAGCGCATAGGGCGTTTCGACCATGGGCGCGATGACGTAGTCGACGCCATACTGGCGCGCCTCGATCAGGTCGCGGATCGCCTCGCAACCGCCGATCTTGAGCGCCACCTTCAAACCGGCGCGACGCGCCAATTCGAGCAAGCGCAGGAATTCATCGCTGCGCGTGCCTTCGGCTTCGAACTCGGCCTTGACCGAGACAAAGCCATACTTGGCCGCGCCCTCAGTCAGAATCGCCAACATGCGTTTTTCGTATGCGTTCACGTCTAAACCTCTTCGGCTGGCTTTTCCGACCCGGCCCGTATCAAAATATTGCTGACTTAGCCCTTAGCCGATCCGTAATGATCCGCAAGGAACACGCCAAGCTGCTCGGCGGTATAACTAAGGTGATCGTCCGTCAAACCCGGATAGATGCCCAACCAGAAAGTATGGGTCGTCACCAGATCGGCGTTCGACAGATCACCCACCACCCGAACGTTGCGACCCTTCATATAGGGTTGGTGCAAGAGGTTGCCGCCAAACAACAAACGGGTGCCGATCTTCTTCTCGTTCAGGAACTGAACGAGTTGTTCACGGTCGATGCCGGTTTCGGGGCGGATGGTGATGGGATAACCGAACCATGACGGTTCGCTGCGCGCGGTCGCCTGCGGCAGGATGAAGACATCCTCCATCGGCTTCAAAAGCTCGGTCAGCTTGGCAAAATTGCGCTGACGGGCGGTGATGAAGCCGTCAAGACGGTCCAACTGCGCCAGACCGACGGCGGCCTGCATGTCGGTGATTTTCAGATTATAACCAACGTGGCCATAGGTATACTTGTGGTCATAACCATGGGGCAAGGTGCCCAGCTTGCGGTTGAACCGCTTGCCGCAGGTGTTGTCCTGACCCGGCGCGCACCAGCAATCGCGGCCCCAGTCGCGGATCGATTCGACCACACGCTTCAAACGCGGCTTGTCGGTGAACACCGCGCCGCCCTCGCCCATGGTGATGTGATGCGCAGGGTAAAAGGACAGCGTGCCCAGATGGCCGAACGTGCCCACCGGTTTGCCATCAAACGTCGCGCCCAAGGCGTCGCACGTGTCTTCGACCACCCACAGGTTATACTTTTCAGCAACGCGCATCACTTCGGCAATGTCAAAGGGATTGCCCAGCGTATGGGCGATCATGATGGCGCGGGTCTTTTCCGAAACCGCCGCTTCGATCATCTCGGGCTTGATGTTATAGGTCGGGATGTCGCAATCGACGAAAACCGGAACCAGCCCATATTGCAGCGAAGGGTTAACCGTGGTCGGAAAACCCGTTGCCACGGTGATGACTTCGTCGCCCGCCTTCAACGCATCGCCGCGATGATAATGCGAGGTCAACGCCGCCAGAGCCAGCAGATTGGCCGACGAACCCGAATTGGTCGTCAACGCATGGGCCACGCCCAAACGTTCGGCCAGCTTTTCCTCGAACACCGCATTGTAACGCCCCGTGGTCAGCCACATGTCGAGGCTGGCATCCACCAGATTGCGCAATTCACCCTCGCCCACGACCTTGCCGGACACCGGCACAACGCTTTCACCGGGCAGAAACGCGCGGGGGGAATGATAACGGCGTGCATATTCCTCGGACAGGCCAAGGATCAGTTCGCGCAATTGCCCTTCGTCGCTGCCCTTGACCATATCCGCAACGGCGGATGAAAGGTCGAGCATGGGGTTATCGATGGTGGCCATGGAATCTGTCTGCCTGTAAACTGTCTTCTGAAAATTTCAGACGTGTTGAAACATTTTTGATCGGGATGAAACGATTTTAGCGCCGGGTGAAGGCCGCGCGGTAATCCGACAGTTGCGCCAATGAGATCGCCTGCGCATCGCCGCCTTGCGCAACCCCTTTATGCCATTCGACAATCCGGTTCAGCGCCTCACCCAAACCCCATGCCGGACGCCAGCCCAGATAGTTGCGCGCCTTGGCACAATCCAGCTTGAGGATCTTGGCCTCATGGGGGCCGGAAACCTGTTCGGGCTGATCCCAACCGGCATCGCCCCAGCTTTGCGTGATGCGATCCGCGATCCAGTGGACGGGCTGCGTATCATCATCGGCGGGACCAAAGTTCCAGCCCTCTGCCGCCCACGCCTCGCCCTTGGCCAGCGTTTCGGCGATCATCAGATAGCCGCCCAAGGCTTCAAGAACATGCTGCCAGGGGCGGATCGAATGGGGCGAACGGATCAGCGGACGCTCTCCCGCGATCAGCGCACGGATAATATCGGGCACCAACCGGTCAAGCGCCCAATCGCCCCCACCGATCACATTGCCCGCCCGCACAGAGGCCAGCAGCGGGGTGCCTGCCTCGGAAAAGAAACTGCGCCGATAGGCCGCAATCACCAGTTCTGCCGCGCCCTTGCTGGCCGAATAGGGATCATGCCCGCCCATCGGATCACTCTCGCGATAGGGCCAGACCCATTCGCGGTTCTCATACGCCTTGTCCGAAGTGATCGCGACCACGGCGCGCAAATTCGGCGCCCGGCGGCACGCGTCCAGTACGTGGACCGTCCCCTGAACATTGGTGGCAAAGGTTTCCACCGGCGTGTCATAGGACAGGCGCACCAAAGGCTGCGCGGCCAGATGGAACACCACCTCCGGGTCGGCCTGCGCCACGGCGGCCTCGACCACGGCCATGTCGCGAATGTCACCCTCGATATGGGTAAGCAGCCGCTCGACCCCGGCCTGACGGAACAGGCTGATCTCCTCGGCGGGCAGCGACAGGCCCGTCACCACCGCGCCCATCTGATGCAGCCAGAGCGCCAGCCAGCTGCCCTTAAAGCCCGTATGCCCGGTCAGCAGAACCCGGCGACCGGCCCAAAAGGCAGGATCATGCACAACCGCCACGATCGCTTACCACTTCTTCCACGGCGCATTCCCCTGCGCCCAGAGCCGCTCGAGATGCTGCTTGTCCCGCAACGTATCCATCGGTTGCCAGAAACCGTCATGGCGGAAAGCCACCAGCTCGCCCGTGCTGGCCAGCGTTTCGAGCGGATAATCCTCCCAAACCTGATCCGGCCCGGCGATCAGATCGATCACGGACGGGTCCAGCACGAAAAAGCCGCCGTTGATGAGACCGCCATCGCCCGCGGGCTTTTCCTTGAAGCTGGTGACTTCATGCCCGCCCGAACCCGCGCCGAACTCCAGCGCGCCAAACCGGCCCGGAGGCGCCACAGCGGCAATCGTCGCCTTCTTGCCATGCGCGCGGTGAAAGGCCAGTTCAGCAGTAATATCGATGTCTGAAACGCCGTCGCCATAGGTAAAGCAGAAAGGCTCACCGTCGGTCAGGAAGCGGCGCACGCCCCACAGGCGGCCGCCCGTCTGCGCCGTCGGCCCGGTATCGACCAGAGTCACTGTCCACGGCTCGCTCTTGGCTTCGTGAACGGTCATCTTGTTATTGGCAAGATCGATGGTCACATCGGCGGCGTGAAGGAAGTAATTGGCGAAAAATTCCTTGATGACATAGCCTTTGTAACCAAGACAGATGATGAAATCATTGACGCCATGGGCGGCATAGATCTTCATGATATGCCACAGGATCGGCATACCACCCACTTCAACCATCGGTTTGGGACGGCTCGACGTTTCTTCGCCCAGCCGCGTTCCCAAACCACCCGCTAGAATTACTGCCTTGGTCAAGTGACCCCCGAAAAAGTTGATCAGGTGAAATTTCAGGACGTAAAAAGTCGCATGGCGCCATGGGCCGCTTGCCCCGCAAGGTCAAGCGCTGTGCCCATTACCGTCCACCAATCTCACCACGATCCGCGCAACATTTCTATAGACCTGCGACAGATTGCGATAGGCCCATCGACGCCCCCCATGCGGTCAAATTGAGACATTATCGGGTCAATGGGCGGTCGGATCGCCCCCGGTCAGGCTGGCTCCGGCATCGCGGGCAAAGGACAGGTTGGGGATGATCGCGGTGAAACTGATCGCGGCGATGATCCAGAAGGCCAGAGCACAATCGCGCAATTGGGGGTGCTGTACGCCATGGGCCGCCGTGCTGATCTGAAGGATCGTTGCCGCCATACAAACGCCCAGCGACAATGTGAGCTGCTGAAACGTCGTATAAAAACTGGTGGCGCGGCTCATTTCGTCGGGCGCCAGACCGTCATAGGCGATGGTGTTATAGGCGGTAAACTGAAACGACATCAGGAAACCGGCCAGAACCAGCACGCCCCAGATCGCCCATTCCGGCCATTGCGGTGAGAAAAAGCCGCAGGAAGCATAGACCAGCGTCCCTGCCGCCCCCATCAGCGTCAATCCATTACGAAAGCCCAGCCGCCGAAGGACCGGCCCGGCCAGCCCCTTCATCACAATCGACCCCACCGCCGTCGCCAATGTTATCGTGCCCGAACGCGCCGCCGAAAAGCCGAAACCATATTGCACCATCAAGGCCAGCAGAAAGGGCTGCGCACCCTGAAGCAGGCGGCTGATCGAGCCGGCGATCCATGACAGGCGGAAATTGCGATGACGCAGCAGGCCGAAATCCATGATGGGCGCCGGATGCCGCCGCGCATGCGCCCAATAGGCCAGCGCCATGGCCACGCCCAACCCCAAAGGCAGCAAAGCCGCCGCCCCGGCATGCATCGGCCCCGCGGTTTCAAACCCGATCATCAACGCGGCCAAAGCCACCGCCGACAGGACAAAACCCACGCCATCAAACACCGGCGGCACTTCGGATCGCACATCGGGAATGTTGCGCCACACCAGAATGAGCGCCAACGCCGCGATGGGAATATTGATCCAGAAAATCGCCCGCCAATGCATATAGGTGACGATAAATCCACCCAGCGGCGGCCCCAGAATCGTGCCCATCAATCCGGGCATCAGCATCCAGCTGGTCGCATTGACCAAGTCCTTGGGCGGAACGGTACGCAGCATGACCAGACGGCCGACGGGCAACATCATTGCCCCGCCGATCCCTTGCAGAAACCGCGCCGCCGCCATGGTTTCCAGCCCCTGCGTCAATGCCGAACCCAAAGACCCCATCGCAAATACGCCGATCGCCGCGCTGAACACCCGGCGCGCGCCGAAACGATCCGCCATATAGCCCGACACCGGCACAAACACCGCCAAGGCCAGAAGATAGGATGTCACCGTCACCGACAAGGCGGGCGGGCGCACCCCGAAATCGCGCGCAATCGTGGGCAAGGCCGTGGTCAGAACCGTGCCGTCGAACTGTTCCATAAACAGGGCCGAAGCCACGATCAGGCCGATCAGGCGATAATCGCTGGTGCCGCCTGCATCGGTTTCGTGATCAAGGGCTGCATCAGCCGCCGGGGGAGTCGTTTGCTGCATCAGCGAAGGGCTCTAGGCCGATGGTCGAGGGTGGGCAAGTGCGAGACAGCCCCGCCCTTGGTCGATCATCCGACAGGCGAAAGAGGGCGGGTTGAGCCGCCCTCCACCCCCGCATCAATCCTTGGCAATGGGCAACAGGACCGCGCTGGCCGTCGCGCCGCCGCGCTGGATGCTTTGCGTGGCGGGTTTGTAGTCGCTGGCCCGCGCGTTGAAGATATTGGCGACATAGGTCTGCGGATTGCGATCATAGAGCGGGAACAGGCTGGATTGCACCTGCACCATCAAGCGATGTCCGGGCAGCAGCACATGGTTGATATGCGGCAATTCAAAGCGGACATTTTCGACCTTGCCCGGTTTCCACGGCGCGGGCGCGGAAAAGCTGTGGACATAGCGCCCACGGAAAATCTCGATGCCCAGCGGCAGTTCGAAACCGGGGTTGGCTGGCTTGGCCCCCTGCGATGCGGCCTCGGGCGTTGTATCGGGGGCGACGTCGATCAATTTCACCACCCAGTCGGCATCCGTGCCCGTGGTGGCTGCATAGAGGTCAACCTTGGGCGCACCCTTGATATGCAGCGGCTTGTCCAGCGGCGCGCTTTTGTAGGTCAGCACATCGGGGCGATCTTCGACAAAGCGTTGGTCATGGACCAGCCATGTCGTCCATTGCTTGCGGTCGGCCATGGACAGCGGGCGCGGCATAAAGGGCACCGGATGGGCCGGGTCGGAAACATAATCATCATGCCCGGCCGCCCCCGGCGTGAAGGACAGGCCCCCGCCCGCCCCCAGATAAAGCGGCGTCATCTTCGCATCGTCCCAACTTTGCGAAACCTCCCACTGGTTCGCGCCCGTGGCATAGGTCAGCACCGGCGGCGTATGCGGATCGGGCGCGTCTTTGAGCCAGTGATCAAAGAAAGGCTTGAGCCATTTGACGCGGAATTCATGGGCCGTGTCGCCGGTGAACGTAACATCGCCCAATTCATAACCATAGTGATTGACGCCCGAATGCCGCCACGGCCCGATCACCAGTGAGAGCTTGTCATTGCCGGTATCCTTTGGCTCCAGCGCGCGATAGACGGCGGGGGCGCCATAGGAATCCTCCTGATCCCACTGTCCAACGACCAGCATGGTCGGCACAGTGAGAGGCCGTGCAGCCAGCCATTTATCCACCGCCTGAAGCGACCAGAACGGGGTATAGGCCGGGTTCTCCATCAGCTTGCGCACGCCGGGGATATTCTCGATCCCCCATTTGCGCGCGAAATCGCCCGCCGATCCCGCCTCCAGATAAGCGGTGTAATCATCGCCGCTCCCACGCGGAATCTTGGCATCATTGTCGCCCTTGCCCACGCTCATATCGACCATATAGTCGAAGCTGTTGACCCGGAACGCGCCATTGTGGAACCAGTCGTCGCCCATCCAGCCATCGACCATCGGGCTTTGCGGCACGGCGGCTTTCAACGCAGGGTGCGGGTTGATCAGCGCCATCAGCGAGGTAAAGCCCAGATAGGAACTGCCGATGATGCCGACCTTGCCGTTGCTCTCGGGCGTGTTCTTTACCAGCCAGTCGATCGTGTCATAGGCGTCGGTCGCCTCATCGATGCCGGTGTTGTTCAAAGGCCCGACGATAGGGCGGTTGAGAACCCAATCCCCCTCGGACTTATGCATGCCGCGAATGTCCTGATAGACGCGGATATAGCCGTCCTCGGCAAATTCGGCATCCATCGCGGGCAGGATTTCGGTGATCTTCTGGCTGGCCGTGCGGGTGACGTCGCCATGGGCGTTATAGGGGCTGCGCGAGATCAGTATGGGGGCGTTCTTCGTCCCCTTCTTGAACACGATGGCGGTATAGAGTTTTGTCCCGTCGCGCATCGGGATCATCACTTCGCGGCGGACGAAATCGGCATCGGCGCGCACCGCGTCATAGGATTTGACGACATCGGGCGTCATTGGTGTCACAGCATTTTGCGCCGCCAATGGCGCTGCAAGAGCGAAGGCAAGGGCAACCATCGCGCCGGAACGAAGCAATTTCATGGGAACAGACCTTTTGTGCAAATGCAATGGGGCCAGCATGTCGCCAATCGCCCGCAGGGGCAAGACAGTGCCCCGGCGCCTGAGAAACATTTTAACACAATTCGGCACTTATCGCGCAAACTGGGCCGCTTAGATGGCGTTCATCCCATCCGGGGGGATGGTAATCACACCCCCGAATGGAACGACATTCTCAGGTTCCGGCCGTCCGATCCCCAAGAACCCTCCAGCGGCCGGTTCATGCCGCAGGCGCCAATCCATCCGCGCCTGCCCCTTGCGATCGGGGCAAGAGGTCTTTACCTCGCGCCCCGATCGCCTTTACTGTTTCCAGACAGAGGCTGGGCCAAAGAACAATGAGTGCAAAATCCATTCTGCTTGTCGAAGACGATCCTGCGCTGCGCCTTTTGACGGCGCGGGCGCTGCGTGCCAATGGCTATGACGTGCGCACCGCCGGAACCGGCGCGGAAATGTGGGTGATGCTGGACAGCGCGCCGGCGGACCTTATCGTGCTAGACATCATGTTGCCCGGCACGACGGGGATCGAGTTGTTCCGCAAATTGCGCAAGGAATCCGACACGCCGGTGATCTTCGTCTCCGCGCGCGGCAGCGAGGAAGACCGCGTTCTGGGCCTTGAACTGGGCGCGGACGATTATCTGGCCAAACCGTTCAGCACGCGTGAGTTGATCGCCCGCATTGGCGCGGTCCTGCGCCGGGGCGGCAGCGAGGAAGAACGCGCGACGAGCCAGCGGATGCTCTCGTTTGAAGGTTGGACACTTTCCCTTTCGCGCCATGAATTGCGTTCACCCGAAGGCGCATTGGTCGATTTGACCGGCGCTGAATTCGATCTTCTGGCCACTTTCCTTGGCCAACCCCAGCGCGTCATCGGGCGTCAGCGCCTAATCGAATTGTCGCGCACGCGCCTGTCCGACAGTTCAGACCGCAGCATCGACGTATTGGTCAGCCGCCTGCGCCGCAAATTGTCCAATTCCAGCGGACAGGCCCCAATCGCCACCGTGCGCGGCATCGGCTATATGTTCACCGCCGAGGTCACCCGCCATTGACCTGGCTTCGCGCCCTTGGTTTGCCTGCGCGCATGCTGGCCATTCTGGCGGCGGTGATGCTGGTGGATATTAGCGCGAACGCAATCCTGTTCGAACGCGCCAATGAATTCGCGCTCGAGGCCGAGGAGGCCGACAGTCTGGCCGATCGACTGGCGATTGCGGGGCGCATTCTTGACGAAAACGCCCCGGCCCGCCGCGAATCTTTGGCCAAGGAATTGAGCAGCCCGGCCCTGAAGATCCGGTGGAAACCCAAAGGCGCGGATCGCCCCTTGGCCGCGCTCGATCTGGGCACGCTTCAGAAACAGTTGATCGCCTATCAGCCGGAATTGATCCAGTATCGGTTGCAATTGCACCTCGCCCCACTTCACGCGCGGCATGAGGTCGATGGCACCATGGTGCTGAGCGATAATTCACTGGTGACTTTCCATAGCGAGGCGCGCGACATCTTTGCCCTGCGCGCCGGATATGTTCTGCGCATTCTGTTGCCGACCTTGTTGCTGGTGCCACTGGCGTGGTTTCTGGTCTATGCCTCGCTGCGCCCGCTGCGGCGTCTGGTGCGAGCAAGCCGCCATGTCGGCACACCTCACGCCCGCCCCATCCCCATGGATGGTCCGGGCGAAGTGCGCGAATTAATTGGCGCTTTTAACACAATGCAACGGCGCATCGACGATTTGCTCGACGCCAATACGCAGACGATGCTGGCCATTGGCCATGACATGCGCACGCCGCTGGCGCGGATGCAATTGCGGTTGGACGGCGTGCCGATGGATGTCGAGGAACGCGATGCTTTGGACGCGGACCTGTCGGAAATGCGCGATCTGCTCGCCTCGCTCCAGGATTTTGTCGCATTGGACGAACCCGGCCCGGCCAAAGAGCCGGTCGATCTGGCCGCGATGGCGCAAACGCTGGTCGATGGGGCGCAGGATCGCGGATATCCCGCAGAATATGAAGGGCCGGACCGGCTCATCGTCATGGCGCGGTCGGTGTCGCTGCGTCGATCCATGTCCAATCTGATTGAAAACGCGCTGCATTATGGCGGCAATGTGATGGTGCGGGTTTCCACGGAAAAAGGCGCTGTCTTTGTAACAATCGAGGATGATGGCCCCGGCATTCCCGAAGAACATCTGGGCAAGGTTCTCCAGCCGTTCATCCGTTTGGACACCGCGCGAACTCGCGACACAGCGGGCATGGGCCTTGGTTTACCCATTGTTGTCAGATCTTTACGCAGCGAAGGGGCCAACCTCATCTTGGCCAATCGACCCGAAGGTGGCTTGCGCGCGGTCATCCACATGCCCCAACCTGCAATGTAAACCATTCATCAAAGGGCAAGATTTCAGCAACACTTCCTTACACAGGCGCGCGGTCATAGCAAAATCGGCCACCTACATTGATCACATTGGCCCTCCTTCCATGGCGGGCGAAAGATCAAAAAGGTGTGACCATGAACGAACTGATTGGCCGCGTATTCAGCTTTGAAAAGACCACTTTTCCGGCCAGTGGCGAATTGTTCAACAAGCTGACCACCCATGGGCAGAGCCCCAAGGCGCTGATGATTTCCTGCGCCGATTCGCGCATCGTGCCCGAACAGATCCTTCAGGCCCAGCCCGGCGACCTGTTCGTATGCCGCAACGCCGGCAACATGGTGCCCAGCTATGGCACCCAGCTTGGCGGCGTGTCGGCAACGGTCGAATATGCGGTTGCGGCGCTTGGCGTGCGTGACATCATCGTTTGCGGCCACTCGGACTGCGGCGCGATGAAGGCGCTGTCGAACCCGGTTGGTCTGGAACGCATGCCCAACGTAAAGGCATGGCTGGAACATGGCGCGGCGGCCGAACATATCGTTTCGACCTGCAAGAGCCATCTCAAGGATGCTGACCGGGTCCGCGCAGTGACGCTGGAAAACATCATTGCCCAGATTTCGCATCTGCGTACCCACCCCTCGGTCGCCGCGGCGATCGCCAAGGGTGAAATGGCGCTCCACGGCTGGTTCGTGGACATTCATGCCGGACAGGTGCTGGGTCTTGATGGTGACACCGGCCACTTTGTGCCTCTGCGCGAAGATGCCGAACTGCCTGTCGCGCTCCCCGCTTCGCGCCGGATCGCTGAAGAACCCATTGCGGAGGCCGCAGAATGAGCCAAGACGCACAAAAAAGCGGGATCGGCGCGTTTCTGGCGCGCGATTTCACCGCTTCGATTGTCGTCTTTCTGGTGGCAATGCCCTTGTGCATGGGCATTGCCATCGCCTCTGGCGTGCCGCCTGAGAAGGGTCTGGTAACGGGCCTGATCGGCGGCATCGTCGTGGGCGCGCTGGCCGGTTCGCCTTTGCAGGTGTCGGGTCCGGCGGCCGGTCTGGCGGTGATCGTTTTCGAATTCGTGCGCGACCATGGGCTTTCCGCCCTTGGTCCGATGCTCGTTCTGGCCGGGGCCATTCAGTTGGTCGCAGGCGTTGCGCGTCTGGGCGGCCTGTTCCGTTCGATCAGCCCGGCTGTCGTTCACGGCATGCTGGCGGGGATCGGCGCGCTGATCGTGCTGGGGCAATTCCACATCCTGTTCGACGCCAAGCCGATGTCGAACGGGCTGGCCAATCTTGCCGCTATTCCCGGCCGCGTGCTGGGCCTGTCGTCGGACATTCGTGCCGATGAAATGGCGCTGGGCCTCGGCCTGACCACCATTCTGGTCATGCTGGCATGGGAAAAATGGCGTCCTAAAAAGCTTGCTCTGGTTCCCGGCGCTCTGCTGGGCGTGGGTGCGGCAACAATCATCGCGGCCAGCTTTGGTCTGAACGTGACGCGCATTGCGGTGCCGGAATCGCTGGCGGCGGCCTTTGGCACGCCGGGCGCGGGCTTCTTTGCCCCGCTGTCGAACCCGGCCATCATTACGGCCGCTATCGCCATCGCCTTTATCGCCAGCGCCGAAACGCTGCTGTCGGCGGCGGCGGTTGACCGGATGCATGACGGCGTTCGCACCAACTATAACAAGGAACTGTGGGCGCAGGGCGTGGGCAACATGCTGTGCGGTCTGGTCGGCGCCTTGCCGATGACGGGCGTGATCGTGCGTTCGTCGGCCAATGTGCAGGCCGGTGCCATGACGCGCCTTTCGGCGATCCTGCACGGCGTATGGATCCTGGCCTTTGTGGCTTTGCTCCCCTGGTTGCTGCGTGAAGTACCGATGGCGGCTCTGGGCGGCGTGCTGGTCGTGACCGGCTGGCGTCTGGTCAGCCTCAAGCATGTCACGCATCTGTTCCATAGCTATGGCGTGATCCCGGCGGCAATCTGGGTCGTCACCTTCGCTCTGGTCGTGGGCAAGGATCTGCTGACGGGCGTGATTGCGGGCCTCCTGCTCTCGCTGGTCGAACTGATCCCGCTGGCCAAGGGGCTGAAGCTGGGCGTGGAAGAAAAGCACACCGACGAAGGGCACCATGTTGCGCTTCAAGGTTCGGCCACCTTCCTCAGCCTGACCAAGCTGACCAACCGTCTGGAAGCCGTACCGGGCGACCGCGCGGTGCACCTCGACCTCAAGGATGTGCATGGCATCGATCACACCACGGCCGAAATGCTGGGCGAATGGATCGCGCGGCGTCGGCGTGGCGGTTCGGCGGTCCGGTTGAGCGGGCCTGATCCGGTCCTCAAAAACCTCGCCGCCTGATCCTTTTTCAAACCGGCCAACATCGCCCCGCTTGGGTCCGCGCCATCGGCGCCCGCCCAAGGGGGGCTTTTTGTTGTTCTGGGGATGAATGATCCACCGCGTGATTTCCGCGGCTTTGCGCAAACGGTTGGCGATGCTAAAGGCGATAGAAAGGGCGTTCGCGATGAAACGCCTGTCTTCGCAGCGTAAAGGTGGGCGGCACTTGGCCAGACCAGTATTTTTCGATCCCTCGGGGCGCCGCCGGCGCTGGACGCGGCGGTTGACGTTTTTCGGGCTGATCGCTCTGGTCATCGGCGCAATCGCCTTTGCCACGACCGTGGTGCATATTCCGGCGCCCTCGCCGCTGCCGCTGGGGTTTGAACGGCGCAGCGCTCTGCCCATGCGAACACAGGTCTCGCGCCTGTCGCATTCCTTCTCGCGCATGTTCAGCGCGCCGCCCAAACAGCGTGCGAACAGCAAGGGGCAATCGATCACGGTTGCCTTCTATTCGAACTGGTCGGATGCTTCGGCACCTTCTCTGCTGCGTCATATCAACCAGATCGACTGGGTCGCGCCGACCTCGCTCAACATTGACCTTGCCGGTAAACTGCATGTCAGCGAGGATCGTCCGCTGCGGCGCATCCTGCTGTCGGCGCTGCACCGCCCGCTGGTTGTGCCGGTGTTGCAGAATGTCGATGATGACGGCTTTTCCCGCCCCGCCGCTGAGGCATTGTTTGCCAGCAAGGCCAAGCGCAAGGCGTTGATCGCGCAATTGATCGACTATCTGAAAAAGTCGGGCGATGCGGGCATCATCTTTGACTTTGAAGACCTCTCGCCGTCCGACATCCCCGCCTATCGCGCCATGATTGCCGAGGTGGAAAAGGCGCTGGACAAGACCGGGCAGGTTGTGGCCGTGACGCTGCCGATGGAGGGCGATGGCTGGTCGCCTTCGCAATTTGCCGCCGTGGCCGACAAAATCATCCTGATGGCCTATGACGAACATTGGGCCAGCGGACAGCCCGGCCCGATTGCGTCGAACAACTGGTTCGCGACCAAGGTGCGCAAGGCCATCGGCAACATGCCCGCCGACAAGGTCATCATCGCGCTGGGTTCCTATGCCTATGACTGGCACCCGGACGCCAGCGGCAAAACCGGCGCGGAAAGCCTGACCGTCGAAGAAGCATGGCTCTCGGCCCACGATTCCGCCGCCACGCCCACCTATGACAAGGCCAGCGGCAACACCGGCTTCTCCTTTCTGGAAAATGGCCAGCGCCATGACGTGTGGATGATCGATGCCGCGGCCAGCTGGAACCAGATGCGTATCCTGTCGCAGCTGGGCGTCGGCAATATCGCGCTCTGGCGTTTGGGGACCGAAGATCCGGGCTTCTGGCAGGCGCTGCAAAGTTGGCGCAATGGGAACAAGCAGAACCCTTTTCCCGACCTGAGCCATATTGCCCAGACCGCCAATGCCGACGTTGAGGGCGCGGGCGAAATCCTGCGCATCACATCCACCCCCAGCGAAGGTGACCGCAAGCTGGCCTTTGACCCCAAGACCGGGCTGGTTTCCTCGCTGACCTATGACCGCCTGCCCACGCCGTATAAGGTGCAGCGGACGGGCTATTCAGAAAAGAAGGTTGCTTTGACCTTTGACGACGGGCCGGATGAAATCTGGACGCCGCAAATCCTGTCGATCCTTGAACAGTACAAGGTGCCGGCCACTTTTTTTATCATTGGTGAGAATGGGGTGTCCCAGCGCGCCTTGCTGCAACGTATGGTGGCATCGGGAATGGAGATCGGGAACCATTCCTATACCCACCCCAACATGGCCAATTCATCGAAAACCGGCATCCGGCTTGAATTGAACGCGACGCAGCGCTTGGTCGAAGCCTATACCGGGCGCTCGATGCGCCTGTTCCGCGCGCCCTATTTCGGGGACGCCGAACCCACGACCGCCGACGAACTGGTGCCCGCCCAAATTGCGCAGGAACACGGCTATACCGTCGTGGGCCTGCACGTCGATCCCGATGACTGGATGCGACCCGGCGTCCAGCATATCGTCGATTCCACACTGGCGCAGGTCAAGGAAGGGCGTCCGGCCTATTCGGGCAATATCATCCTGCTCCACGATGGCGGCGGCGACCGTGAACAGACCGTGGCGGCCCTGCCCGGCATCATTGTCGCGCTGCGTCAACAGGGGTATCAATTCGTCTCGGTGGCCGAACTGGCCGGATTGACCGCGGATCAGGTGATGCCGCCGGTCAAGGGCTATGACCTCTTGGCGGTGCGAGCCGACGTTTTCGCCTTTACCACCATCGGGCTGATGATTGTGGTGCTGAACTGGTCCTTCTTCTTTGCCATCGCACTGGGCGTGCTGCGTTCGGTGACGCTGGTCGGGCTGGCCCTGTTGCCGGCCAAGCGCAAGGCGCCGACGCCCGACGCCACGTTCCGGCCCAAGGTGACGGTGATCATCCCCTGTTTCAACGAAGAGAAGGTGATCGAGAGCAGCGTCAACCGCATCCTTGAATCGACCTATCCCTATCTGGATGTGATCGTCGCGGATGACGGGTCCAAGGACGGGACCAGCGCCATCGTCACCGAGAAATTCGGCGACAACCCGCGTGTCAAGCTGATGACCTTGGTCAATGGCGGCAAGGCCAGCGCGCTGAACAAGGCGTTGAAGGAAGCCACGGGCGAGATCATCGTCGCGCTGGACGCCGATACGCAGTTTGAAAAAGAAACGATCCTGCGCCTTGTCCGCTGGTTCATCGATCCCAAGATCGGCGCGGTGGCGGGCAATGCCAAGGTGGGCAACCGCGTCAATCTGGTCACCCGCTGGCAGGCGGTGGAATATACCACGGCGCAAAATATCGAGCGCCGCGCCCTGACCCGTTTTGACGCGATCATGGTGGTGCCGGGCGCCGTTGGCGCATGGCGGCGCAGCGCATTGGAAAGCGTGGGCGGCTATCCCGAAGACACGCTGGCCGAGGATCAGGATCTGACCATCGCCATTCAGCGCAAGAAGTGGAAGGTCGCCTATGACGAGGAGGCCGTCGCATGGACCGAGGCGCCCGAAACCTTTGGCGCGCTGTCCAAACAACGCTTCCGCTGGTCCTATGGCACGTTGCAATGCCTGTGGAAGCATCGCAAAATCATGCGCCGGGGCAAGCCTGGGGGCCTCGCCTTCATCGGCGTGCCGCAGGCATGGGTGTTCCAGATTCTGTTTGCGGTTCTTTCGCCCGCCATCGACCTTGCGCTGGTCGTCTCGGTCATGGGCACGATCACCCGCGTGATCCAGCACGGTTGGGCCCAGACGCAGACCGACGTCTTGCGCATGGCGGTCTATTGGGCGGCGTTTTCGTCGATCGACCTTGTGTGCGGCTGGATTGCCTATCGGTTGGACGTGCGTGACAAGAAGTTCCGCCCGTTCCTGCTGCTGGCCCAGCGCTTTGTCTATCGCCAGTTGATGTATTCGGTGGTGATCCGCGCCGTATCCGCCGCCGTGCGCGGTGTCGGCACCGGTTGGGGCAAGCTGGAGCGGACGGGCCGCGTGTCGGCGCCGGAGGGCGGTGTTTAATCTGACGGTGGGCGGGGTTGATCCTCGCCCATACGTGGCAGGCTGCGCATACCCTTGGTTCGGCTGGTCAGATGATAGTGCCGACAAATGGTGCAGCGATAGGGGCGAAGCGTTATTGCGGCCTTCAAGGCGACCTCGATCGCCGCGGCCTCGCTATCAAAACGGCGCTTGCGCGCGCAGATGCCGGGGCGGGTGCGCATAACGGCCCCGCCCTTGCGACCTTAACCGCCGATCTTGGCTTCAAGCGCGGCCAGCTTTTCCTTCAACACTTCGACTTCTTCGCGCGCGGTGGCGGCCATGGCCTTGACCGTGTCGAATTCCTCGCGGCTGACAAAATCCAGACCGCCAAAGGCTTCACGGAAACGCTCACGCGCCGAATCGCGAGCCTCACGCGTGGCCCCGGCGAAGGTTCCCGCAGCGCTGTTCATCAGCTTCACGAAATCGGCAAGGAAGGGGTTTTCGCTCTGCATGGCGCGTTTTTCCGTATCTGTAATCCGCGGCCCCCTGCCCGTATGACAAAGGTTTCCGATGGACGCCTAGATGGCGCGCAAACCCGCAAGGATCAAGGGGCGGGTCTAAATTCTAAAGCTGAATATGCACCACTTCAGGCGCCTGACCGCCATCGGCATCAGGGTTGAGCGCCAGAAATTGCCAGTTCAAAACGCTGGCGAACAAGACCCACGCTAGATAGGGCACCAACAGCCCCGCCGCCACCGGCCGCACGCGCCAGAACATTGCGATCACCACGATCAGCGAGACAGCCATCGCCACGATGATCCCCATGGCCAGCGCAATCCGGTGCATCCCGAAAAACACCGGCGACCACGCCATATTCAGCACCAGATGGGCCGCGAAAAGCGCAATCGCCGCCCCGCGCCCGGGCGCGCCGCGCGCCGTAACGACAATGGCCAGCGCCACGCCCATCAACACATAAAGCGTGGTCCACACAATCGGAAAGGCCAGCGGCGGCGGATAAATGCCCGGCTTGACCAAAGAGGCGAACCACGGATTGTCCGGCCCGGAAAATGACACGCTGGCCGACAGAAAGCCGAGCAGGTTGATCCCCGGCACCAGCACCAGCACCCAACGCGCCAGTCCCGCCCGCAATTGACCCGAGGAGGCAATTTCCGTCATCTTCGTCCAGAACCCCGTCACATCGCCGCTGCGCTGCCCAATGCCGCGCCGCATCCATTTTCACCATCTTGGCCAAAAGGCCTTTCAATCCGCCTAATTTCCCGCACCGCATGATTCGCGACATGTCCATGCGCCTTGTGGCGGGCGCAAAGTGCCCATGCAATGGCGCGAAAGCATGCTGTTCCGAAACGGAGCCAATTGCGTAAAACCACTTGCCTCACGGTTAACAAACCGCTTACCCGATTAACTCTCTGCTTTTTCCGTAACCTGCTCTATCCCGGCCTCTGCGCTGCGATAGGCGGAAATCAGGAATTCGACATTGCCTTCCGGCCCCGTGATCGGGCTTTCCACAATGCCCTGTACGATAAAGCCAAGACCCTCGACCCAGACGCGCACTTCCTCGCACACGCGGGCATGAAGTGCCGGGTCACGCACCACCCCGCCCTTGCCCACTTCGCCGCGCCCGACCTCAAATTGCGGTTTGATCAGGGCGACGAGACGGCACTGCGGCGCGGCAAGGCGAAGCGGAACCTCCAGAACTTTCGACAGACCAATGAAGGACGCATCGCACACCACCCACGTACAGGGCGCGTCAATCTCCGCCTCGGTCAGGATGCGCGCCGATGTCTGTTCCAGAACGGTGACCCGCGGGTCCTGACGCAATTTCCACGCCAGTTGATTGGTGCCGGAATCAACCGCAAACACCCGCTCGGCCCCATGGGTCAGCAACACGTCGGTAAAGCCCCCGGTCGAGCTGCCAATATCCATCGCGGTCACGCCGGTCGGGTCGAGTTCGAAATGCTTGATCGCATGGGCCAGCTTGATCCCCCCCCGCGAAACCCACGGATGATCGCGCCCACGCGTTTCCAGCGGCGCATCCTGCGCAATCTGCTGCCCCGGCTTGGCAATCTTGGTCTCGCCGCTGAACACCAATCCGGCCAGCACCAGCGCGCTGGCCCTGCTGCGGCTTTCGGCAAGGCCGCGATCGACCAGCAATTGATCGACGCGAATTTTGGCGGGCTTTTTGGAACTGTTCATCGTCTCGGTTCTGTTTGGCGGCTTGTCTTGGGCGCGCCCTCATTCCATAGGGAAGCGATGAAGGCAATCGCGCGCGCCCCATTCTTCGCCACTATGCCCTTTGGCAAGCGGCGCCCCATGACCCTTTCGGCGCTTTGCGGTGGCCTGACCATGGCGCTGTTGTCCAGTTGCGCGCCCAGCCCGCCGGTCGTCATCCCGCCGCCCGCACCTGTTGCCAAACCCGCGCCGCGTCCGGCGCCGGCCCCCATGCCCCAACCCACCGATTGGCGCGACATGCCCCTTACCCCCGGCGCATGGGTGTGGAGCATGTCGGGCGGCGCGTCTCAGGCGCAATATGGCGTGGGCGGCAACACGCGCATCATCATGGCTTGTCGTGGCGGTCAGGTGCGCCTGACCATGCCGGGCCTTGCCGCAGGGGGCGGGGTTGTAATGATCACCACCGCCACCCAGACGCGGCAGGCAAGCGCCGAAAGCGATCCTTCGGGCGCGGCTCTCACGCTCAATGCCGGCGACCGGTTGCTCGATGCCATTGCTCTGACCCGCGGGCGCTGGATGGTCGAGGTGGCGACCCATCCGGCCCTGTTGCTGCCCGCGGATGCATCGGCATCGCGCGTGGTCGAGGATTGCCGCGCCGCAAGGTAGAGCGCCACGTTTCAGCAAAAAATACATCCGCGAATCTGGTAAATGCCGATCTATCCCATCACGGCTGGGGATAATTTTGCGGGCGCGCAAAACCGGTTGCGGCCCGTTTCAAAAACATCGCGGATTTCAGGGATTCCCGAAAGACTCACAGGTCCGGGGAGCCGAGATTGTGACAGCAATTTTTTCCATTTCAAGACTTGTTGTGCGCCGCAAAATACACCAACTTTCACCCAAGGCGAGCGCGGTTGAACAGACCCTCGCCCCGTCGTCAGGATGGGTATTGCGCCCCCCGGCGGCTCCCTATGGCTCAACAGCGCGAAAGGAGGTGATCCGATGTCTCATGGTTCAGCAGAGAGGTCGGCAATCCGCATCGCGGAGCATTATCGCTAAGTTTCACGATTAAGCGATAAAGGCTTCGTGGGCGGCACTTTTGCGGCCGCTGACCATGCGAAGGGCTGCGATGGCAGATGCTGTCGTGGCCCTTCTCATTTTTACGGTTCAGGCTTGACGGGGGCCAGCGTTCCGCCCGCATCGCGCCAGCCTTCGACGCCTTCGGCCATCCAATAGACCTCGCGCAGGCCGTCACGCGCAAGGCGGCGGGCCGCATTCCACCCCATCCAGCAATCGACCCTGCAATACAGGACAATCGGCGCGCCGGGATGGCCGCGTCGCCACGCATCAATCCGCCCCCGCAATCCCGACCAAAGCGCCGGATCAACACCGGGACGCCCGACTTCTGGTCGCCAGATCGCACCGGGGATGGTGTCATGGGGTTCGGTTTGCAGCCACCGCCCCGTCGTTCCATCGCGCGCCAAAGGCTGGGCATCGATGAACAGCGCATCCCGCCCCGGCCGCAACGCCCGCGCCGCCGCCAAAGCCAGACGCTGCGCCGGGGCCGGATCGCGATCCACCGGCGCGCGATAGGATGACGCGCGATAACCTTCGGCGTTGAACAAATCCGGCCCCGCCGCCGAGGCCGCCAGAAACAGAGCGAAACTCAATACCATTGCGCGCTCCACCTAATCCCAAGGTATCATGGTAAAGCGCTCCGACTTGGCCGCATAGTCACCCTTGGTATCATGCGCAAAGCGGCCCTCCTTTCGGTGTTGTCCCCCCTTATGCTGGCCGCGTCGGCACAGGCGGCCACACCCTTGCCCAAAGATCCGTTGGGGTCGCCCATGTGGACCTATCACGGAGCAAAGATCCTGAAGGGTGCGCCGGTGGTCTTTGATCCGAGGGTGCGTTTGCAAGTGCCCGTGATTGCCGAAAACCAGCATCAATTTCCCGTCACGGTGGACGCGCGCACCATTGCCGGTGTTTCACGCATCATCATCTTTGCCGACCTCAATCCTCTGCCCCAGGCAGTGGATTTCCGCCCGCTTCACGCGCAACCCTTTCTCTCGCTGCGTATAAAGCTGGATCAGCGCACCCCCGTTCGGGCGGCTGTTCTGGGCGGCGACGGGGTTTGGCATGTGTCGGGCGTCTGGGTCGATGCGGCGGGCGGGGGATGTTCCGCGCCCCCGGTCAGCCGGGCCAAGGGTGATTGGGCACAACATCTTGGCGAAATGCGAGGGAGCGCCTGGAGAGAGAGCGAGGATCTGCGCCTGCGTGTGTCCATTCGTCATCCGATGGATACGGGATTGGTTGAAAACATTCCCAGTTTTCACGTTGAGACCATCCGCCTGCGCGATGCCGCCGGGGTGGAACTGGCCAATATGACGGTCGAGGGTTCGGTCAGCGAGGATCCCGCCTTCACATTCCTGTTGCGTCCCACCAAGGATGGGCCGGTAAAAATTCAGGCCCGCGACACCGAAGGCCGCGAATATCAAGGCACAATCGGGCCACAAAGCAGGCCGCCCCATGGTTAGGGGATTGACCCGGCGCGCGTTGATCGGCGGGGCTATGGCATTGCCCTTTGCGGCGCGGGCGGCGCAACGATACGCGCTGAAATCCGAAAGCGTGGCGCCGGGTGTATGGGTCATTCGCGGGGCGGATGAAGCGATTGCCTTCAACAACGGCGGGGCGATTGCCAATTGCACCATTATGGCGGCGCAGGGCGGCGCGATTCTTTGCGATTGCGGGCCATCGCTGACCTTTGGCACGGCCTTGGCGGAACTGGCGCGGAAATTGACCGGAGGGCCGGTGCTGCGCGTGCTGATCACGCATCTTCACCCCGACCATGCAATGGGCGCGGCGGCCTTTGACCCGGCGATCATCGCCGCCCTGCCCGAAACCCGGCGCGAATTGGAACGCGACGGGCGAGGATTTTCCGATGGCATGTATCGCCTTTTGGCGGATTGGATGACGGGGACGAATGTTGTGCTGCCGGGGTTGGACGTGATGCCGGGGCCATTCGAAATCGGCGGGCGCGCGCTGGAGGCTATCGCCCTGTCGGGTCATTCGGGCGGCGATCTGGCCGTCATGGACAAGGCCAGCGGGACGTTGATCACGGGCGATCTGGTCTTTCACAACCGCGCCCCTGCGACGCCGGACGCCGATCTGGCCGCGTGGCGGCAAAGCCTGGACCGGCTGGACGCGATGAGTTTTGCCCGACTGATCCCCGGCCATGGCCCGGTGGACGTCACCCATTACGCGATTGCCCAGACGCGTGATTGGCTCAACTGGCTGGAGGGCGCGCTGAGCGACGCGGTGGCGCGCGGATTGGACATGGGCGAGGCCGGCGACATGCCGATTCCCGATCGTTTTGCCTCGGTGGCCTTGGCCCGCTATGAACTTCAACGCTCCGTTTCGCATTTTTACGCAGGGTTGGAAGCCAAGGAATTGCCCCGCATCGACAATTGATGGGTTTGAAGCGGTTTTCCCACGCCATCAACCGTGCTATCAGCCGGGCAACCGTCGGGGTTTGGGATTTTTAATTTCAAGCCACTTGCCTTGCGCGCAATTTTCGTTCAAAGGCAACCGCATTCACCCCATGAGGAGTCGTGTATCATGGCGACCATCGCCGAGCCTGTCCTGTCCTTCACCCGCCTGCCCCACCCCGCCCCCGTGGCCGATGAGGTACGCGAAGGGATTTTGGCCGCGCCCGGTTTTGGCACCCAGTTCACCGACCATATGGTGGTGATCGAATGGACCGAGGGCAAGGGCTGGCACGACGCCACGCTGGGCCCGCGCGGCCCCATCCCGCTGGACCCGGCGGCCAGCGTTCTGCATTATGCGCAGGAAATCTTTGAAGGTTTGAAGGCGTATAAGCACGCCGACGGCTCCATCGCGCTGTTCCGCCCCGAGGCCAATGCACAGCGTTTCAACGCCAGTGCGCAGCGTCTGGCCATGCCCGAATTGCCCGAAGAGGTCTTTGTCGAGGCGGTGCGCCAACTGGTTCTGGCCGACAAGGCGTGGATCCCCGAACAGGAAGGTGCATCGCTTTACCTGCGCCCCTTCATGATCGCGACCGAGCCGTTTTTGGGTGTGCGTTCGGCCAAGCAGTACAAGTTCATCGTGATCGCGTCGCCCGCCGGCAATTATTTCAAGAGCGGCGCGCCCGCCGTGTCGATCTGGGTGTCGGAATACACCCGCGCGGCGCCGGGCGGCACGGGCGCGGCCAAGTGCGGTGGCAATTACGCCGCCTCGTTGGTGCCCACCGCCGAAGCTTTTGCGCGCGGGCACGATCAGGTGCTGTTCCTTGACGCTGCCGAACACAAGTGGGTGGAAGAACTGGGCGGCATGAACCTGTTCTTCGCCTTTGAAGACGGCAGCCTGCTGACGCCGCCTTTGTCGGGCACGATCCTGCCCGGCATCACGCGGGCCAGCCTGATCGAGCTGGCCCGTGAGGAAGGTTTGAATGTGCGCGAGGAACGCTATTCGATCGACCAGTGGCGCGATGATGCGGCTTCGGGCCGCCTGCTCGAAACGTTCGCCTGCGGTACGGCGGCGGTCGTGACCCCGGTGGGCAAGGTTGCCTCGCCCGATGGCAGCAGCTTTACCATCGGCAGCGGCGGCCCCGGCCAGACCACGGCCAAGCTGAAGGACCGCCTTGTCGCGATCCAGCGCGGCCAGTCGCCCGACACGCATGGCTGGGTCATGAAGCTGGCCTAAAGTCAAACGAGATTGCATCAAGCGGGGGCCTCAAGTGCCCCCGCTTTTCTTTTGCGCGATCAAAACTTTCTTCTGCGCCCCACGTCTGGCGGATCGCATCGTGCTTTCCTATCTTGGCCCTGCAACAATCCCCCCGCAGGAGCCCGTCACGATGAGCGACACCTATACACCCCCGAAGGTCTGGACCTGGGACAAAAGCAATGGCGGCCAGTTCGCCAGCATCAACCGCCCGGTTTCCGGCGCGACCCATGACAAGGCCCTGCCGGTTGGCGATCATGGCGTGCAACTCTATTCCCTCGCCACGCCCAATGGGCAGAAGGTGACGATCCTGCTCGAAGAACTGCTGGCCGCGGGCCATGCGGGCGCGGAATATGACGCATGGTTCATCGACATCGGCGCGGGCGATCAGTTCGGATCGGGCTTTGTCGAAATCAACCCCAATTCCAAGATCCCCGCCCTGCTCGACCGCACCGAAGCCAAGCCGGTGCGCGTGTTCGAATCGGGGGCGATCCTGATTTATCTGGCGGAAAAATTCGGCGCATTTTTGCCCGCCAGCGGCGCAGCGCGCGCCGAAACCTTCAGCTGGCTCAACTGGCAGATGGGCAGCGCGCCCTTCATCGGTGGCGGCTTTGGTCATTTCTATTTCTATGCGCCCGAAAAGTTCGAATACCCGATCAACCGCTATGCGATGGAAACCAAGCGCCTGTTCGACGTGGCCGACAAGCGTTTGGCGGAAAGCCGTTTTCTGGGCAGCGACGACTATTCTATCGCCGACATGGCCGCCTATCCGTGGCTGGGCAATCTGTGGCGCGGCGATGCCTATGGCGATGCCAAGACCTTCCTTGGTCTGGATGAATATGAAAACGTCGGGCGCTGGGTTCAGGAAATCGACGCCCGCCCCGCAGCGCAACGCGGCCGCCTTGTGAACAATCGCAAGGGTTTGCTCGAGCGCCATTCGGCGGCCGATTTTGAAAGCTTGGTCAACGCCACGGTGTGATCGCGGTCAATTGTGCGTTCAAAGAGGCAATTTGCACAAAAAGTTCAAATTGCCTCTTTTCTTCCCCGCACAATGAAGCTAAGCGACCGCTCCCGGCCCAATATTGGCCGAGGTGATGCTGGGGTGTAGCCAAGCGGTAAGGCAGCGGTTTTTGGTACCGCCATGCGGAGGTTCGAATCCTCCCACCCCAGCCAGCACTTAGCACACTTACCCACAGGGCATTCTGCAGTTCGTTCTGCAAGACGGATGTGTGCATACGGCCAGTAAACCGTCTCCGTATGGCTTCTGACCGCAATTCCGCCCTGACTGGAAAAGCACCGCAGGATCTTGGGCTGTCCCAAGATCGAGTTTATTGATCTTCTCCCCAAGCACCCGGAAATGCCACAGACGGCGGACGGACCGGTTAGGCCGCTTCAGAGCTTCGAAACCAAGATAGCGGACATTCGCGTCCGACTTCAGCGGGGGCGGTGCCCGCTCCAGTTTTCCAGCGATTAGCAGTGATTTTCGCGCTCGGGGTCCTATCGCGGGAGCCACTGGGGAGCGCGGCTCTATGTCACACGGGCGATCCCGAGTGCCACTAGGGCCAGCACCGACACTGCGAGGGTGAGCGAGAAGGACAGGGGCACCTTATCGCGCCAGAAGGTAAATTGCTTCTGCTCGTCGATCCACTCAATCTGGTGCTGCCAGAAAAACTTGTAGTGGGCATACCAGTCGCTGAAAAGGATTTGCTTCGACTGGTTGGAACTGGACACCTCCACCTGAAGTGCATCTAGTCGCGCGCGGTAGGCTGCAAGATCGGCGCCTTCCGCTGTCGCCTGTACGTCGCGATAGAGGTCGCGCAGCCGATAGAAAAGCGCCGTGAGCCGCTCTCCTTCTTCGCAATAGGCGACCTTGTTGTGATCGTATTGTGCAATGATTAGCGTGACGATGCCAAACGTAACCATGGTCGCAGCGATCCACTTTGCGTTCAGCGGCTCCCAAACGAGCGCATAGAGGCCTACTAACAGGGAGACGAGTCCAAGTCCGCCGGGAACCTTCTGCACAATGTCGTGCGTGGCGAAGTTCTTTTTCGCGCCAAACCCGACATTGTATCCCGTCTCAGCGATGCTGCGGAGAAGAGCGGTCCTATTCATTGTCGTCCTCTTGGTTTGCGCTGATAGGTACGTGGATGCGATCGGTCGCGACGACAATTCCGTCAACGACGGCGTAGCACTCGACCACGTGATCGCCCTTGAAATTGGTGCGCTCGATCTTCCTCTTGTGCCCATCATCCGCAACGATCTGCCCACGAATGCAGTCGCGGTTGATCGCTTCCTGTCCCCGGTTGAGCACCTTCCAGAACAGGCCAAAGTCGCCGCGTATATCTGTCTCAACAACCGTGAACGTTAGCTTCTTACGTGGCATAAGCAGCTTGCGGTCGCGGATCATCTCCCTGAGAGATGCCGGACGAAACCCGCTCTGCTCAACTTGGCAGTCGATACGAATGTTGTTCCGAATATCAATGGCGGCAAACACATCTTCTGGAAACTCCTCGGTCATACGGACCGGTTTGCTCTTGTATTCGAGAACAGCTGCCTTTTGTATTTTCTCACTAGCAGGGAATGACCGACCATAGACGGCTCGCCACTTGTCGTTTTGGTTGTCGTTGCCCTCTGCCTCAATCGCCTTGAGGCAGAGTTCGTGGGCCTTCTTCGCCTTGCGCTGAAAATTCTTCTTCACCTTGACGCGCTGGCCGCTGCCTAGCGCCGCGAAGTATTCGTTCTTTGGTAATTCTTTAAGATACGCGAAGAAATTTCGACTCATCCAATCGTAATAGAGATAGTTTTTGTCGTCGTAATAGCTGGTTGGACTTGTAACGGATTTGTGCCGGTCACCTATCTCACTATGCCACCTTGGCCTCGAATGCGAGGGGGCTGATGCCGCCCAGATATGAATGGCGC